>CANBKJ010000033.1 GCA_947369165.1 uncultured Lachnoclostridium sp.
AACAATCCAAATAAATTAAGTTTTTTAATTTACTAATATTCTTCTGCATCCATATTCATTTCAAGTTTATAATAAATGTCAATGTCACGAATAATTCCGTCGATATCTTTATCATCAAGTTCCTCGGTCCACATTTGAAGCTCATTGATTGTAATGATTTCCTCAATAGCCTTGCGGTATCTTTTTTCCAACACAGCCATACCGCTTGAACGCTGTTCAATATATCGTTCCAGCTCTGCTAGAACATTTTTCTTGTTCTGTTTAGTCTTGATTACAAAGCTAATCGGGAAGTGCATAACCTTATCAATATCCAAAAGATATTTGTCGTAATTATTCACTTCCGTAACTTGGAAAAATCTTCCCACGGGTCTCATTACAAAATCAATGCCACCATCATTTGCATTAGTTCTTCCTGTTTTGAACAACTCAAGGGCAACTTCATCAATGGTTTCTCTGCTATATCCAAAGAAAACAGTAACGTTCTTGTAATGATTTTTCAGAATTGCATAGCTAATAATTTCAAAAATACGAGCTTCTGCATCCTCAGTGAGCAACGCACTGATTTTTGCTTTTTTATCGGAATAGTTCTTCAGTTCTCGCAATTCTTCCAATATGCTTATCAAAGCATGATCTTTCGCTATCAGAAGGTCTATATATCGTTCAATGATTTTACAAGAGACTTTGCTAATATCATACCCCTCAACATAGATGTAATCAATATGAATGAGATACTTTCCGTTATTGATAATGATTAGGTCATTAACTGCATCCTTAATCTTGTTGTGAAACTCTCCATTTACACGAGAGTTCAAAGCATGGTTCTGTAACTTACTGCCACCATACAAACTGCGATAGTAATTGAACAATCGCATATAATCATATCCCTCAAATTTGCGGTATTCGTCTTTCTTACCGAAAAAATCATCTTGATAGAAATAGAGGATAGAGTAAATTGCATAAATATTTGCCAGACTTCTACGGGTCTTGCTATTGCCATGCACAGCTTTCATTTTCTTGTCCAAATACTGGATCATAGGACTTTTATCATAAATCTTTTGGTAATCCTTTGGATATTCTGCTTTCAAAATATCCAAGACAAAAGTTTCAGTAATTTTCATGTCATTCACCTCTTACATACTTTGACTTTGCATTTGTCTTGCGCGCTTTTACTTTAGCAAGGCTCTTTCCGTTTCTTTCCGTTGCAATGCCTGTACGCCTTAATCCCATTTCATAGTACTCTTCATTCAGGTCAATCCCAACACCAACTCGCCCCAAACGAACTGCCACAGCAGATGTGGTAAATGAGCCAGAGAATGGGTCAAGAACAACATCTCCTGGATTGGATGAAGCTCTGATAATGCGTTCCATTAAAGCTTCCGGTTTTTGTGTCGGATGATTTTCGTATTCATCCATCTTAAACCTCACTCGACTAAAATTCCAAACATTTCCTGGAACTTTTTCCGTACTGTATGGTTGAGGTGGATTTTTTCTATAATCAATCAGTTTTCTCTTTGCTCCTGTTTTTGCTTCAACAAGAATATCTTCATGATTGAAAACATATGAAGTCTTGCTATTCTTTGTTATCATCAAAATAGGTTCATAGAGAGAACCATATATTTTCTTTGACTGAACACCTGAACTATCATATGACCAGATAATACGACATAAAACATTATACTTTTCTGAAGCAAATACATCCAAATATGACATATGCTGTGTTGCTGTCATAAAATACATTGTACCATTGTCTGTGAGGATGCGCATACATTCATTAATCCATAATTTACACCACTCTAAGTAAGCATATACACTTTCCCATTTGTCACTGTTGTTACCAAAGTCTTTGCCAATATTATATGGAGCATCGGCAAATATAAGCTGAACAGATTTGTCTTTCATTTTTTTTAGAACAGTGAGACTATCTCCGAGAATAGCCATTGAGTTATTGTTGTTCATTTTTTCTTCTGTTAATTGAACTTTGAATAGTGAATTAAAGTCAAAGACTACCTCTGAGTATATTTTTTCAGTTGTCTCTACAACGGATATGTCACTATCAAATGTAAATACCATTTGTCCTTCGCCACTAATACTCATATCATTTACCTTCCTGTGTTATTTTCTGATTTAAGTCAAGAATATCTTTAACCTTACACTCTAAGGTCGTACATATCTTTTCTATGCTCTCAATCAAAACATATTGGTTTTGCCTAAAACGGGTCAATATGTTTGCAATAAAGCCAGCTCTTTCTGTTAGTTCATCAGTAACAATGCCACGTTCTATTAGAAGACGAATTAATTGTATGAAACAGTGCCCTTTTTTTAATTACTTTTATTTATCATATCGCGAAAGGATAAATTTTTCAAGTGTTCGTTAAATAATTATCGTTTACAAACTGTCAACATATGAAAAATGCTCCACAATTATTCATCCCAGTTTTTCTTTTTTCTCCCAAAGAAACTTGTTGCATTTTGCATAACTGCCCAGTTTCTTTTCTTCCAGATATTAACAATTCTCTTTACTACCATAACCTGTGTCTGCAATCTCCCCAGTCTTTTTTCAAGTAATTTAAATGCGTAATTATGGTTTACATTCTTCCCGCTATACATTTTCCACGAATTTTGTTATAATGATCTTATGAATAAGGAAGTCAACACCGTAAAAATTTCAGTGCGCAACCTGGTAGAATTTATTTTCCGGGAGGGAGATATCAATTCTACCGGCTTCGGTACAAAAAATACAGAAGCTATGGCACTGGGAAATAAGATTCACCGAAAAATACAAAAACGGATGGGCATCGGATATGAGGCTGAGGTGCCTTTATTTACGTGCGTCACATTGGAAAGCAGGGAATCCGGAAGCACCTTTGAACTAAAGGTGGAGGGACGTGCTGACGGAGTACTGCGGGACGGATCGGAGATCATGGTGGATGAGATCAAGGGCGTCTATATGGATATCCACCAGCTGAAGGAGCCGGTTCTGGTGCACAAAGCGCAGGCAATGTGCTATGCCTATATGATCTGTGAGCGGGAAAATCCGGCGTTCATCTCCGTTCAGGTGACCTACTGCCACCTGGAGTCGGAGGAAGAGCGCCGATTTAAGGAGACCTACACCAGTCTGGAGATACGAAGCTGGTTTGAAGATCTGATTAGCCGCTATGAGCCCTGGGCTATATATGAGTACGATTGGAAGCAGAAAAGAAATGGCACCATCCGGGATCTGGAATTCCCCTTCCCCTACCGGGAAGGGCAGAGGGATCTCGCCGCCTGTGTCTATAAAACCATCGAGCATAAAAAAAAGATTTTTATTCAGGCACCTACCGGCGTCGGGAAAACGATCTCCACCGTTTTTCCTTCGGTCAAGGCAATGGGGGAAGGACTGGCAGACCGGATCTTTTACCTGACAGCAAAGACCATCACCCGGACGGTGGCACAGGAGTGCTTTGAACTGCTCTCCTCCCAGAATCTAAATTTCAAATATCTCACCATTACGGCAAAGGAGAAACTCTGCTTTCTGGAGGGGCGCCCGGAATGCAGTCCCGCCTCCTGTCCCTATGCCAAGGGACATTATGACCGGGTCAATGACTGCGTCTACGATATGCTGATCCACGAGACGAACATGGACCGGGATACGATTCTTGCCTATGCGGAGAAACATCAGGTATGTCCCTTTGAAATGTGTCTGGATGCCTCTCTGTTTGCCGACAGTATCATCTGTGACTACAATTATGCCTTTGATCCCAATGTTTATCTCCGGCGCTTTTTTTCAGAGGGAAACAAAGATAGTTTTATCTTCCTGATCGACGAAGCCCACAATCTGGTAGAACGCGCCAGGGAAATGTACAGCGCCGTACTGGTCAAGGAAGATTTTCTCAAGGTAAAACGAATCCTGAATGCGGAGACTGCCAATCATTATCCGCCGGAAGTAAAATATATCATCAAGATCTTTGTGGCGGCTTTGGAAAAATGCAATAAGTCCATGTTAGAATGGAAGCGGGAGTGTGATGAATTTGAGATTCTGGAGGACATTTCCTCCTTTAGTTTTCAGCTTATGCGGGTGATCAACAGCTACGAACTCTTTACCAAAGAAGTAAAAGATCTGCCAGAGCGGGAGACGGTACTAAACCTGTTCTTTGATGTGCGGCATTTTCTGAATATGTATGATCTGCTGGACGACAGTTACCGGATCTATACGGATTATGATGAATCCATGAATTTCCGAATCAAACTCCAGTGCATGGATCCTTCGGCACGACTGGCGGAGGCTCTTGCTTATGCCAGGGGTACCGCTCTTTTTTCCGCCACCCTGCTGCCTGTGCGCTATTACAAAGAACAGCTCTCCACGTCAGAGGACGATTATGCGGTATATGCCAGTTCTTCCTTCACCAGTGATCAGCGGAGGATCATCATCGCCAATGACGTCACCAGCAAATATACCCGCCGAAGTACCAGTGAATATAAGAAAATTGCAGGTTATATCGAAGAATTCGCCGCAGCCCGGCAGGGAAACTATATGGTATTTTTCCCCTCCTATGCTTTTTTGAATCATGTCCTCGGCCAGATGAACCAACCGGAAGGCACTAGGATTCTCGTACAGGGCCCGTCTATGACGGAGTCAGAGAAAGATGAGTTTTTAAATGCCTTTGACTCGAAAAATACCGACACCCTTATTGGCTTCTGCGTGATGGGAGGCATCTTTGGAGAGGGGATCGATCTAAAGGAGGACCGGCTGATCGGCACCGCCATTGTGGGCACTGGTCTGCCCCAGGTCTGTAACGAGCGGGAGTTATTCAAAAGTTATTATGATGTACATAAGGGCAGCGGATTTCACTATGCCTATCTCTATCCCGGTATCAACAAAGTATTTCAAGCTGGCGGCAGGGTAATCCGCACTGCAAAAGACAAAGGTGTGATCCTTCTGTTGGACGAACGGTTTGCACAGAAAAACTATTTGGAGCTTTTCCCCAGGGAATGGATCCCCTATGATATCACAAATAAAAAAGGAATGAAAGATATCCTTCATTCCTTCTGGAACTCCTAACTTTTGGATTAGTTTATATAGACACGACCTGTATAGCTTCCGTTCTACAGAAGCCGGATCCCATCCTCAAGAATCTCGATGCGGTTCTGTTTCATCAACCGTCCGATCGCCCGCTTAAAGGCATTTTTACTCATGCGGAACTCTCTTTTAATGATCTCCGGCGAAGTCTTGTCATGAAAGGGCAGGCTTCCTCCCGCCGCGTCCAATTTTTCCAATATAACCTCCGCGTCCATGCCCATCTGAACTTTTACTTTTTCCTGCAGGCTCAGTGTAAGCTTGCCATCCTCCCGGACTTCTTTGATCCTTGCCTGAAGAGTGTCACCCACATGAAGCTCCCGGTTCATTTCATTGTGGGGAATCAGCGCAGAATACTTGTCCTGTACCGCTACAAAAGCCCCAAAGGAATCCGTGATCTGATATACCACCCCCTCCACATGGTCGCCTTTCTGAAACTCGCCTCCGGTGGACAGATACTCATAGATGTGCATCGTGGCACAAAGCCGGCTGCTCTTGTCGATGTAGAGCGCTGCCAAAACTTCTTCCCCTCTTTTTACCCGGTGTGTCTGTTCTTTAAAGGGCAAAAACAGATCTTTCGCCAGTCCCCAATCCAAAAATGCGCCGATGTTTGTCACATCCGTCACCCGGAGTCTCGCCATCTCTCCCAGAAAAATATAGGGTTTCTCCATGGTGGCGATCAGGCGGTCCTCCGAATCCCGGTAGATAAATACGGATAATATATCTCCTTTTTTCACTCCCTCCGGGACCTGGTTGTTCGGCAGGAGCACGCCAAAATCCGGCTGTTCATAAGAGCCCAGATAAATCCCGTTTGCCGTAAATCGAGTGACATATAATCTGGAGACTCTCCCCAGCAGCTTTTCCTCTAATTTCATTTAATGTTATCCTTATCCTTTCATTGTCTACAATACTTTTCTTTTACCGGAAAAACAAGTGATCACATAGGGAGATTTTTCTTTATCCGTCATCACCACATAAAAGCAGCCCTCTTCTTCCTTCGTATAGATGTGAACCTCATCGCCAAGCTTAGCTGCCAGCCGATATTCTGCCCGCAGTTCATCCACCTGATATCCCTGTGGCAGATAATCCGCTGCGATCCGGATATATTCTCCATTGTTTACATGCCAGTTGGTGTCCAGATGATTTTCGCACATTTTTACCATGCCGACACATTCCATATCCTCCGGGTAGGCAACCTTTCTTGATTTGTATTCCATGGGATAGGGCTCTCCCATTCCAAAAGGCTCTACTTCCTCCCGGCTGGCACGAATTGGTTTTCCAGTTTTGTGATTGAAATAGAACCACTGGGAATCGGCATAAGCAAGAGTCTCTCCCTCCATGCTCTCCATTAGAAAATTTCGCATGCCAAAAACACCCCGGAACCGGTAAGGCCAGGTGCGCACCACAAATTCTTCCCCCATGAAAGGACGCCTCTTAAATACGATATTCCAGGAATTCACAAGCCATGCATGGGCATCCTCTCTCAGATCCATGCAGGAACGCCCCACCTCTTCACTGTGGAACAGGCAGCAGTCCTGAAGGGCATTTACTACCGCATGTACTTTGATCTTCCCTTCTGTATCGATTCTGCTGTAAGACACTCTGTCTTTATATTCATACAAAATCACCCATCTCCTTTTTCTTCCTGTCTGCTAATCCACTTCGACATGCCAGAACCATGATTGCCAAAGGGCCTCTGATGAAAACCAAGCTTCTTATAAAAACATTCCTTATTCATGGCAGACATAAGATTGACCATGATGGTCTCTCCCACCTCCACCTGGCTTTCCAGCCAGTCCAGCACATGTTCTATGATTTTTCTTCCCAGCCCTCTGGACTGATACTTCGGATGCACGATCACATCACAGATAAAAAATACATATCCGCCATCTCCTACTACCCGCGCCATGCCCACGGGAATTTCCCCGTCCATGGCTACGATCTTATACAGCGAATTTGCCAGGGCACACGCCGCACGCTTCGGTGTAATCCGTATAAAATCCACGCTGCCCCGCAGCTCGTTATAATCTTCGATTTTTATCTCATGTTTAAATGTAATATGTTCAATATCCATGTATATTATATGAACTGATTTGTCACCTCATCATAATGATAGTCCAGACTGCCAAGATTCTCCCTCAAGGTTTCCTCGTCAATATCATTTGTCCTGCAAAATTCCTCCAGGGTAGCGAATTGATCCCTCAGCTGTGTGTTGGTATAACTAAGCAGAATAATGGGGTCACCCGGTATGCTCATAATTTCCTCTCTTTCTGGTGTCCTGACACCTTTTGCCACACTGCGTCATTGTTCTAAAGAAAAGCAGTGTTTCTTAATCCTTGTGCATACTAATTTTAAATGCCAGCTGTATATTTGTCAACCTATAAAACCAGCTGCTTTATATAACTTCACACATATCACTCCTCAACCACAAGCGTCATGCCGTTAAGCGAAATAAAAATGACGATTCCTGTAAACTATAAACCAGGGTGTGTCTGAAAACTCATTCCTACGTTCTGCACGAAGAAAGCAGTTTTCAGACACACCCTAACAGAAAACGTCATTTTCTCTTGCTTTTTTCCACTCTGAAAAATCTCTACCGCAGGATGAGCAAAAATTTCATTCCGCAAGAATGTGGTTTGTCTTCTCTATTACCTCCTGAACCTTCTGAGCGGTCTTGGAAACCTCTAACATAGAACTTTGGATAATGCTGCTGTTCTCAGAAGAATTGCCCATATGGCTCACAGCCGCCTCCACAGAATCCATTAGTCCTTTGATCTCGTCATTGAAGTTGTCAATGATTTTATTGATGCTGTCAATGGCCTGGTGAATTCCCTCGTCGTTCTCCCTGGCGCTTCCCACGGCATCCTTTGAATTCTCGGACAAATCACGGATGTTGGTGGCAACCACAGAAAATCCTCTTCCCGCGTCACCAGCCCTTGCCGCCTCGATGGCTGCATTCAGGGACAGAAGATTGATCTTTCCGGCAATACTTTCTACATCTTCTGTCATCTGGTTGTACTTCTCCACATTCATGTTGATGTCCTGTATGGAATTTGAGATATTCTGGTTGAGTTTATTGAGCCCTGACATATGTTCTGCCACTGCTGTCATCTCTGCAGAACTGCGATTACCGGATTCACGAATGAAGTCGGCCTGCTCCTTCACCATCTCGATGCTCTTTGTCAGCTCTCCAAAGATATCCATAAGCTCCTCATTCATAGCCACAACTTCGCTGTTGACCTCGGTTACTCTCTGGCGTTCTTTCTTGATGCTGTTCATCATATACTGATGGCAGTTTTCTTTTTCGTTAATTCCCCTGGCAAGGGCAATCGCCATCTCACGGCATGAATTATATCCACAGGCATGGCAGTCAAAATGTTTCTCCACCTGTGTCTGCTTTTCAAGAGCTGCAAATGCCTCGGCGATCCTCTCCTCGGATACCTCCAAGGTATCAACCCGATGGGCTTCATAGGTTCTTATAAAATCATCCAGCACAAGAGTTTTGTCAAATTCCGCAAATTGCTTATCCTCGCTGCCCTTTCTGGTCTTCTTCCTCTCAGAAACCCTCTTTTTGTGGGCATACATCTCTACATCGTGCATGATGTCATTCATGGCAAAACGCTGATAATCTACCCCGATCGCAGGTCCTCCGTTACAGCCGTTTTCACAATTCAGTACATCAAATACATCTGGTAAACACCGTTGATCCTGTTCGATATAGATATCCAGTTCGCGATATAATTTTTCTGTTCCCTCAGATGTGATGACATTCATATTGGGCTCGTGATACAACAGGTTATTCATCAAACCACCCGGCTTCGGATAGATCGCACCCTCTAATCCCTGGTAGTCATCAAATTCAAACTCACTGTAGATCTTAATCTCAGGAAGATTTACATTCTCCCTGTCAAAATATTTTTTCAGATGATCCATGGTAACATTATAATCTACCAGTCCTGTCTCCCGAAATTCATCAATTTTTGCAATACATGGCGAGAGCGCCGCTATCCTGCCCTTAAAGTTCAGTACCTTTCGCATGTATACCGCCAGACAAAGCATCGGGCTATGTATCGGAGACAGATGTGAAATCAATTCTGGTCTGTGGCGGAGCACATAATTCACCACTGCCGCACAGGGCTGTGAAATCAATTTTTCGCCGGAATGTTTTTTCAAATATCTCAAATGTGCCCAGGTACAGATATCCGCTCCAAACGATACGTCATATATCTTTTTGATCCCCTGATTGCGCAGCCACTGCAGCGCATGACGCCAATTTCCGTCAAAGGCAACTTTCACAGATGGTGCCGCGATGACAGCGATCTCTCCCCCACTCTTCAAATCTTTCATAAATGCCTCGATGTCATCCTCAAATGTCCTGGCATCATGAGAACATGCTTGAATACAGGCTCCACATTTGATACATTTTTCATCGTCTATCCTAATCCTAAGATTACCCTCATCATCCATCTTTGCCACATTGGCATCCCCCACCGGGCAAGCCCTTACGCAGGCATTACACCCTACACACCTGATTTTATCCACCTGAATAATACTCATGCCGACCAATTCCTCCTTTGAGCTCTTTCCTACATTATATAAAATTTTTACAAATAAAGCAATATTTTTCATAAACAAGTATATTTAATTTGCGGCTGGTCATAATAAATCAGAAAAACAAAATCATCAGAGGAGGCAGCACGGATGTCTGAGACTTTTTCCAAAGATTTTAACACAAATAAAAAAATGATTGACGAACTTTTTCAGGTGGACAAAAGTTTCGATCTGATCTACAGGGTGGTGACGATAGGTGGCCGAGCGGCTTGTTTTTATTTTATTGATGGCTTCTGTAAAGATGAAGTTATGGAAAAGATATTAGAATATCTTTACAAACTAACCCCGGAACAAATGCCGGAGACAGCCCATGATTTTCTAAAAAATGCTCTTCCTTATGGGGAAATTGACCTCATTTCAGACGAAAATAATCTGATTCAGAGAACACTGTCCGGCGTTCCGATTCTGATGATCGATGGCTATGATAAATTTCTGGCCATGGATTTCCGGACGTATCCTGCCAGAGGTGTGGACGAACCGGAAAAAGATAAGGTTATGCGAGGGTCCAAAGATGGTTTTGTAGAGACCGTTGTGTATAATACCGCACTGATCCGGCGCCGTATCCGCTCCCCCAAACTCGTAATGGAAATGAACACGGTAGGGCGCAGTTCCCGAACCGACGTAGTTCTCGCCTATATGTCTGACAGGGTGGAACCTAAGATGTTACAAGACATCAAAAACCGGCTGAGCAAAATCGATATAGACGCCCTGACCATGAATCAGGAAAGCCTGGCCGAATGCCTTTATCAGCACAAATGGTACAATCCCTTTCCAAAATTCAAGTTTACGGAACGTCCAGACACCACTGCTGCCAGCATCTTAGAGGGCAGTATAGTGCTTCTGGTAGACACCTCCCCGTCGGCAATGATTCTTCCGACATCTGTCTTTGATATTATCGAAGATGCAGATGATTACTATTTTCCTCCGGTTACCGGCACTTATCTGAGGATCTCCAGGATCATCATCAACATCCTCGCCGTACTGCTGACACCTACCTTTTTGCTGCTATTTATGAAACCGGAGTGGATCCCGCAATGCCTTTCCTTTATTGTTATTGAAGACCCCATAAATATACCGATCTTTATGCAGCTGCTCATACTGGAATTCGCCATTGACGGTCTGCGCCTGGCTTCTCTAAACACACCTACTATGTTCAGTACACCCCTCAGTGTCGTAGCCGGCATTGTTCTGGGAGATTATACCGTTAGTTCCGGCTGGTTCAACTCCGAGATCATGCTCTACATGGCATTCGTAGCTGTCGCCAACTACACGCAGGTGAGTTTTGAGCTCGGCTATGCCCTAAAATTTATGCGGCTTATACTGATCTGCCTGACAGCAGCCTTCCATGTATATGGTTATGTCGCAGGCATTTTTATCACGATCCTCTGCATCGTGCGCAATAAGACAATTTCTGGAAAAAGCTATATTTATCCGCTGATTCCTTTCAATTACAAGCAGTTTATGAGGCGGTTCTGCCGGATCAGCCTTCCTCATTCAGAAAAAGTAAAATAGTTATAAACTCTTAGAATTCTCTTGTTTATACCCGCCAGATGTGCTACACTGTGTATACAACAAGCGGTAGAACAAGGAGGGCACATGGAGACATTTTTTACAGATGATGATCTATTCGACCTTCTGGAAGAGCTGGATCAGGAGAACTCAGAGATTGAGATCCTCGAAACCGAAGCGGAGATGCAGGCTTCCAACCGTCGTTTTGAAGAAATCATCCTCAAGCATCGTGTAGAATAGAAGAATCCCAAACCAATTTGTCGGAAACTTAACTAGTTTCCACTGATTGGTTCGGGATTCTTTTTTATTCTATAGGAAAGTTCTCGATGTGCGGAGCGAAGAATCACTTGTGATTCTTCAGAGATGCCCGTTTTTCAGCCGCACCTTTTTTAATGCCTGACTCTGTTCCAGCCTGGCACATAACCAGGCTGGATATTTGGTTCTATTGGGTTATAGACAATAAACATACATATAATACAGTTTTTTTATACCCCGCTGACCGGCATAGATCTTATGGCGGATCAGGCGGCATAATTTCCAGAATCGAAGCATCTCTTCCCGGTCAAAAACTTTTGCGCTGAAACTTGCACAAAATACGATGGACACAAATTCATATGCTTCCTCCTGTTTCATTCCATAGGTTTGCGAGATCATTTCAGCAAATTCTTCTACACTCTGCCCACGGTAGCGGATCCCAGCATGATTCAGCACCGGTTCCAGATGCCGATAATATACGATGATCTGCCTGCCATGTTTCTTCTTTTTTATATTTTTTTCAAAAATAAGGAATCTCAGGCGACGCTGTCCCTCTGCCGCTGCAACAAATAGAACCAGTCCAAGCAGAATCCAGAGAAGAACCTTCCACCATACCATGCTGCCTGAGGCTTCTTCCTTTGTCCTGTCTTTCTTAGCTTCCGGTTCAGGTTTGGCATCCTCTGCTTCATCTTCATCCTTATCGTGATTATAATTATCTGTCTCGATATTTTCAAATTCCATTTCATTATCTTCCGGAGTTGGCGTAGGCATCTGGGGTGAAGCGGCATCTGCTCCTCCCTGATTCTGGCCCTGATTGGTGCCATTATTGTTGTCATCTTCCTCCGTCACCTGGGACTCCTCTGCGTCTTCCTCACCAATCCCCGGTGTGAATTCAAAAGGAACAAATCCGTAATTTTCCTGGTACACCTCTGCCCAGGCATGAAGGTTTTTATCGGTCACCTCAATCTCTGTTGTCACATTTCTCACATCTGCCAGCTTTTCCTTGCTGATATATACCCCCTCAGCATATCGTGCTGGAATCCCGATACTCCTCAGCAGCACCGCCGCCGCTGTGGCATAGTGACTGCTGTACCCCTTTTTATTGGAGACAAGAAAATACTGTACTGCCTCCTCATCCCCCGGCGTCTTTCCCGGTGAAAGAGTATACTCTGTATCATTCATAATAAAGTTGCGAGTCTCCTCGATGATCTGATATAGGGAAGCTGTTCCCTGATTATATTGGTCCAGAAGCCCATTCTGGGAATTTAAATAATTCTTATACTGATCCACAATCCCAGATACTTCATCAGGAACACTGGTATAATATTTCTTCGCAAAATTTTCCAGCCGCTCCCGGTTCGCCTGAGAATTCACCCAGAATTCGTTGGCCGCAAGACGATAGCTGTTGGCCGCCACACCGTTCTTTAACTCTGTGCAAAGAAATGGAAAATACTCCGTCTCATACTGAATCCCAGGGACGGTGTTCTCCATCCGCCCACCGGTAGAGAAAAAAGAAGTGGTGGGGAAGTAGGGAATGATATAATTTCCATATCCAAAAGCCAGGTTACGGATAGTGAGCTTTCCCGAAGACCACAGCTTATCATTTCCTGTGGTCTGGCTGTCACCGATCTGGTTTCGGAGAACTGTATGCCAGTTGTCCACAGACAATCCATCCGCTGCCAGCTGGTCCCGTTCCTTCTCGAACTGCCCGTCATCATCCTTGATCTGGCGCCACCGATTGTCTGAATACACAGCACCTGTATAGCCTTTCAGATATAAACCATGATTTGTGTCAAAATCACCGCTGATCTTCAACAGCTTCTTTCCGCTTCGTTTGACACTGTTCTTTCTGCCAATCTTACCATATTCCATAACATCACCGCTGAAATATTCCCGGAACCATGTCATAAGGTCTTCCTTTTCCCATGTCGTGAGGGCAAGGGCAGAATTTTTGATCTCCACAATCTGATCCATATTGGCATCGTATCTCTGTGGTGGTAAAAACAGCCATGTCACCAAGCCCGCTGCCACACCAACTCCTGTCAAAACCAGAGATAGCTTCTGGCGCATCCTTTTATCCGTGGTATCGGAACGAAGAAAACGGGTTCCCACCACCGCCATGGAGGCAAAGATATATGTAATTACATTGGAAAAATATCCGATCTTTCCCACTGATACCGGTACCAAAAAGAAAAGTATGGTAGCTCCCATATAGACCGAAGACCGTCTCTTCCGGTAAAAACAGCTGCTAATCAACGCGATGAGATAGCCGGCGATAAGTATCATGACAAGAGTCGTACAGTACTCCAGGCCCGCACTTTCCCCGGCAAATCCTTTCCCGGATAACAGAGTAATATTACTCTGGGTATAATTCATAAACTCCTTCAGATATGTATTGATGATTGTTACGGCACCCTTCAGCAGAACGATACGAAACCGGAGAATAACCAGGATCACAAATGCGGTAATGCCAAGCATTCCATAAAATTTCCCATGATGAAAAGTTTCCAGCACCGTGAACAGACCATAAAATAAAAACGCGGCACTGAGAAGTACCAGCGTCGCCGCCATGCGGTTCACCGGCAGTGAAAGGCTTAGCGCTGCGCACATTACTGCTGAGTATACCCCCAGAAACACAAGAAACACCTGGCTGATCTCCAATATGAAATTCACTATTCTGCCGTTTTTCATAATGGTACCTCCTAATCCTCCCGTAAATCAAGAACCATCAGCTCACCGATCCCGAGTCCATCCAGATCCGATCCCGGATGATCCGCAACCGTGAGATAAAGCCCCGACTCCTTGGGACGTCCTTCTTCCCACTCGATGTATGCCCGGATCAGTTCTCCGGGATCTTTCGTAGTCCTGCATTTAAACAAATCCTCGAACATCCAGAAAAGTTCCTCTTCATGCTCGATCAGCTTTTCCTGTATGATCTCATTGATGTTATCATACCAGATATAGTGCTGCGGTACTCCCTGCGCCATCAATTCCATGGATACGGAATATATGCCCTGTACGAGCAGATCTGCCATCTGCGCATCCCCGGCACACAGGTCCAGAAAAATATGTACCGCTTTTGCCAGGGGAAGACTCCCATCCTTTACCATATAGTGTCCCGCCTTGCTGCTGAGCTTCCAGTGGATCTGCTGGATCCGGTCACCATCCTTAAAATCCCGGATATCAAAGATCTCGGAGGGATCATCTCCTTTTTTGTACAGGGAAAAACGGTCACTGTCCTCATTTGTCTCGTTATACCAGCGGTCTTTTCCAAGGTAGATCTCTTTTAACGGAGGCATGACAAGCACATCCTGTACTTCATAATTTTTCCCAATTGTGGTGGCAAAAAGGTTGAGATAGTCGTAGATCCGGACTTTCTCCACCTGGATCGACACGTTGCCGCAGTGATGAATCACCACAGGAATCCTTCGTCCTCTACGTTTTCCCGTATCAACAGAGAACCTCACTTTCATATTTCCCTTTTCTCCGGAAAAAAAGTTCTCATAGCGAACCCAGGCGATCCCCTTAGAAATCGGAAGAAATCTTCCATTATTTTCCACCGACAAGGCAATCGTCGCCCGCGCCGGTTTTTCCATAGAGTCTTTTTCTGCCAAGGGATTTTTGCACTCTATCTCCACAGTCGTATGGTAGCGCATGACAATAAGAAATGCCAGCATAAACACAGGCACGATGATCAAAGCCCCCATCACTGCTACGGTACCGTATTGCAGGCATACCACTGAAATAAGGAGACCCGTCAATAATATGAAAAAATAAATCAGAGTACCAAAAGTCATCCCGGCACCTCCCATCTGTAAGTTCTGTAACACTCCTGTTCTTCTCCACCGGTGATCCGGTGTCAAACCACAGATACTACGTAAAGTACCTGGATTACAGTTTCGGTGCCTGGGTTTTCTCTACAATCTCACCTACGATATCTTCCGCTGTCACATGGCTCATACGCGCCTTTCCGTTCAAAAGAAGGCGGTGGGCAAGAACCGCTTTTGCAACCTTTTTTACATCCTCCGGCAGCACATAATCCCTTCCACTCATGAAAGCATGTCCTTTTGACATGTCCACAAAGGCAAGAGTTCCCCTGGGACTGATTCCCAGAGACAGCATAGAATGATTTCTCGTGGCAACCACGATCTTCGACAGATACTTCAGTACCTTATCATCTACGAATACCGAACGCACCTGCTCCTGCATTTCCAATAACTCCTGCTTGGTAATAATCTCCTGTATGTAGTCAATGGGATTCACTTCCTGGCGCTCCTTGATCAGACGCATCTCCTCTTCCATCTCCGGATATCCCATGGAAATCCGGATCATAAAACGATCCAGCTGGGATTCCGGAAGCATCTGGGTACCGGCAGATCCCACCGGATTCTGCGTAGCCACAACAACAAAAGGATTGGGCAGCTGTCTCGTCACGCCGTCTACCGTAACCTGTCCTTCTTCCATTACCTCCAGAAGCGCCGACTGCGTCTTGGTGGAAGTACGGTTGATCTCATCTGCCAGGAGCAGATTGCAAAGGATCGCTCCCGGCTTGTACTGCATCTCCCCGTCGGCATCCAGCATATTAAACCCCACCACATCACTGGGAAGCACGTCCGGGGTAAACTGCAGACGTCTCTCCGTCAGCTCCATAGCCCGGGAAAATGCTACTGCCAACGTTGTTTTTCCCACCCCGGGAATGTCTTCGATCAAAATATGTCCTTTGGCAAGAATCGCTGTCAAAACAAGGCGGATCGCCTCATCCTTTCCACGGATCACCTTTCCTACCTCATCCAATATCTGCTGTACTTTTCCTTGCATTTTTTTCTCCTCCTTTTGTGCCCCTTCAAAACGATCACTGCATATTTAAAAGTATCCTTCCACCCATTTCCAGGCTATGTGATAATATAGAACGCCCACTCATAGAATGGACGTTTTTTAGTCTGGAACCAGCTTATGACAACGGTACGGGGGATTTGACTTATAGAATCAGCCTACCTTAAGTTTAAATTTTTTCACCGCTCTCTCATCTTCGGCGTCAAATTTTTCGATAACTCCTCCCAAACCTCTCAGCTTCTCCTCAAAGTCTTCGTATCCTCGCTCTATATATTGTATCTGTTCTACGGTCGTAAATCCATCTGCCACCAGCCCGGCGATCACCAGGGCCGCCCCGGCACGCAGATCCGGTGCACTCACCACAGCGCCGGTAAAGTCTTCAACTCCGGTAATAATCGCTGCATTTCCCTCTACATTGATATTAGCACCCATCCTCCGGAGCTCACTGATATATTTGAAACGTGTCTCAAAGATCGTTTCAGTTACGATGCTCACTCCCATGGAAAGGGCAAGCAATGTCACCATCTGGGGCTGCATATCGGTAGGAAAACCTGGATATGGCATGGTTTTGACGTTGGCATACCCTAGTCTGTGATCCGAATAAACTCTCACACAGTCATCGTACTCCTCAACTCTTACACCGATTTCGATCAACTTAGCCGTAATAGCTTCAAGATGCTTGGGAATTACATTTCGGATATAGACATCCCCTCCGGTGGCAGCTGCCGCCATCATATAAGTCCCCGCTTCGATCTGATCTGGTATAATAGAGTATTCGCTGCCGTGAAGACTCTCCACGCCACGAATACGGATGGTATCCGTACCAGCGCCTTTTATATTGGCACCCATGCTGTTCAGGAAGTTGGCCACATCAACGATATGCGGTTCCTTGGCAGGATTTTCGATAATGGTCTTTCCCTCTGCCATACAGGCCGCCATCATAATATTTATGGTAGCTCCTACACTGGGACAATCCAGATATATATGACTGCCTGTGAGTCTTTCTGCACAGGCATCGATCTTTCCATTGTGAATGGTAACTTTTGCCCCCAACTGTTCAAATCCCTTTAAGTGCTGGTCGATGGGACGGCTGCCAATCTGGCATCCCCCTGGCAGTGCCACCACCGCTTTGCGATATTTCCCTAAAAGTGCTCCTACCAAATAGTAAGATCCCCTGATTTTCCTTATATAGTCATCATCGACATTGACATCATTAATGAGCGCACCATTAATACGAACAGTGTGTGCGTCAAACCGCTCTACAATCGCCCCAATTCCCTCTACAGCATCCAGCAGCACCCTGACATCATCTACATCAGGAAGATTTTCGATCGTCACTGGTTCATTTGCCATAATGGCTGCTACAATGATCCCCAACGCGGCATTTTTTGCACCGCCGATCAACACTTCTCCCCGTAATGGCTGTCCGCCCTTTATAATATATTGTTTCATATATAAATCTCCATCCATTAAAAACAATTCTGCAACACTAATATAGTATATCACAGATCTTGATTTTGTAAAATGTCAATTTCTTTACTTTTATTAAGAAAATATTATCATTTCTTTACAGAATAACCAAATTTCCCAATTCTTTCCCCTAAAACAAAGTATTCTCCATGAGAATACGCCACAAGATCCGAGCGGTTCAACCAAAATTTACCATTTTCATCTAAATATTTTTCACTGACCTGCACCCCGACAACCTCGGCAATAAACATGTGGTGTGATCCCAGCTCTTTTATTTCCCTCACTTTACACTCAAGATTTACCGGACTCTCTACGATGATCGGCGCATAATCCAGATGGCGCGCCAGACCTGGTGTCAACGACATCTCCCGGAATTTGTCCACATCTCTCCCGGATTTTACCCCGCACCAGTCCGTAGCCCGGGTTAGTTCTCTCGTGGTAAGATTGATCACAAATTCTCCTGTCTCTTTAATCATATCATAAGAATAGCGCTCCGGTCTGACGGAGATCGATACCATAACCGGATCGGAACAAATGGTCCCTGTCCATGCTACGGTAATTATATTCGGTATTTCTTTTTCATCGCAGCAGCTTACCATAACTGCCGGTACCGGGTACAGCATATTTCCCGGTTTCCATTCCTGTTTATCCATCAAATCCTCTTTTCTGAGCGATTTATCGCGAAGCACCGCACGAGAAAGCTCAAAGAGTTTCTCGTGTCGGAACAAAGCTATTTGCTTTCGCCCAGAAACAAATAGCTAAAGCGAACTATGTTCGCTATGTGAAAAATCCAAGAACTTTAGTTCTTTGGCATCAGCGGGATTTTTCACACTAATCCCCCCATTTCAGGTTGTATGTACTACAATATCCGCCCCCGCCTACAGCCTGACTTTATAAGTTATCCTTTTTTCAAATTCTCTGTGATAATTCAAAAAACTATCCATCTCATCATAACTGCCTTCCAACAGGATGACAATCTGCTTTTCATAGCGGTCCATAAGGGCAACCAGATTGTTGACGCTTGTATCTGTAAGAGATGGTGCATCCAATATATACATACAGCCCCCAATAAACTTCTCTGCCCACTCGTCCAGATTCACTTCATCCAGTTTGTCGGCCTCGATCTTACCAATATTTTTTGCCTCGAAGTACTGATTCTTCTTCAATTCTTTACATAGTCTCTTCGCCACTGCCAGAGACATGCCCTCGGCCCCTCCTGTCAGAGCAAAGTGAACGATCCCATCGTCCCTGCGAAGGCGGTGCATCGCCCCTTTTAGCGTCAGATAACCAATTCCATTTCTGGAGATATCCTCATGAACCTCCTCCGTGGAGGATTTTCCAAGAGGATGGCTCTTTATCGCCTTCTGTCTCTGTTTCATCGTATCTTCCAGACGAATCACCTGTTTGTGCTCCTCGATCTCCTGAAGCCGGTCATCAAGGGACTCCACAGGAAGTTTCTTAGTCTTTTCTACATCCAGCACTTCCCGCTCTGGTACGTGCGGCGTCTGTTCCAATACATGGTCGACCCCTTCAGCAAGAACTGCCTTTACATTGATCTCGGCAGTAGACTGCTGTTTATAGGTATCCAGTTCCTCTGGAAATTCTTCCTCTTCTTCGATAAAAGTATCCAGATCTATCTTAAAATAGTTTACAATCTTATGAAATAATCCATTTTTTGATCTTTCTTCCAGATCCTTTGTTTCTTCCGATTCTGATTCAGATTCAGACTTCGGCCCTGGCTCTGGTTCGCGTTCCAGTTTAGGCTCTGTTTCTGTCACTGTCTCCTTAGGAGACACTTCTTCCTCTACTGCCTGAGACTCTGGCATCTCCTCTTCCTGAACCGGAAGATCTTCTTCCTTCTCTTTCACTGTCACCGGTTCAGGTTTTTTCTTTTTCCTGACTGGAAGTTCTTCCTCTATCTCATTAAGAGATTCCTGAACCTGTACCTTCGGCTCTGGGATAATGTTTTCCACAGCAACCGGAGCATGTGCATATAATATCCGTTCCGGTTCTTCTTTTTCTGGTTCCGGGATCTCTGCCTGCCGGGGTCTCACCCAGGATGGACTTTTACATTTTTTCTTTAATGCTTTCGCTTTCTCTACGATAGAACCTTTGCCAAACCAGCGCTCCAGATCCTCACACTCCCAGATACAATCCTGTTTACGCCCCTCGATCTCATAGAGCTTGGCTAGCTGAAATCCCCATTCCTCGGTATACTCTTCCTCTTTGAGCTGTTCCAGAATCTCGATCAGCCGGCTTCTTGGTTCACCTTCTGCTTTTGCCAGACGATACCGCAGCTCATAGGTATCAAGGGTCATTCCTGCGACAATCTCATAGGCAAGATACAGATCCTTTGCCTCTTCTATGTCTCCCATCTGTATCACAAGCATCAGCAGGCGATACAGTGCCGGTCGGGAAGCTGTCCTGTGGTAAACGGTATAATATAGCTCTTTCGCTACATCCAGTTTCTCTGCCTTAAGAAAAATGTCCGCAAATAAATATATGTCTGCAATGGAGGGAATCTTTTCAAAATCCATCTCTTCAATCTCTGCCATTGCCTCCAAATACTGATTTTCTTCAATTAATTCTCTTATCTGTGCACATCGTACTGCTGAGTTATATTTACCCATAACAACCTCACTCTGCTCCGTATCAGACTGAACTCAACCTCTCAAATATTCGGATGTTTTCTGTACTTCCTCTGGAATTTCGATTCCTTCCTTTTCAAACTTGTGGATCAGCATTTCTAGACGCTCTGCTCCGTATCAGACTGAACTCAACCTCTCAAATATTCGGATGTTTTCTGTACTTCCTCTGGAATTTCGATTCCTTCCTTTTCAAACTTATGGATCAGCATTTCCTGATTCTTCCGCGCTGCCCGGTTCTCCCGAATATACTTTTTCGCAGCCTCGGCATACACCGTCTGCCCTTCTAAGTTCTTAAATATTGCGGCCGACAGCGGACAGTAAGTAAACAAAATATTTCTCGCCACCCGGCTGAGTTTCATCGCTCCTCTGGCTTCCCGCAGAACCCAGTCCATATAATCTTTCACAAATACCTCTTTGTGCTTGTTGTTGCACTGCTGCAGCTGTGCCCGGATCTTTGTCTTTCTCTCCTGTGTCAGCTCGCTGTTCTTCCGGTAAAACTGCAGATAGTCCGTATACTCACTGGTAAGGGACGGATACCGAAAATCGTTCCATCGGTTCCCCATATCGGTCCGGCATTTTTCCCAACGGAAAGCAGCAAGGGCTCTGACCATCTCCATCTCCAGATCCTTTTCAAATAAAATCGGAATAAGGATACGACCTTTGGAGCTTCGCCGCTTTCCGGTAATGTCCTGCCACATGATACAATTCTTCCCATATACTGGAAACAAAATAACATCCGGCGGAATACGGTCGATCACCGTGGCTTTCATAACATCGATCTCTTCATAAGCTTCCAGGCGGTCACGGTAAAAAATAGAATAATCCACTTCCTCAAGCTTTTCCACTGCCGCATTAATATTCGCCTCCGTGACATAAGAATTGCTTATGCTGCCAAATATGCCGTCGGAACAGAGCACCGGAACAAAGGCACTGATATTTCCGCTGACAACACGATCTGCATAGCGGAAAAGATTCTGGCACTCAAAACGCATTCTTTTTTCCTTATCCGCAAGTTCTCCCGGAACGTCCTTTTTCTCCAATCTCTTTTCTTTCACAAGCTGACGCAGCGTCTCTTCATAATCCATATCATACTCGTTCTTGGAAGCTTCCTTTACGCCGTCATAGACTGCTTTCAGCCACTTGCGCATCGTATAGACACGGCAGCCATTTTCTTTTTTATATTTTTCACGCCGCAGCGACAGAAGAGTCTGAAGTTCTTCTTCTGTCAAAAGTTTTTCACTGACAAATCCATAATCCAAAAACAGTTTTACCGCTAAAGGTATGTCTCTGTCCCCAAAACTTCGGAACGCCACCGCTTCATATATCTCAAAAAATCCAGATGTAATCTGCTTTCTGAGGGCCGTCGCCTCCGGCGTCTTTTCAAATTTATCTTTTAATTCAATAAACTTTCCAATATTTTCCTTAAATTCACTCTTTACCTTGAGATGAACCGTTGCATACTCTGTGATCTGCTCCAGAGAATCATATAAAAACTCAACCCCTGGCGTCTCAAAGTCTTCCCGCTCTTCTCCCCCAGTCGCATCTCCGGATAATAGGGCGAAATAAAGCCTTTCCATCCGCTCTCTGTCAAGCTCAATTTCCAATCCAGCTTTTTCTACCAGATAAGTCTCTGTGTCATTGATCTTTTCCACGACCTCATCCACAGCACGGTCCAGCAATGCATTTTTTGTTCCCTTTTCCAGCATAGCCAGCGCCAGTTTACCCATGGTATTAAAGACACTGTCCTCATCCATGATCAGGCTGCGGAAATATTTAAACAGATTGTTTCCATAAGATGAACATCCCTTTACCAAAGACCGGATCACCAGACACTGCTCCTGGAAATGAAATAAGGCGATGTAATCACTGCCGCTGAAATATTTTTTCTGAACTTCGATGGGAAGCTTCCCACAATGAAGATAATACTCTGTCTTATCATTCAACGTTATTTCTTCACCGGAGTATCTGTCCAGCTTCTCCCGGGGATTTCCCGTCTCTACAGCAATATCACTGCTCTTTCCGACTTCATCACACAATTCATAATTCTGAAGGATAAATTCATGCAGCTTCACGCATTCTCCCTTGAGCTGAGTCTGTCTTTTATACAGCTCGGTGATAAAAAAGTTCAGTGAAGTAACAAGAAGACCACAATACTCCGGCTTAGCTACTAATAATTTACGCACACTGTCCAGACCGTTGACTGGCAATACAAAAACAACGGCATCATCCTTTGCCGTATATGTAAACTGGTGCATCCCCCGTTCCACATCACATATGCCAAGGAAATTTCCGGATGCCAGAACGGTGCACACACCGCCGGCTACCGCTTCGACTCTTCCTTTGACCAGAAGACTGATGGAATCCACAGGATCTCCCTTCTCGTACAGTAGAGTACCACTGCTTATAGAATTCATGCTGTTTAGTGTTAATTGAGCTTTATTATCCATGTTTGGCAACCTCGTAAAATAATGGTGGCCCTGATATGGTTATAAATGCACCCCTGTGCTTCTCCAGATCACCAGCCACAAAAAATAAAATAATCCGTGCGCCCTGCTTCGAATCAATTTCAGAAGACGTTACCTCTACAGTTAACTCGATTCAGGCACCCCTACGACACACAAGAAGGTTTGCTTAGTGCTGCTTCATTCCTGACCTGACACGGTTCACAAGTTCCTGTTGCGTAAGACCCGAATGTCAACGCCACTTATAAAGGGCAGCTCCTCATCGAAAGACCCTAGGCAAGACAACACCCCTGCTATAGCGGATTGCAGGTACAGGGCACCGCTATCTCCCCGGCTGCACGGAAATCTTAACAAATATAAAATGACTAAAACAGCGAGCAGAGTCATGGAAATATCATGTTTACATGAATATTTTCCATGATTGTGCGAGCGTCTATCATGAGGAACGAAGCAATGCGACAACAGTGCAGGAGTTCCGAATGATGGCGGGCTGGTAGAGCTACGAAGTAGCAACAGCCCGGTGTTTAGTCATAAAACCACGCCGCCTGTGGCGGCATATTTAGAAATGTGAGCAGTCTGACAGCGCGTACCGCCATCCTCTCACACAAAATAAGTATATATGTTTTTCATGTTTATGTCAAGATTTTCACACCCAAAAAACAACTGACATATATTGTTTTTAAACACTCTATCAGGAGTGATCCCATGCAGCCATCAATCTCTGTCCTCCCAGGGGACGAGCGAATGGAATACGTGTGCGCAGAATTGGGAAAAAAAGGCGCTCAATGCTGTTCCTCCTGGGATGAAATCGCAGATTCTGGTCTGATCATCTGCGGAATCCCCTTTACCAAAGATCAACAGTTCATAAATACTTCCCTGAAACCGGCTCTAAATATCGACAGTTTTTTAGGTCTTCTAACTCCTTCCCACATCCTGGTAGGAGGATCTCTTCCAAAAACTGTCACCCGTTGGTGCACCGACCATAGCATAAAATATTATGATGTACTTACGGCTCCCGGCCTTGCAGAAAAAAATGCAAAGCTCACTGCAGAAGGGCTTCTGGTTCATTTGTTTACCCAGACTTCCTTTTCTGCCGGTGACTTCCGTACTCTGATTATCGGTTACGGAAGATGTGGCAGGGAGATCGCCGCAATCCTCCATAATTTTACGGAGGAAATATACATTTACGACACGGATCCCGCCGCTTTAAAGGCCGCCCGGTCGAATCATTTTAAAGTCATTTCGGACAAAAATGCGTTCCAGGATCATCCCGGATTAAAACAGATCAATACACTGATCAATACGGTTCCCGAACAACCTCTGGAGGATGAACTGTGGCAGTACTTCCCTGAACACTGCATCGTCTTCCAGGTCGCTTCCGGTCCACTGGCATTGCCCCTTCCTTTGTCACAACAACTGGTCAACTGCCCAGGAATTCCGGGAAAATATGCACCCAAAACAGCCGGACGTCTAATCGCCACTGAGATCTGCCATCACTTTCAACTCTAGGGAGTGGGGTGAAATAGAAGTTATCATCCATAAATATATTTAGAAAGGAAATGAATTATGTCTGCAGATTTATCGAATAAGAATATTGGAATCGCCATCACCGGTTCCTACTGTACTTATGAAAAAGTGTTTCAGGAGCTGCAGAAGCTGGCCGGGACCGGAGCCAATCTGTATCCGATCTTTTCCGATCACGCCGCTTCTACGGACAGCCGCTTTGGCAAGTGCGCGGATTTTCTAAAACGCGCTGAGGAGATCACCGGCAAAAAGCCAATCACTACGATCCCAGACGCCGAACCCATCGGACCAGGTGCACTTTTTGACATTTTGGTCATCGCACCCTGTACCGGAAATACACTTTCCAAGCTTGCTAATGGTATCTCCGATACGCCTGTGCTCATGGCCGCGAAGGCACACCTCAGAAACAACCGTCCATTGGTAGTCGCACTCTCTACCAACGATGCTCTGGGAATGAATCTAAAAAACATTGGAATACTATTAAATACAAAAAATATCTATTTTATTCCTTTTGGACAGGATAATTATAAAGCAAAACCAAACTCTATGATCGCCCATATGGAATTCCTGACTGATACCATCAGCCAGGCTCTGAACAGCTGCCAGTTGCAGCCGGTCATTCAGGGTCCCTGTCCGAAATAATCCGAAAGGAGCATAGCAAATGTGCGGTATCGCAGGTTTTTATCAAAATAAATATGATTTTCTCGCCCCGGAATATGGAGGCAGAAACAGGAAAAATAAATGGTATGGCACACTAGAAAAAATGAGGGATTGTCTTGTCCACAGGGGGCCGAACGACCGGCATGTACTTCTGTACAACCACGCCGGTCTCGCCCACACCAGATTATCCATCCGGGATATCCAGGGGGGCGCCCAGCCTATGACTGCTTCCTTTCACGGCAGAACTTCCACCATTGTATACAATGGTGAGATCTACAACACTGATGAGCTCCGGAACAGCCTTTCTTCCTACTCACTGCGCTGGAACACCAAATGTGACACAGAGGTAATCCTGAACGGCTATCTCGCCATGGGAACCGCCTTCTTTTCCAGATTAAACGGGATTTTTGCTTTTTCCATCTACGATCACAACAGTGGTGAAATGCTGCTGGCAAGAGATCCTATGGGAGTAAAACCCCTTTTTTATCAGGAACATCAGGATACTGTGGTTTTCGGCTCAGAACCAAAGGCGATCTTTGCTTATGGCGTACCTGCGGTAGCAGACAGGGACTGCTGGAATGAGATATTTGCCCTGGGACCGGCGAGAACTCCGGGAAAGGGCGGATTTAAAAATATGAGGGAGGTTCTTCCCGGAGAATGCCTGACCTTTTCAGCTGCTCCGAATGCTCCTTATTATAACTGCCAGAAGCATTTCTTCTGGTCGCTGGAAGCACATCCCCACAGGGACTCTTACCCAGACACAGTGGAGAAAGTAAAATGGCTGATCGAGGACAGCATCCAGCGCCAGATGGTATCGGATATCCCCATATGCAGCTTTTTGTCCGGGGGACTGGACAGTTCTCTGGTCTCTGCCATCTGTCAGAAACATTTAAAAGAGCGGGGACGGACATTGAATACCTTTTCTTTTGACTTCAAAGATAACCAGAAAAACTTTCAGGCAAACGCTTTCCAGTCCTCTCTGGACCGGCCTTTTGCCGCAGAAATGGCAGAACACATAGGAAGCCATCACACCTTTTTGGAATGCGACAACCAGACCCAGGCAGATTATCTGTACAAAGCGGTTGATGCCAGGGATTTCCCCTGTATGGCAGACGTAGAATCTTCTATGTTGTATTTTTGTGAGCTGGTGTCAAAATCAAATCAGGTCGCACTGACTGGTGAGTGTGCTGATGAGATTTTCGGCGGATATCCCTGGTTCCACAGAAAGGATATGTGGAACAAAAACACCTTTCCCTGGTCATGGGATATGGCCGCAAGAAAGGCTCTGCTAAGGGATGATTTTGCCCATCATCTTCAAATGGAGGAATATTCCCAGCATGCCTACCTGAATACGCTGGAACAAACCCCCCGCTGCAGCGAGGACAGCCCGGAGGAGGCAAGGCGCCGTGAAATCGCATGGCTCAATGTCCGCTGGTTCATGATGACGCTTCTCAACCGCATGGACCGCGCCAGCATGTATTCTGGTCTGGAGGCAAGAGTTCCTTTTGCAGATCCACGGATCCTGGGATACGTTTATAATATCCCCTGGGAGATGAAATGCCATAACGGAAGAACAAAAAGTCTTCTGCAGGAAGCCGGAAAAGGTCTTCTCCCGGATTCCGTCCTGTACCGCAAGAAGAGTCCCTATCCTAAAACCTATGATCCTGCCTATGAACGTCTTCTGGCAGGACGGCTCATGGAGATGTTGGATCGGACCAACTCCCCTCTGTCCGGCATCGTAGACCGACGCAAACTTGAGGCTTTTCTAAAGAGTCCCAGCGATTACGGGAAGCCCTGGTACGGCCAGCTCATGGCTGGTCCCCAGATGCTTGCCTATCTCCTTCAGGTGGGATACTGGATGGAAAAATACGGCATCTCGTAGCATAGCAGCCATTACCTTTTGAAATGTCTGGCACAGAAGAGCTCCCTGTGCAACCAGCTGTAACCCACAGTTACAACCTAAGCTGGTGCAGGGAGCTCCTTTTTCTGTTGTTAAACCATAACCTGCTCAATGGCGCGAATTTGAACCCTGTCTCCCTTTTTATGAGCAGCACATTCCTCCGTCCGTCGGCTGAGGCATATCAAATTCCATCATCCAATATCCAAAATCCCCAAGCCGGATCTGCTTATTATGTATTCCCTTAAATCTGCCGAACCCAAACATATCCGCCAGATATTTATCCCTCCTGTGATACTGTCCTGGGATCCCTATGTAGATCTTCTCCTTCGTGTGGGACAGGAGCAGATGCCTGTAATTATAATACCCCTGAAGCAGAAAGGAATTGCTTCCCATCCGCCAGAATGCTTTGGGAAAATCTGAAAAATCCACCGGGGAAATCTGTACACACACTTCCATTTCATCATCATCAAAAGGATACATCCCCGGATGGGAGGAAAAGATCTTCCGAAACTCGTAGGCCGCATCGTGATCGGCTTCGACCTCAATCTGAACGATCTCCTCTTCCTCTTCTTCCGGTTCGTCAGCTTCCGGCTCCACCTCCGTCCGGGTCTCATGTTGAATCTCTTGATGGTTTTCCTGTCCGGTCTCTTTCCTGTCATCCGGCTGCACTTCGGTAGTTTCCTGAATCTTCTGTTCTTCCGAAACCGCCTTTTCCGAGGCCGGTTCTTCGGAAACCGGCTCTTCGGAAATCATCTCTGCCCCTTCTGCCTTTTGCTCCGAAAGCTCCGGGATCTTGTCCGGCGCCTCCTCTGGAATATCCTCTGGCGTCTCCACTGCTGCTCTCACTTTTTCCGGATGTACGTAATCAAGCAAATTGATGCTGTGGTCCTGTGTTCCACCGCATGTGATCTCATTTTCCGTGCCAATGATAATCCCTATGATATCGCCTTTCAGCGTATCTTCTGCCGGCTGCTCCAGAGTGATATCGATTCTTGTCCCCTCTTCTGCCACCGTATCGGCAAATATTTTATTTACCACATTCTTATTTTTTATGAGCAGATATATTTTCTGACGGTGCAGTGATATTTTTCCTGTCAACTGAATCTCGATCCGAAGTCTTGTCTGCTTTTTAGATAACTTCACAAAGCCTATGCTGCTGCCATACTCTCCCCCATGATATTCATTCAGATATATGATCTTCCGCAGATAATTCATGCAAATTTCTCTCCTCCCATTTGGACTTTCTATATACAGTATATGGCTGCCTGGACAAAAAAGAACTCCTACGAAGATAATTATCCAAGTGCCACGTCCAATATCATCATGATCGTAAATCCCACTGCGAAACCGATCGTCCCCATATCCGAATCTTCTCCCCCCGAAGATTCCGGAACCAGCTCTTCAATGATGACAAATACCATGGCCCCCGCGGCAAATGCCAGTAAAAACGGCAGAAGATTCTGTATCTGTTTTGTGAGAAGAATGGTAAATACTGCCCCAATAGGTTCTACCACGCCGGACAACACGCCATAACCAAAAGCTCTTCGCCTGCTTTTCCCAAACCCTCTCAGGGGAACGGAAATGATCGCCCCCTCCGGGATGTTCTGGAGGGCGATGCCCACAGCCAGAAGAAACGCCCCCGCTATGGTAACCACCGCTCCCTCTCCTGTCATACAGTTGGAAAAGACAACTCCCACAGCCATCCCCTCAGGAATGTTGTGCAGAGTGACCGCCAGCACCATCATCGTCACCTTTTTTAACTGGCTGTCCGGTCCCTCTTTCTGGTTTGTCTTAGCATGAATGTGAGGGATCACCCGGTCCAGGAGCAAAAGGAAGAACACGCCTCCCAAAAAGCCGCCGGACGCCGGCAGAAAAGCAAGCTTCCCCATAGAAGAAGACATGTCGATCGCCGGAAGCAGAAGAGACCAGACCGCCGCCGCCATCATAATCCCCGAGGTAAAACCCATCATGATCGTCAGAAGTTTGTCACTCATCTTGTTTCTAAGGAATAAGACTGAAGCCGCCCCCGCGGCTGTTCCCATAAAGGGCAGAAGGATTCCCAATAATACCATACTTTCATCACCGATCTAAAAAGGGTAATGTCCAAATGAACATTACCCTTACGTATGTCTGGTTATTATATTGTATGCGGTGACAGGGAGAGGGTTACCCGGCTGTATACTTTGTCATGTTTACCCTCATTTTACCTTACTATTTTGACCTTCCGTTTTCCTACCCAGCAGCCTGCACCAGACTCGGCATCTACATAAGCCCGAAACTGAAAATAATAAGTTTTCCCCTTCTTCAAACCAGTAATTTTCTTTGATACATTTCCCTTATCCAGAGATAGTGTTGCAATCTTTGAATTTGTCATATTTACAGATTCAGAATATCTAATTTCATATCTGTCATATGCCCAATCTTTATTTTCTATCTCAATATGTGCATGAACAGCACCATTTTCTTTATTTTCAATTTTATATTTATACCAGAAGGGTGTAAGTATCACTTTTTTCGCTTCGGGTCCAACATTAAACGTCATATCTGAACTGCTGCTCCTTCCCTGACAATACCATGCAACAGCTGTATATCCCTTTTTTGTCACATTCAAAGGTATTTTTAAACGGGTTCCAAACTCATAAGCCTCTGGCAGTTTTCCGTTTTTTTTCCCACCTTTCAGCTTATAAGTAATAGGAATCATTTTCCCTTTGGCCCTTGCCGTTTTCCCTTTGGGGACTACGCTAATCTTCCTGCCACCTACCCGCCAAATACGTAACCCTTTATATGTATCAATCTCACAGGAAATTTTTGAAGGATTTACAATCCTTTTCAGCTGCGGACAATGCTTAACAGCACTTTTTTTCCATAATTTCAAAGAAGCAGGCAGGATCAATTCTTTTAACCTTTTACAACCATAAAATGCATACGCACCTATTTTAGTTACTGCATCTGGTATCGTCAGATGTTCCAGCGCAACACATCCAGAAAATGCACTTTCTCCAATTTCTCTTACATTTTTTCCAAATGCAATTTCTTTCAGTAAATAGCAATTACTAAAGCATTCTGTTCCTACTTTAGTCAATGAATCTGGAAAAACTATACTTTCTACATTGGAGAAACCAGCCAGCGCTTGTTCTTCCAATTCTGTTATTCCCTCGCTAATGACTATTTTCTTAACCTTTTCTTTTTTTTCCCATGCCAGAGAACAATGGTCATAATAAGTGAGTGTTCCTTTGCCAGAGAACGTAATAACACCATTTTCAGACAAGCCGTATTGAATACATTCTTTAGCATTCAAGGATTGCTCCCTGGCATTTATTAAGCATATACAAATGCAAATGCCCCAAATTAATTGGATTAATTTTCTCATACTGCCTCCAAGTTTAGTTATTTTAAGGGTGTTTTAATTTTTTTCAAAGGAATGGTCGCTATATACTGCTCCTTTCCATCCCCCGCCTTCTTAGCCATTTTCACCACAAAATCTAAATTGTCTCCAACTATATGTCCGCCTTCAAGCTCAAAATCGAATTTATTTTCTTCAATTCCCGGAAAAGAAATATATTCCCTGTAACATTTTTTTGAACCGTCTTTCTTAAAATCGATTTTAGTTATTGATACTGGCCTGTTAACTTTTTGATTTCCACTGGTAATTAATATTTTCCAAGCATCTTTACCTGCATTTTCTATGTCAATGGATTGGAATGAGTCATTTGCTTGTAAAATATGTTTTGAAGTATCATCATCAACCTCATATTTTTCATAAAAAGAACCAATACAT
>CANBKJ010000034.1 GCA_947369165.1 uncultured Lachnoclostridium sp.
ATCATAATTTCTGCACATACCAAGTTGCGTAAGCAACTTGCTAATAAGTTCATCAGAACTTATTTTATCATCTATATATAATAAATTAATGTGGTTCAATGACGCTGCTGAGCTGTACAAGGAGAATAACAAAATGTTGCTGAGTATCTGTATACCATCCTATAATAGAGGACACCGGGCACTTGCACTGGTGAAAGAACTTCTTTCACTTCCCTATGGGAACGATCTGGAGATCATATGTTCTAATGATGGGAGTGATAAAAATGTCGAGGGTTATGAGCAATTAAGGGAATTAAAAGATGATCGCTTTGTTTACCATGAATTTGCAGAAAATCAGGGATTTGTGGGAAATGTAAATCAGGTGATAAGAATGTCCCGGGGAGAGTTCTGCCTGCTGCTCAGCGATGAGGACAAGATCGTGGCGCCTAATCTCGACTATTATTTACAGGTAATAAAGGAATTTCCTGAGCTTGGCATGATTAAGGCAAAAACAAGTACATTTTATAACTGGCTGAAGAATGCTTATGAAACGGCTGGAGAAAAGGCATTGGGGGCATTTTATATGAATGGAAATTATATGTCTGGTGCCATATATAATAGAAAGATTATTACGGATGCAGTGGTCGGCCAATATGAGGCAAAGTACCGGGAAAATGAAGCGTATTGTTATTATCCTCATATGTTTTATGAAGCATATGCACTGGTTAATTCTGACTTTTTTAGCGGGGAGATCTGGCTGGTGGATGAAGGAGATGCAGAAAATGACCTTGTAGTAGCAGAAAAAGGACCGGATCAACATATCGCAGAATACGGAACTTATGAAAAAAGAATGGTGCAGATGCATGGTTTTGCTGAACAGATCCGGGATATGGAAGGAGCGGCTGGTATAAAGTTTCAGATGTTTATCATGTTGTGTGAAAAGACCAGTTTTCTAATTAAGCTAAATAAAGAGAAATATGAAAAGAATGGTTATAATTGGAACGAAATTATGGGAAAAGCAGCAGTACAGATGAAAGAAGAATTAGACTGGGTACAGCTTCCGATCCGTCAGGAAGATAAGGAAGTTATTTGTGAGTTTATCGATGAGATTACAGTGAATTAAGGAGTTTGGGATGAAAAAAGTTACCATTATTATGTATCATTATGTACGCGATCTGGCACACAGCAGATATCCGGAGATCCGGGGACTGGATCAGTCCCTGTTTATCCAGCAGATAGATCATATCATAAAAAATTACACGGTGATCACGATGGAGAGTCTGCTGGAGGCATATTCCAAAGAAAATTATTCCGGAATTCCAGATAACGCCCTGCTTTTGACTTTTGATGATGGTTATATAGACCATTACACAGTGGTATATCCTATTCTAAAAAAATATGGGGTGCAGGGATCCTTTTTCCCCAATGCCATGGCGGTAAAAGAGCATAAGCTTTTGACGGTAAACCGAATTCATTTTATACTGGCGGAGGCAGAGCGGAAGGGAAAGATGAATGAACTGGTATCGGATTGTTTTCGCAGTATGGACGAGTACCGTACCGCGGGCGCTGCTATCGAGGAGAACCAGAAGATCTATGACCGCATTGGAGTTCCCAACCGATGGGATTCCGGTGAAGTTATTTTCGTAAAGCGATTATTACAAAATGAGCTGCCGGAAGAGATGCGCAATGAAATGGCCAAAAAATTTTTTGCAAAATATGTGGGAGTGGCAGAAGATGTATTCGCAAGGGAACTGTATATGAATATGGACCAGATCCGCTGCATGAAGCAGGGAGGAATGTTTTTTGGCATTCATGGATACGACCATTATTGGCTGGGTAAACTACCAAGGGAGCAAATGCAAAGGGACGTAGATGAAGCGCTTACATATTTTAATGGAATCATTGACAGAGACTGCTGGGTGATGAATTATCCCTATGGAAATTACAGTGATGATGTCATTGACTATATTAGACAGGCCGGGTGCAGACTGGCAGTGTCGGTAGAGGCGAGAGTGGCAGAATTGGGAAAAGATCATCCCTTTACACTGCCGAGACTGGATACTAATGATATTTACCCCAAGGGTGATAAGGGGTAAAATATTATGGTGCGGCAGGTTTGTCAAATAAATATATAAATGCTGTTGTATAGGTGATTATATCTGGTGAAATAAGTTGTTTGATCATTGGCCATACATATTGTGTTATCAACTGTGTTTGATCAAAAAAGCGGGACAGGGTTACTGTGCCAGGATAAAATGTATTTCCAGAGGTAATTTTGCCGCCGGAGCAGACAGCTGGCAGAATTTCGGCCAGTAGAATAAAATTGCAGATGTCCTGCAGGAAGAGTTGTTCGCTTTCTTGGATCGTGATTCCCATAGAATGGCTGCAGAAAAACAGCGCAGCAAGACGGCGCATAAAAAAAAGATGCTGTTTGGTGTCTTGATGTGAATGGTATTCTAAATAAGTGTTTTTGATATACTGTAATTTTTCTGAATCAGATAATATGGCTATTTCTTCTGGCCATAGAAGCAGTTGTTTCTGGGGGAGATCACACCTGATGAGCATTTCACAGAAAATATCCGTTACCTGCAGGATAAGCTGCCAGGCGCTGTCAGCCAGCTCGTCTGACGTTATGTTTTTCTTTGCCAGCTCAAATTCTTTTCGAAAGGAATCTCCTCGTTGCTGGATATCTTCAATATTTAAATAATCTTGATCTTTCAAATGTGTTTTTGTCTCCATCCCCATATAGAGTGCTGTACCCAGGGCTGTTCCCAAAGGAACCGTGGGATCCTGCAGAAGTTTCATTCCCCAGGCGATATACTGGGTGATCTCATATACAGCCATATCCCCTGTATGCTTTCGATCACAGAAACCTTCAAAACAGAGTTGGACAGGGGCGGGATCATTCTGCAGAAGCTGTAGAACTGCCTCACAGGATAGGGATAATCCACGCAGGATATGTTCACCCATTATAAAACTTCTTCTGGGAAAATCCCGACATGTATTGCTCATATGTTCCGGACCGCATTTTTGATAGACCTGGCATAAGCCATTATGGTTTAAAAAGGGACAGAGTCCATCTTCATTCAGGCGAATCTGTGTCATCCCCTTTTCTTCATAGGTATTCTCTCGAAGAAATGTACCAAAGCTGGTATCCAGATTTTGGTAAAAAAGTGCAGTATCAGAGTCAAGGGGAATGCTCCAGCCGGCACAGCATGTGTTTTTGCAGGCGCCGCCAATGCATTCAAATTTTTTATACAGGTTTGGGTATATGATCATAGCCGATTCTCCTTTGGGACAAAATTACTATTATTATATCGGCAGAAAGACGGAATCCAGTTATTTTAAAGAAATAAATTGCACGGTAATGCAAAAAGGTGTATAATAGAGCCAATTATATTTAGGAGGAACCAACTATGCTGGACATTAAATTTTTACGGGAAAATCCGGATGTTGTGAAGGAAAATATCAAAAACAAATTTCAAGACAGAAAACTCCCGCTGGTGGATGAGGTGATCGCACTGGACAAAGAGAGCCGTGCCACGCAGCAGGAGGCGGATGAGCTTCGTGCGAACCGTAAGAAGATTTCAAAAAATATAGGTGGATTGATGGCGCAGGGCAAGAAGGATGAGGCAGAGGCACTAAAAGCAGAAGTGGCAAAGGGCGCCGAGAGACTTGCTGAGCTGGAGAAGAGGGAAGACGAGCTGGGAGAAAAGATTCGTGAGATCATGATGACTATTCCCAATATAATTGATCCCAGTGTGCCCATCGGAAAAGATGACAGTGAAAACGTGGAGATTGAAAAATTTGGCGAGCCGGTGGTGCCGGATTTTGAGATTCCATATCACACCGAGATTATGGAAAAATTCGATGGTATTGATCTGGATGCGGCTAGGGACGTAGCTGGCAATGGATTTTATTATCTGATGGGAGATGTGGCGAGGCTTCATTCAGCGGTGATCTCGTATGCCAGGGACTTTATGATCGAACGGGGATTCACCTATTGCGTGCCGCCGTTTATGATCCGGAGCAATGTAGTGACCGGGGTTATGAGTTTTGATGAGATGGATGCCATGATGTACAAGATTGAAGGAGAGGATCTGTACTTGATCGGAACCAGCGAGCATTCCATGATCGGGAAATTTATTGATAAAATACTTCCAGAGGACAAGCTCCCTCAGACACTGACTAGTTATTCTCCTTGTTTCCGCAAGGAAAAAGGCGCTCATGGGATTGAGGAGAGGGGAGTATACCGCATCCATCAGTTTGAGAAGCAGGAAATGATCGTTGTCTGTAAGCCGGAGGAGAGTATGCAGTGGTTTGAGAAGCTCTGGCAGAATACCGTAGATCTGTTCCGCTCTTTGGATATTCCGGTGCGGACGCTGGAGTGCTGTTCTGGCGATCTGGCAGATCTAAAAGTAAAATCCATCGATGTGGAGGCATGGTCTCCGAGACAGAAAAAGTATTTTGAGGTGGGAAGCTGTTCCAACCTGGGGGATGCCCAGGCGAGACGTCTTAAAATACGTGTGGTTGGGGAAAAGGGAAAATATTTTGCCCATACATTAAACAATACAGTAGTGGCGCCGCCACGTATGCTGATCGCATTTTTGGAGAATAATCTCAATGCGGATGGTTCCGTGAATATACCGAAGGCATTGCAGCCATATATGGGAGGAAAAGAGAAAATTGATGTCAAATAGGTGACAGAAGCGGAATAATGGGGGGGGATAAGTTGAAAATCAGGGTGGTATATGATAAAGATAAGAAAACAGGTGAAGGCACAGGAATCTGTGTGATGGAGGGAAAGGTGGCGAAGTCTGGTCTGTCTGGGCGGCTTTCTGGCATGAGGCGGAGCAGACATGCGCCCGCCAATATTTCCCTTGTCATCATGAGCAGATCCCGCCGGCAGGACCGGGAGACAATGCAGTTGCAAGATCGCCTTTTACGGAATTTTGCACACTGGTTTTCCCATGAGCTGCCGGAATGCCTTCCCTTTATTTGTGCCAGAAGGCGGGTCCGGGGGAAAAGAGTTCCAGAACCAGTAGAGTCATCGGTTGTTGCCCTGCTGGCAGGACGTTGGCAGGATCTTTTGGAGGGAGCGCTGGGAGATATGGCAGTTTCAGGGAGATCTCCAGTTGATTTTGCTATCTTATTGTTCTGGGAGAAGCAGTATCTCTTTTGCGGCAGTGGCTGCATACATATTCTCGAACACAGCAGATCCAGGGGAACAAGCTGGTGGTTTACCTGTGAGGAGCGATGCGAGTTTGCCAGCGTACTGGGGGAGACAGGAGAAATCTTTTTTAAAGTTCGTAATGTGAGAGAACATTGTCTGTTCATTCTTAGTCCGGAACAGATCGATCCGGAGACTTCAAAAATATTAACAAAGAAAATAAGAAAAGGATACCAAAAGGTAATGGACCGGCGGCGTTTAGGAGAAGGAAAAATATGGATAACTATATCTTAATAAAGAAGTTGGGAGAGGGTGGAACCGCCGGTGTCTATCTGGGAGCGGACAGGTTGACGGGCAGGCGGACAGCCATAAAGAAATATTCCCAGGGAAGTGATCTCTCCGCTGCAGAACATGAGAGATGTCTGTTGGAGAGTCTGGATCATCCGGCGATTCCCAAGGTCAGGGAGGTATTGTGCCAGAATAGATCTATTTATCTGGTTATGGAGTATGTACCGGGCGAGACGTTGAAGGACTGGATCATAAGAACTGGCAGAATTCCAGAAGAACAGGCTGTGCGCTGGGGGCTGGAGCTGTGCGGAGTCCTGTCCTATCTGCATGGGAGTGGAAAACGGATCTTATTCAGGGATCTGAAACCTGGAAATATTATGATATCTCCAACAGGACAGATCCGCCTTATCGATTTTGGAGCTGCTGTCCGGATAAAGATCGGAGCATATGGTACGTTGCATGCGATGCCAAAAGAGCCTCTGGGAACGCCCGGTTATGCCGCACCGGAGCAGTTTGTAAAACAGGGGCAGTTGACACCGTCGGCAGATATCTATGCCCTTGGAGCAACGTTATACCATGGGCTGAGTGGCTGTCGACCCGATCCATCTTCATCTTCCAGGCGAATTCCGCTTAGGAAACTGAACCGGAATATATCCAGGGGGATGGAGTATATCGTGGAGAAATGTCTGGAGAAAGAACTAGACAGGAGATATCGAAGGGTAGAACAGATAAAAAGAGACCTGGAGGATACAGCCTATTGTTATAAAAAGAACAAAAAGAAGCTGTATCTTCTCCGGTCATTCAGGCAAGTCAATTGAAGAAATGTGAGTGATACAGTATACTAATTTCCTTTGCTGCTGAGCGGGTTGGAAGCGTGCTCCCAAAAGAGGTTATTGTCCGGCGCCGGCAGATCTTCTTCGTTGTAGAGAGACTTCTGGCGGATCTGTGCAGCTCTCTGCTCTGAAATCCCATCCTTTGTGTTTTTGTTTTCTGCCTGGTTGATGTTTGTTTCGTTGTTTTTCTTGTTATCCATATTGGTCATTCCTTTCCCTATTCATTTTTGGATAGTATCTGCAATTTCAGGCATAGTATTCACAGAATGCGGAAAGTATGCTAAAATAAGACACAAAAAAAGGAGGGGAGATTTATGAGGAAATATGATACGGTGGTTTTTGACCTGGACGGGACACTTTTGAATACACTGGAGGATCTTTGCGACTGCGTAAATGTTATTATGCAGCGGTTTGGATGGAAGGTTCATACCCTGGAACGGATCCGAAAATTTGTGGGAAATGGCATTGGCAAGCTGATGGAGCGCTCGGTTCCAGAGGGCAGGGATAACCCCCGGTTTGAGGAAGCTTTTGAGGCATTTCGGGAATATTATACCGGTCACTGTCGCATCAAGACAAGGCCTTATGACGGCGTACTGGAATTAATGAGCACTTTAAAAAAGAATGGTTTTCATATTGCGATTGTATCCAATAAAAATGATGCCGCTGTGAAGGAGCTAAATGACATTTATTTTTCCAGGTTTACGGAGTCCGCTATCGGCGACAGGGAGGGGCAGCAGAGGAAACCTGCTCCGGATGCGGTCTACGCTGCACTGGAAGAGATAGGGTGCGGCAGGGAGCGGGCTGTCTATATCGGAGATTCGGAAGTGGATTACCAGACTGCGGTCAACAGTGGTATGGACTGCATACTTGTGAGCTGGGGGTTTCGGGAGCGGAAGCTGCTGGAAAGTTTTGAAAAGGCAGTGGTGGTGGATGAATGCCAGGAGATTGAGAATATGTTATTATGAAAAATCCGTCCAGCGTCCCTATGTCTGGGCGGGATGCTATGATATGTAGTTTGACGGCGCCAATCCGAACGTTGTTCGTCTTGACGCCGTCAATTTAGCTCGATGACACCGTTAAACTAATGACAGTGCACCATATTTTAGTATCTGGTGTATACGCGGAAACCACTAGAAGCAAGGGAAGAAGCCGTTATTTTCCGGTCCCAGTGAACGGAAGAATTGTAATTTCCCTCTACTACAGTGATATGGCCAGATGATTTTGTGAGCACGATCACAGAGTGGCTGTTTCCGATCCGGATGTTATCTCCCACGCGGATCCGATCAAATGAGGTATGGGTTTGATAACTTTTCTCCGTTCCAAACACCGTATCACTGAGCTTTGCGGCAAAGCCGTAACAGCCGTAGCCGTTGCCAAAGCGGGGGGAGTAATAGTAATAACTGTTGTTAAGAGGCATTCCCTCCGGATAGGTACTGCGCAGTGAATTCAGTACGGAGTAAGCGCTTGTTTCTGTCACCGAACCTGTCGGGGTGTCAGGTTTTGGAACCGTGGTAGGTTTTGGAATCGTAGTAGGCTTTGGAAATATCGTTGGCCTTGGCACCTGGGAAACAGTCGGTTTTTGAGTAGGTGACGTACCAGGGGCAGATGGCTTTGGTGTCGCCGTTGGTTTTGTGACTGGTTTCTTTCTATTTTTTACGGTCACTCTGCAGACAAGTTCTTTATTTTTTACCTTTGCTGTCACTTTTGTTTTTCCAGCTTTTCTGGCGGTGACTTTTCCATGGCTGTTGACAGTGGCAATGTTTTTATTTGCGGATTTCCATTTTACTTTTTTAGACCTGCGTCCCCGGATTTTCAGAGTGTAATTTTTCCCTGGGCGCAGCGTCAGTTTTTTGCGGTTCAGACTCAGAGAAGCCGCCTCTGAGTTTGCTGGCGCAGCAAGAACAGCCAGCAGCGAGAGGGAGAGAACTCCCGTTAAAAGCTTTGTATTTGTTGTATGTCTCATATAGACTCATTCCTTTCCTATCTCATGTATTGTGTTACAACGATTTCATTGAGCCAGCTCAATGGCACCGATAGGCAAAGTATAGCACAAAATGTTACAAAAGTGTTACAAATATTAAAATTACATGAAATTACCAAAAAAAATTGGAATATCTTCCGGTCCTTGCGAATTAGGATGACCTGTGATATGATGTGTTCAGTACACAGAAATGAGGAATAACATGAAACAGAGATTTATGGATCTGGCAAATACCTGTTACCAACGGGGGCATTATACATTTACCCATTTTTTGACACCGGCGCAGATCGATGAATTCTTTCAGATACGGAGCGAACTTTCTTTTGTGGGGTGTGCCCTGGATGGGGGAAGTGAGATGGCGGAACGCCAGATGCTTCGTTTTGGGGACGAGGAAATGTTTGGATATGTGGAGGAATTTCCCATCTGTTGTATCCTTTGTCGTCCTCAGACACCCAAATTTGCTGAAAAGCTGGGACACCGGGATGTGCTTGGGGCGCTTATGAATCTGGGGATCGAGAGAGACGTTATTGGTGATATCTGGATCCGGGACAAAGATTGCTATTTTTTTTGCCTGGCGGGGATGAAAGAATTTATCTGTGACTCCTTGATAAAGATCAGGCATACCAATGTGAGATGCCAGGAGATCGAGAAACTGCCCGAAGAATTTAAACCGGTATTGGCAGCAGAAGAGCATATCATCCCGTCGGAACGGTGTGATGCCCTTGTGGCCAAAGTTTATCATTTGTCACGCAGTAAGTGTATCCCATTGTTTCAGGAGAAAAAGGTATTTGTCAACAGCAGACAGTACGAAAATAATAGAGGAACTCTGAAACCAGGAGACGTGGTAAGTGTTCGGGGCTATGGTAAGTTTATTTACCAGGGTGTAGTCAGAGAGACGAAAAAAGGACGTATCACAGTAAAGATAGAAAAATATATATGAAAGCAGGGGCAGAATGGATAAGAGAGAGAAGATACGCCGGGGAATCATGCTGGGGTTAGCGGGATTGATGGCATTGATCCTTGTATTTGGAAAAAATGAAAAAGAAGATAAAATGGAGACTACAAAAGTAGAAAACCATACGCCGGCGCCGGTGAGCACAGGGACAGCAATAATCTCTGCACCGCAGCCTACTCCTACTCCAGAAAAGGACATCTATTCCTATCTTCAGGGACCGAAGTCCTGGAAAGAAAAACGGCCGTGGTCTGGCAAATGGGGGAAAGAGATTCACGACGGCTCATCCTTTGGCAGTTTCGGTTGTGGGTTCTGTTGTATGGCCAATATTTATTCTACAATAACAGAATACAAATGTACGCCACTGGATATCTATGAGAGAGCGAAGAAGGTCAGTTTCTATGGCGGCGGCGGAGCCATATCCTGGCAGCTTATGAGGAAGACCATGGCAGATATCGGCTTTACCTTAGAGCTGGGCGAGAAGCCTCCAACCTATAGAGAATTTGCAGATAAGATGAAACAGACCGAGGCAATGCTTGTGCTGGTCTCCAGTTACAACGATGATTCTTACTGGAAAGATACGCCGGGGCACTATGTAACTCTTTTTATGTATGATGAGGAAAAGCAGGATGTATTTTTGACGGATTCTGGTGATCCGGAGCATAACCGCCACCGGGTGCCATTGAAAACGATTTACAAGGCATTAAAAACCAGCAGTGATTTTCAGTATATGTCCGTTCTATCATATGATGCGAATAAGGATAATTGGAAACATAAATCAACGGAGGGAAACTGGATCCCTCCTGAAGAAATGAAATAAAGCGAATAGGCTTTGGAATGGAGGAAACGATGAGATTTGTGATACAACGGGTAAAACACGCCTCTGTGGTGAGCGATAGTATAGTATTGGGTGAGATTGGAAGGGGACTGCTGGTGCTGATTGGGATCGGGCAGGACGACAATGAGAAAATTGCCGATAAGATGGTCCAAAAGTTGCTGAATATGAGAATCTTTGAAGATCTGGATGGCAAGACCAATCTGGGATTGAAGGATGTGGAAGGAGAACTTATGCTGATTTCCCAATTCACCTTGTACGCGGACTGCCGGAAAGGAAACCGTCCCTCATTTACGGCAGCAGGCGCGCCAGATATGGCTGAGCAGCTCTATGAATATATCAAGGGACAGTGTGCTGAGGAGATTATCTCTGTGAAATGTGGAGAATTTGGTGCGGATATGAAGGTGGAATTGTTGAATGACGGGCCTTTTACCGTGATTCTTGATAGTGCAGAAATCGGTTGCTGATGACAAGTTGAAAAAAATTTTCATTTATGATAAAATAAGTTCTGACGAACTTATTAGCAAGTTGCTTACGCAACTTGGTATGTGCAGAAAGCATGCACAGAAATTATGATAAAATAATAACGTCGTGCTGACATACAAAGGGATTCCTGAGTGGGAAGGCGACAGTGTATAAGAAGATATAAATATTGAGGGATCGTTACACGAGTCCGGCGGCGTGCCAAAGTATCAAAAATTTGTTTTCGTTGTATGGATTTCTTCTGTTTTTTTATATACTGTAATTGGGAAATCCCGGCGGGCTGCTGGGATTTTTTACTGATAGGAAAGTTCTCAAGTTGTGGAGAAAAATCAGCTTTGCAGATTTTTAAGAGGTGCGCGTTTCTCAGCCGCACCTTTTTACAGGAAGCGTGACGATCGTGGTTTGAGAATGAATACAATTCTCTGTGGGAAGGAGTGTGACCGTATATGCCAAAAAGGCTTGCTGTCATTGGGATCATTGTGGAAAAAGCAGAATCAGCAGAGGCTGTCAATGATATCCTTCATTCATATCGAGAGTATATTGTGGGACGGATGGGGATTCCCTATCGTGAGCGGGATATGTCGGTGATCAGTGTGATCGTGGACGGACCGAACGATGTGATCAGTTCCATGTCAGGAAAACTTGGTATGGTGGATGGTGTGACCAGTAAGGCGGTTTACGCCACAAAGTAGCCTGCAATAGCGGGAATGAAAAACAGAAAGAAAGGGAGACGAAAAGATATGTATGATCCAAAATCAGGCATAGCGACAGAATTTATTGATGATGCGGAGATTCGTAATTCGCTGGAATATGCGGAAAAAAATAAGGCAAATAAGGAACTGATTGACTCAATATTAAAAAAGGCGTGGGAGATGAAAGGAATTTCCCATCAGGAAGCCGCAGTCCTATTGGAATGTGAGTTAGAAGAAGAAAATCAGGAGATTCAAAAGCTGGCGAAAGAGATTAAAAAGAGATTTTATGGAAACCGGATCGTGATGTTTGCTCCTCTGTATCTTTCCAATTATTGTGTGAACGGCTGTACATACTGTCCGTATCACCATTGTAATGAACATATCCGGAGGAAAAAACTGAGTCAGGAGGAGATCCGTCAGGAAGTGATCGCCCTTCAGGATATGGGGCATAAGCGGCTTGCCATCGAATCTGGGGAGGATCCAGTGAACAATCCCATCGAATATATTCTGGAGAGTATCGATACGATTTATGGCATTAAACATAAAAATGGGGCGATCCGCCGGGTAAATGTCAATATTGCTGCTACAACTGTGGAAAACTATCGGAAGCTTCACGATGCCGGTATTGGAACTTATATCCTGTTCCAGGAGACCTATAATAAGGAGAGCTATGAGCAGCTGCATCCCACGGGACCAAAGCATGATTATGCTTACCACACCGAGGCGATGGACCGGGCGATGGAAGGTGGTATCGACGATGTGGGTCTGGGGGTTCTATTCGGACTGAACATGTACCGCTATGAGCTGGTGGGAATTATCATGCACGCGGAACATCTGGAGGCAAAATTCGGCGTTGGTCCCCACACCATCAGCGTGCCGAGAATCTGTCCCGCGGATGATATTGATCCGGAGAATTTTTCCAACGCCATTTCCGATGAAATATTTGAAAAGATTGTGTCGGTGATCCGCATCGCGGTTCCATATACCGGTATGATCGTTTCCACACGAGAATCCAAAGAGACGAGGAAAAAAGTACTTGACCTTGGCATTTCTCAGATCAGCGGTGGCTCCAGAACCAGTGTCGGCGGTTATGTGGAGGAAGAGACCATAGAAGAGAATTCCGCACAATTTGATGTCAGCGACAGGAGAACACTGGATGAAGTGGTAAACTGGCTGCTGGGGCTGGGCTACATTCCAAGCTTCTGTACGGCATGCTACCGCGAAGGGAGAACCGGGGACCGATTTATGAAGCTCTTGAAATCCGGGCAGATCGTCAACTGCTGCCAGCCCAATGCTCTGATGACACTTAAAGAATATCTGGAAGATTATGCCTTAGAGGACACAAAAAAGAAAGGCGAGGAAGTGATCTGCAGGGAGCTGGAGGTAATTACAAATCCTGTCGTAAAAGAAAAAGCAGCGGAGTATATTGATAACATTCATAAGGGAAAAAGAGATTTCCGATTCTGATTGACATTCTTAAGTGAATTGATTATAATAAGTGCAAAGCAGTGATTCGCTACGATAGTGCGAGATGAATAAAAGCGGTGATTCGCTACGATAGTGCGAGATGAATAAAAGCAGTGATTCGCTACGATAGTGCGAGAAAAAACATTTGTGGAGAGGATTTAATCCTCTCCACTTTTTCCACACATAAGGAGGGTGTGAATGAATAGATTAAAATTATTTTATGTAAATGAACATTATATATGCTATTTAAGAAAATTTGAACACATAATTTCAGAAAACCAAAGTTCTCGAAGACCATATTGCGGAGCAGTCATTTTTAATCAGAAAATTCTTTATTTTATTCCCCTTAGTTCCCCAAAAGAAAAGTATAAAAAAATGAGAAATAGTGTAGATATTGAAAAAATATGGAACGGCGATTGTGGCATATTAAATCTGAATAATATGATACCAGTTCCAGAGCAGGAAATTCAAGAGGTAAATATATCTCAGATTGAGGATGAAAAATATCGAAGACTTCTTAAAAGACAAGCGGATTATATACGTGCATATTCAGAAAAAATTCAAAATAAAGTAGAAAAATTGTATGATCTTGTTGTGAAAGGGCAGCCACGGAATATATATGAAAAAAATTTACTAGCACGTTGCTGCGATTTTAAGAAATTAGAAGAAGAAATGCAAAATTATAAAAAGGGATTCTGAGTTCAGATGTCCCAGAATCCCTTCTATCTACATATCATGTTTCTATAGTACCGTCGAACTAACTTAATTCAGCGTCAAGTGCAGGGCAAATCCCCCGAACTCACCTTTCAGATAGATAAATTTCAAAGCGCCTTTTTCATTGTACAAGGCGGTGTCCATATCAAATTCCACACCTTGGGCGGAAAGATGATAAACCGCGCGGTCTACAGAATTACATCCGACAGCGATATGTCCCATCGTGCCTTTTCCCTGGGACTTCATAACCTCTACGCCCTCGCCGCAGAAATAAGAGCCAACCGCTTCGTTTTTAGCAAAGCCAAACATAGTGGCAAAGGCATTCGCAGTAGAAGCTGCCGTGGTGTCATCCGGCGAATTGATGCCGATGTGTTTGATGCGGAAACCGAGCATATTTCTTACTGCTTCTTTGGTCAATGCTGTGATTTCATCAAATTTACCGGCGTTTACCAGATCTCCGCTCACCATCCAGCTGCCTCCGCAGGCAACGATCCTGTCGAAAGCAAGATAGTCGTTGAGATTTTTTGCATTGATGCCGCCAGTGGGCATAAATTTCATGTTGACATATGGGGCTGCCATGGACTTAATGAGTTTCAGACCTCCGATGGCTTCTGCCGGGAAGATCTTTACTACGTCCAGTCCGAAGGCAAGTGCCTGTTCGATATCACTTGGGTTGGCACAGCCAGGAGTGACGGGAATGTTTTTATCGACACAGTATTTTACCACTTCTGGATTAAGTCCTGGGCTGACGATAAATTTGGCTCCGGCGCCGACAGCGCGGTCCACCTGTTCTGTTGTAAGGACCGTACCTGCGCCAACAAACATCTGGGGAAATTCTGTGGTCATGACCCGGATGGCTTCCTCGGCACAGTCTGTACGGAAAGTAACCTCAGCGCAAGGCAGTCCGCCGTCGCAGAGAGCTTTGGCAAGAGGTCTTGCATCGTTGATGTCATTTAATGCCACTACGGGCACAATACCAATCTGTGAAAGTTTAACAAGTGTATTATTCATTTTGAGATCCCTCTTTCTTGAATATTAATCAATTATATAATGCTGGGGAAAAGATGTTTTTCCCAGCGGATACCACATGAAAAGGTATATATAAGTAACACTCTGGTTTATCTATTTTATTATACCCTTTTTTGGGCATAAGTCAAATAAAAAAGGTTATTTTATTTATAAAGTAATTGTGTTTTACTTTTAATTAGAGTAAAATAAAAAAGGGCTGCCTGAGAACTGCAGTCCTTGAAGTTCGCCCAGAGGCGGACAGGAGGGAGTGGTGACATGTCAATGCTAAAGGATATTTATAATTCACGAGGGAATGGCAGAACGGTTCAGGTTATATCTGAATGCTATATTCTTCCGGAGGGGACGGAAGCTGTCTGCTATCAGGAGATGAGCGGGGATTATCCCGTATATGTGCTGGAAAAGCAGCAATTTCACAGAAATTACTTAAAAAGGGATGAGCGCAGGGACGAGATTTCAAAAAAAATGGAGCGACATATGGTAAATATTGTTCAAGAAGAGCCAAGGGGGAAAGAGAGAAGAGAAGACCGCCGCAATGACGGTCAGGAAGACCACCAGATGTCTGAATTGATCCGGTTTCTGGATGCAGATACATACCGGGAAAAAATTAAGATACTGGAAGAGATGAAAGACAGATTGGATGATCATATGTTAAATAATATGGCGGTCAGTCTGGATCTGTCACTGGAAGATGGGGTGGATGGATATACCTATATCATGTCCGAGTTAAAGATAAGAAGCCGGTTTGAGGGCAAGCGTGGAGAGCGGTTATGAATTACAGGCTAAAGATACAGTATGATGGAACGAGGTATAAAGGGTGGCAGAGGCAAAAAGGGACGGAGATGACCATACAGGGAAAGCTGGAGAAGGTACTCTCGGTGTATGCTGGCAGGGAGCTGGAGATCCAGGGGGCTGGGCGCACCGATGCAGGGGTGCATGCGCTGGAACAGGTGGCTAATGTCCATTTTTCAGATGAATTTGCCCCGGAACCTGGTGCGTTAAAAGGGTATCTGAACGAATATCTGCCGGAGGATATCCGGGTCTTATCGGTGGAGCGGGCGGGAGAGCGGTTTCACAGCCGGCTCAATGCCCGGGGAAAGCGGTATAGTTACCATATTATAAAGCATGACAGGGACTGCGTGTTTCAGAGAAAATACGCCTGGAAGGCAGAGAATGATCTGGATATCGATAAAATGAAAAAGGCAGCAGGGTATCTTCTTGGATCCCATGATTTTCAGAGTTTTTGTTCCAGGGCTTCTAAGAAAAAATCCACAGTGAGAACCATCCATTCCATTGATATACAGGAGACCGAAGACTTGATTTATCTTATTTATGAGGGAAATGGTTTTCTACATAATATGGTAAGGATTCTGACGGGGACACTGGTGGGGACTGGATCAGGAAAGCTTTCGCCGGAGGAAATACCGGAGATATTGGAAAAGCGGGAGCGCCAGTATGCCGGGGAAACCGCCCCGGCAAGAGGGTTATTTCTAGAAAAAGTGTATTATGACTAATATTGTATAATGGAAGAAAGGCGGCAGGAAAAGTGAGGGAGATGGAGTTTAAAATGGAGCGAGAAGGGCTCGTGGAACCCGGACAGTCCATTCGGGTTACAGAGGGAGTACTTCCCAGTGCGTATTATTATACGATTGTACCGGCAGTCGCCATGTCGGGAAATATTCCTTTTTCCGAACGACTGAAAAGCAGGGAGGGTGTTGTAAAAGATATCATCCAGAATGAAAAGGGGTATTACGTTGTTGCGGAATTTAATGAATAACCCCGTCAGATCTGGAGAAAATAAACAATTAATCTATCATGTAACGTAAAGGAGGAAGAATGAGAGATGGAACGGGAAAATGCGTGGAAAGCATATACGAAAAAGGAACTAAAGGAGCTGAATCAGCTAAATAAGGAATACCGAAGATTTCTGGATGAGGGAAAGACAGAGCGGGAATGCGTGGCGCTGGCGGTGCGCATGGCAGAAGAGGCTGGCTATGAGAATCTGGCAGATCTTGTGGCATCCGGTAAAAAGATCAAGGCTGGCGACAAGGTATACTCTGTGGGAATGAAGAAAATGATTTCCTTGTTTCAGATCGGCAGACGGCCGTTGGAGGACGGAATGGCGATTCTGGGCGCCCATATTGATTCACCGAGACTGGATATCAAACAGAACCCATTGTATGAGGAAGGCGGATTTGCCTATCTGGATACCCATTATTACGGCGGTATCAAAAAATACCAGTGGGTGACACTTCCCCTGGCACTCCACGGTGTTGTTGTGAAAAAGGATGGTAGTGTGGTAGAAGTCAATATAGGGGAAGATGAGAAAGACCCAGTATTTTGTGTGACAGATCTTCTCATCCATCTTGCCGGTGAGCGGATGGAGAAAAAAGCCAATAAAGTGATCGAGGGAGAGGAACTGGATATACTTTTTGGAAGCATACCTTTAAAGGGTGAAGAAAAAGAAGCGGTAAAAAAGAGCGTGCTGGAGATTCTTAAGGATAAATATAGTATGGAAGAGGATGATTTCCTTTCGGCGGAACTGGAAGTGGTGCCCGCAGGAAAGGCGAGAGAATCAGGTATCGATGCCAGCATGATTATGGGGTATGGGCAGGATGACAGAGTTTGTGCCTTTACATCCCTAAAAGCGATGCTGGAGGTAGAGGATACCGAATATACGACCTGTTGTCTTCTGGTGGACAAAGAGGAGATTGGTAGTGTGGGAGCCACCGGAATGCAGTCTAAAACCTTTGAGAATACCGTGGCAGAATTGTTAAATGGCATGGGAGATTATAGCGAGCTGGCGCTTCGGAGATGTCTTTCGAATTCTAAAATGCTCTCTTCTGATGTCAGCGCAGCCTTTGATCCGACTTTTAAAGCTGCCTATGAACCCAAAAATGCGGCATATTTTGGAAAGGGAATGGTTTTTAATAAATTTACCGGTGCCAGAGGAAAGTCCGGCAGCAACGATGCAAATGCAGAGTATTTTGCGGGGATCCGCCGTATCCTGGAGGATAAAAAAGTGGCATATCAGACGGCAGAGCTGGGAAAGGTAGATGTGGGAGGCGGAGGAACCATCGCCTACATTATGGCACTTTATGGTATGGAAGTGATCGACTGCGGAGTGGCTGTGCTGAATATGCATGCGCCCTGGGAGATCGTGAGCAAGGCAGATGTATATGAGACGAAAAAAGGCTATGTGGTATTTCTGGAGGACATCTTTTCATCAAAGTAAAGAAAAATGATTGACAACGCCCCTGTTTGGAAGTAGAATTGGTTATGAAGGATAACTTTTACAATTATGAAGAGGTCTTTCAAAGGAAAAAGTATTTTAAACAGTGGGCGTAATGCCGATGCCCAAAAAGAAAGGAGTTATGGTTAATGAAAAACTATATCAAGGCAATGGTAACATTTGTATTTTTGATGGCTGCGGCAGCTGTTATTCCGAATACAGCAAGTGCCGCAGAATTAGCAACACCACAGGGGGTTCATCAAACAGGTGCAGCAAAGAGAGAAGTAAAAATTGCATGGAATGCAGTTCCAGGTGCTGACACATATTACTGGTCCTGGAGTTTAGATGGTTCTGCATGGTCAGATAGTGATTACGACTGGTGTAAGAGTCCAGAAGATATCATTTATAACCTAAGTGCTGGTTCTACATATTATGTGCGTGTCAGGGCAGCAGACACCTCGGACTGGGCAAATTATGAGTATAGTGAATGGTCTCAGCCGATTCAAGTGGCAACAGCGCCGGATGCCGCACAGATGGGGCAGCTTACTCTGGCAGAGGCAACCGCTTCTTCTTTAACGATTACATGGGCACCTTGTCCTGGGGCAACCTCATATAATGTTTATGATGGATCAACAAATGTGTTGCTTGGAACCGTGACAAATTCTACATTTGTAAGGAATAGTTTAGCGCCGGGGAATGCTTATTCTATAAAAGTGGTTCCAGTGAGAACGACGGATGCCGGATATGCTGCTTTTGACAGCTATCGTATAATATCCAATGTCTATACGAAACCAAATAAACCGGTGACACCGTCTACAGCAAACTTTGGGCTTACCAATATTTACTACAATATTAATGTTGCCTACTTTGGAGCAACAGATCCGTCCAAATCTGCCAACGGATACGAGATTGAAGTTTATACAATGAAGGGCAACAAGAAGGTATTTACTGCTACCAGCTCTAATAACAGATTTTCTGTAAAAAGAAACACAGCATACAAATACCGTTGCCGTTTCTATGCAACCTATGGCAATGAAAAGATTTATGGTGACTGGTCCGGCTACAGGTATTTTGTATACCAGACAGTCAGTGGCAAGAAGTACAGCAACCGTATCAAGATGAGCTGGAAAAAGGTTGCCAATGCAAAGAACTATACCGTATCTATTTCCACGAAGGAAAAGAGCGGTTACAAAAAGGTAAAAACCCTCAGCAGTAAGTCTACCAGCCTTACTATTCGTAAATGTGGAAAATCAAAGATCAAAAAGAACAAAACCTACTATGTAAAGGTTGTTGCTAATCTGAAGGATGGAAAGAAATCCGTTAAGAGTGATACCTATTATGTAGGTAAGGCGTACTAATCTGAATAGAAAAAGGGCTGTCCGCGGGGCAGTCCTTTTTTGGGGAGTTAAAAGCCTGTGTTTTTACCAGGCTTTTATTTAAAATTTTTCTGAAGAGCGGTGGCAGATATGACAATAAAATGCTATAATTATAGAGTACGATGATAGGGTCAAAAGGTCAAAATGTCGTTCATGCCTGCATGAAAATAGGTTCTAACGAACTTATGTGCATTTGAACCTGGGACAGTAACGGGATCCGTCGCGATTTTCCGTGTTGTCAGGAGAGGAAGAGCAATGAGAGTAAATTGGAAAAATATTATACGGACAGGAATTGCGGCAGCAGCCTTCGGGCTCATTCTGTCGGGAATGAATGCTGCTATATCTGAGGCGGGGACGAAAAATTTATCTTCCGTAAAATTTAAGGTTTCTGGGAAATATCTTCTTATCAATAAACGTGAAAAAAAGAAGCTTTCTGTGAAGCTTAAGCCCAGGAAGGGTGTGAGTAAAAGATTAAAATGGACCAGTTCCAGAAAAAAAGTTGTTTCGGTAAATCAAAAGGGAGTGATCTGTGGGAAAAAATATGGAAAAGCCACGATCACAGCCAGGGCAAAGGATGGTTCCGGCAAATTTGCGAAACTTCAGGTACGTGTGGGGAAAAAAGTGAATCAGGTAAAGATACAGGGAAACGCCATGGATTTGGACGTTGGCTCATCCGCCAGTCTTGGAACGAAAGTATCCCCTTCCCAGGCTACGATTAAGAAAGTTAAGTACCGCACCTCCAATAAAAGTGCAGCTACGGTATCCAAAACGGGAACCGTCTATGGAAAGTCCAAAGGAACAGCGACGATCACAGCTTACAGCACAGACGGTTCTGGCAAGAAGGCAACCTGCCGGGTAAACGTGCGGGTTCCATCCCAGTCCGTGCGTTTGGACGCGGAGGGGAAGATTCAGCTGGAGGTAGGAAAAACGGTGACAGTCAATGCTTCTGTGCAGCCTTCTAATGCGTCCAACCGTGATGTTCGTTATACCAGTTCCGATCCGGCGGTGGCGAAGGTGTCCCAGCTGGGAGTGGTCACAGGAGTAAACACAGGAACAGCGACGATCCGGGTAGATGCGGCCGATGGCAGATCTTCGGCTACGGTAGAAGTGGAGGTATTTAAGGTGGAACTTCAGAATGAAAAATTGATTGCACACCGGGGCTACAGTTCGGAGGCACCGGAAAATACGACGGCGGCATTTGAACTGGCGGTCCAGAATGGATTTTATGGGGTTGAGTGTGACTTGAGAAAGACCTATGACGGAAATTTTGTGATCATGCACGACGCAGATCTGAATCGTATGTGCGGTTATAATCTGGATATATCCAATCTGGATCTGCAGCAGCTGAAAAAATTTAAGATTACAGGGGGACGTAACATCTCTCTTTATCCCGATCTGACGGTGCCGACGCTGGAAGAGTATTTGGATATTCTTTCTACCAGCAGCACAGTGCATCCATTTATTGAGCTTAAAGTGGAATATACAGAAAAGGAGCTCAAAGAGATCGTGAGTCAGGTGAAGAAGAAGGGATTACTGGAACGTACATATTTTATCAGCGTGCACAAATCCAATCTCCTTGCCTTAAAAAAGATCGAAGGGGTTTTCAAAGAAGGTCTTCAGTATGTATATGGGGCAGAAAGTGACAATAAGCTTGAGCCGGTCAGCAGCAGTGTCATTAATTGGTGCATTGAAAATCAGATTGACCTGGATGCCAGACATACGCTTCTCACTGCTTCCGATGTATCTCTTCTACATGACAACGGGAGAAAAGTAAATGTATGGACCGTAAATTCCGTATCCCGTGCCTGTGAGCTTGTCAGGGATTTTAGCGTAGACATGGTGACGACGGAATATTTGCTGAAATCATAAAACCGAAAAAATTTCCACCTGTGGGGTTGGATAGCGATTCGCAATCACACAGGTGGAAATTTTTTTAAATTAGATATTGACCATTAGTCATTTTTGTGCTACACTAAGTGCGTGAATTAAAATGACCAATGGTCAATTTTGTGGAAAAGCATAAAAAAAAGGAGGCAATAAGTATGAATAGGTTTGGCAAATTTGTTACGAGACACAAATATATCATACTTATCATCGGTATTCTGCTCCTCATACCGTCTGTGATCGGAATGAGCATGACAAGAGTAAACTACGATGTTCTCAGTTACCTTCCCAATACACTGGAGACGGTGGAAGGACAGGATATCATGGTAGATGAGTTCGGCATGGGGGCATTTTCCATGATCGTGGTAGAACATATGGAAAACAAGGATGTGGTGAAACTTAAAGAAAAACTACAGGATGTGGAACATGTAGAGAAGATCATCTGGTATGATTCTGTGGCGGATATTTCACTGCCGACAGAGATGCTGCCGGGAAATTTGAAAAAAGCACTTTTTAACGGCGACGCCACGATGATGATTGCCCTGTTCGACGATACCACATCTTCCGACGATACCATGGGAGCTGTCACGGAGATGAGAGAGATCGTGAAAGACCAGGCATTTATCAGCGGTATGTCCGGAGTGGTAACAGACATCAAGAATCTGGCGCTGGCAGAGATGCCCATCTATGTGGTGATCGCGGCGACATTGTCACTGTTGGTACTCCTGTTGACGATGGAATCCCTTGTTACCCCTGTGATCTTTCTTCTTGGCATCGGGGTTTCCATTCTCTACAACCTCGGGAGCAATATTTTTCTCGGAGAGATTTCTTACATCACAGAGGCGCTGACAGCGGTGCTGCAGTTGGGAGTGACGATGGATTATTCTATCTTCCTACTGGAGAGCTACCAGGCAAACAAAATCCGGTTTGAGGGAGACAAAGACCGCGCTATGGCACATGCCATCGGGAATACCTTCAAGTCTGTGGTCGGAAGTTCGGTGACGACAGTAGCTGGTTTTGTGGCGCTTTGCTTTATGACCTTTGCTTTGGGGAAGGATCTGGGAATCGTGATGGCAAAGGGCGTTGTGATCGGAGTGATCGCCTGTGTGACCCTGCTTCCTTCCATGATCCTTATATTAGATAAATGGATCGAAAAGACAACCCACAAAAATATTTTCCCGAAATTTGAGAGAACGAGTAAATTTATATCCAAACATTATATCGTGGCGCTGATTATTTTTGCTGTTGCATTTTTCCCGGCATTTTATGGAAATAATAACATTGACGTCTATTACAATATCGACAGTTCTCTGCCCCAGACGCTGGATTCGGCAGTTGCCAATAAGAAGCTGGAAGAGAAATTTAACATGAACAACATGCACGTGCTTTTGATGAAAAATGGCCTGTCGGTCAAAGAGAAGAATGACATGCGGGAAGAGATCGAGAAAGTTGACGGTGTGAAATGGATGCTGGGTATCAATTCCTTTGTAGGCGCCAGCGTTCCCGATGATATGATTCCCGCCAAATACAGGGATATGCTGATGAGCGACAACTATGAGCTGCAGTTCATCTGTTCCAATTATAAGACGGCGACAGATGAGGTGAATGCCCAGATCGCCCAGATCAATGACATTGTGAAAAAATACAGTGAAGAGTCCATGGTAATCGGAGAGGCACCGCTGACGAAAGATCTGGCAGATGTGACAGATGTGGATCTTGCCAGTGTTAATTATATTTCCATTGCAGCGATCTTCCTCATCATACTGCTGGTGTTCAAATCTATTTCGCTGCCGGTGATCCTCGTAAGTGTGATCGAGTTCGCGATCTTTGTCAACATGTCCTTTGCTTATTACAGTGGTACCAGCCTGCCTTTTGTGGCGAGTATCGTCATCGGGACGATTCAGCTGGGGGCTACCGTGGACTATGCGATCTTGATGACTACCCGCTATCATAAAGAACGGGTGGTAAACCGGAAGACGAAGAAAGAAGCAGTGGCTATCGCCCACAGAACTTCCATCAAGTCCATTATCATAAGCGGAATCAGCTTTTTTGCCTCCACTTTTGGTGTGTGTGTGTATTCCAGCATCGACATGATCAGTTCCATCACGACGCTGCTGGCGAGAGGGGCGGTGATCAGTACCTTAGTGGTGATCTGTATCCTGCCAGCCATGCTGACATTGTTTGATAAGGTGATATGTAAGACCACCTGGGATATGAGAAAAATAGATTATTAAGAAAATGGAAAGGAAGATGTGTTATGAATAGAAATCGTAAGTTAAGCCAGGTAGGGAAAACAATTGTATCAGGTCTTGTGGTGACCAGTCTGGTCCTCGGAAATGGATCTATGATCCAGGCAGAGAAGGTGACGAAAGAAGAATCCGTATATGTCAATGCCGATGCCGATGGAGATGCTGAGAAGATCACCGTATCGGACTGGTTGAAAAATGCGGGAGTTAATGGTACACTTAAAGATAAGTCAGAATTGAAGGATATCACCAACGTAAAGGGTGATGAGACCTTTGAACAGAGTGGAGACGGCGTGAGCTGGAATGCCGGCGCACAGGATATTTATTATCAGGGTACGACAGATAAGGAGCTGCCGGTGGGTGTAAAACTGGTCTACGAACTGGATGGCAAGGAGATATCACCAGAGGAGCTGCCGGGAAAAAGCGGCGCACTGAAGATCCGGGTGTCCTATACCAACCGGTCCAGAGTAACAAAGACCATAGACGGAAAGAAGCAGAAGATGTATACACCGTTTTTTATGGCAACGGGGTTAATTCTTCCCACGGATAAGTTTACCAATGTCGAGGTAGACGGTGGCAAAGTGATCAACGAGGGTACTAACAATATCGTTGTCGGTTTTGGCGTCCCCGGCATGGCAGACAGCCTGGATGTCAGCGGCGAGCTGGCAGAGAAATTCCAGGAGGAATTTACCGTATCGGCGGATGTGACGGATTTTTCTATTGGAAATACCTTTACCTATGCCAGCGCCAGCCTTTTGTCAGACTTTGATCTGGAGGACAGCGACACCTTTGAAGAGTTGGAGGAGAAACTGGAGACCTTGACGGATGCCTCTGAGGAGCTGGTGGATGGGACCAATTCCCTGGCCGATGGCATCGAGGAGCTGGGGGAAAAATTTGACGCCTTTGCCAAGGGGGAAAAGGACTTAAATAAGGGAATCAATACCCTGGCAAAGAGCGGAAAGAAATTGGAAAAGGGAGTGAAAGAGTATGTGACCGGAGTGGATGACCTGGCTGGGGGAACCACTTCCTATGTGAATGGGGCGAAGCAGATCACCGATGGCAATAAACAGCTGTATCAGGCGGTGAAGGATATGCCTCACAGTTATAAAGAATTTTCAGAGGGGATTAAGCAATATACTACAGCGGTAGATACACTGGGTGAAAAGAAGACCGGGGATGCCCTGAAGGCGGGGGCAGCCAGCGTCGCTTCCGGCATTTCTACCCTCCATACCAATCTTTCTGACTTGGAGAGCTCCTATGACAGTTACGACCAGTTGGTGAAGGGAATCCAGGCACAGGCGGCACAATGCAGTGACGAGGTGCAGAAACAGACTCTTCTGGCTTATGCCGAGAAATTAAAAGAACTGTCCAAGGGACAGAAGAACAGCGTGTCAGCGCTGGTGAAGGCCACCGGCGGGGAAAGTGATCTGAAGAAGGGGGCGGACCAGGTATCTGGCGGAGTGAAGAAAATGGTAGAAGGGGCACAGACGATCTCTGGTAAATCGGCCTCTCTGCGGGAGGCAGACGGAAAGATGACCTCCAGTGTCAGTGCACTGACGGTAAATATCGAGAAACTGAAAAATGGCAGTGAAAAGCTGAGTCAGAATGACCGGAAGCTGCTGGCAGGGGCGAAAAAGTTACTGAAGGCAGGAAAGTCCGTCAGAAAAGGAAGCAGACAGCTGATCTCTGGAGCCGGAGAGTTGAAAAAAGGAAGCGGCAAACTGGATAAAGCGACGGGGCAGGTTTCCGATGGAATTGGCAGACTGGGAGATGGTTCCCAGGAACTTCTCGATGGCATGAACAAGTTTGACAGAGAGGGAATCCAGGAGATCAACAGGATCTACGAGGAAGATTTTGAAGGACTGAAAGACCGGCTTCGAGCTTTGCTGGATATCTCTGAGGAATACACGAATTTTACCGGTATCGGTGATGGAATGGACGGAGAAGTAAAATTCATCATTGAGACAGAAGAGATCAGTAACGATAAAGAAGAGTAACACATGGGCACAGAAGGAGATGGATACCGTGGGAAAATTAGATGAAAAGAAAAAACAAAAGAGAGAGGCGCTGCTTGGTGCCGCCTATGACCTGTTCACCTCCCAGGGTATCTTCGATACCTCTATCTCGGATATCGTGAAGAAGGCAGAGATGGCGAAGGGAACATTTTACCTGTATTTTAAGGATAAATTTGATATCCGCACCGCCCTGATCACAGAAAAGGCTGGAAAGCTGTTTTCTGTGGTCAGGGAAAAGATGCGGGACAAGAAAGCAGACAGTCTGGAAGAGACAGTGATCCAACTGGTGGATATCATTATCGATGAGCTGGACGCCGACAAGCGGATGCTGGAATTTATATCCAAGAATCTCCGATGGGGCATCTTTCATAAGGTGATCCTGGAGGGAGGAAATGAGGTCTCGGACAGTTTCTATGACTGGTACAACGAATTGATCCAGAGCTCAGGAAGAACCTTTCGCAACCACGAGCTGATGATCTATATGATTGTGGAACTGGTAAATTCGACCTGCTACAATGTGATCCTCTATCAGGAGCCGGTGGGACTGGATGAATTAAAAGAGGAGCTGGCCCTCCTAATCCCAGTTATTATCCGGAATCAGGAAATGGATGTCTGAGCGGGGTTTGTTGACTTTTCTTATCGGATGGATTATACTGTGACATATGATATCTTACGTATGAAGCTGCCCAGGCAGGAAGAGGCCGGCGGTGCGTCCGAAAGAAGAAAGGTCAGGTAGATATAATGGTTTCAACGTTTAATATGGTTCTTATGCTGGTGTGTGTGGTCGTGGGCATTGCCGCAGCGGCAGTTCCCTATCTTATGATCAGCAAGAGGTCCAGTGCTCTTGAGACAGGACTTCCGGGAGCGATCGGATACGGAGTGCTGGGCTATGTCTGGCAGTATGTATTGTATATGTTTGGCGGGGTATTTATCGCCAGACTTCCTTTTTTGAAGAGCATGAATGAGACGGCTCAGGTGATCGTGCTGAATGTACTGCTTACGGTCCTTACTACCCTGTGTACAGTGGCAGCTCTGTACTGGGGCATTTACCTGACCAATCAGAAAAAAGTATCCATTTACCGCAGTGCGACGGTGGGAATTGGTTTTGGTCTGGGAAGGATCGGACTGGATCTGATCTATCCTTACTGCTATAGTTTTTATCTGGCTCTTCAGATCAATGGGGGCACTTACAATGGGGATGCAAATCTGAAAAATTCTATTTTATCCTCTACCTCTGTCAGTCTGATCACTGGTACCTACAAATGTGTGCTGATGTTAGTGATCGTTCTTGATATTGCCCTTGTTATGGGGAATTATTATAATTCAGGAAATAAAAAGATGGCATGGATCTATCCTCTTGTTATGTATGAAGTTCTCATGCTGATGAATGCCCTGCCACGGATCCTGTTTGCCAGCAGGGGTATGGTGGCAGAGATTGTGGTCATTGTTATATATACGATTGTGGCGGCAGCAGCCGGAGTGGATATCTATCGTTGGTTTAAGACAAAACAGATTGAAGGATTTGAATGGATCTTAAAGGGCAGAATCGGCAGGAAAACGAAGTCAGTGTGATGGCCTGATGGTTCAGATTCGCGCTGACGGGCAGGCTCTATAGCGCCTGGGGCTAAGATGTGGAGGAGAAGAGTAAATGGTACGTCTGGAACAGCAGTTTGACTTTTTTCGGGAGATTGACAAAGAAAAATTGATCCAGAGGCAGAACTATCTCACCAATGGCGAGAGGAAAGAAAACGATGCGGAGCATGCCTGGCATATGGCGGTCATGGCGGTGCTTCTCAGCGAGTATGCCAATGAGAAGATCGATGTATTAAAAGTGGTAACCATGATACTGATCCATGATATTGTGGAGATCGACGCGGGGGATACTTATGCGTATGATGAAGAGGGTAAGGTGACCCAGCGGGAACGGGAGTTAAAAGCAGCCCACCGGCTGTTTGGCATACTGCCGGAGGATCAGAGCATAAAGTTCCGTGGTTTATGGGACGAATTTGAGGCGGCAGAGACGCCAGAAGCGAAGTTCGCCCGTACTCTCGACCATATCCAGCCACTGCTGCTCAATGCTGCCTCGGAAGGGCGGTCCTGGAGGGAGCATGATATTCATCTTTCACAGGTGTTGGCGCGCAATGAAAAGACGGCGGAGGGATCGGAGGAGCTCTGGGATTATGTGCTCCAGAATCTGATACGGACAAGTGTAGAAAAAGGAAATTTAAAAGAATGAATCTGAGACTTGATAAATATCTGGCCGATTTCACGGAGCTGACCCGTTCTCGGGCAAAAAAGGAGATCCGGGAGGGGCGGGTACAGGTAAATGGTGAGACGGCAAAGACAGGGAATGACAAGGTGGCATTCTCTGATTCTATTTTATGGGATGGCAGGGAAATCCGGGGGCAGAAGTACCAGTATATTTTGCTGAATAAACCGACGGGGATCATCTCATCAACAGCGGATGACAGGGATGAGACTGCTGTAGAATACATAAAAAAGCATTCTCCAGTGGTGCTGCCTTCCGTTCCAGAGTATGATGGAAAATCCGTTTTTCTTGCAAAGGACCTGTTTCCTGTGGGGCGTCTGGACAAAGATACGGAGGGACTTTTGATCCTGACAAATGACGGGGGACTGGCGCATCGGCTGTTGTCTCCGCGGCATCATGTGGCTAAAAAATATTTTGTCCAACTGGATAAGAATTTGGACACTACGGATGTAGAGAAAATGCGGGATGGGATGGATATTGGTGAAAAGAGACTTACTAGTCCGGCCGTGTTGGAGATCTTAGCTCCCAGGGAGGCATTTCTGACCATTACCGAGGGAAAATTTCATCAGGTCAAAAGGATGTTTGCAAAGTTGGGAAAGACCGTGACCTATCTGAAGCGGGTGGAGATGGGGACGCTGGTGTTGGATGAGAGTCTGGCTGTGGGAGAGTGGAGGTTTCTCACAGAAGAGGAGATCCAGAACTTAGCCTCGTCGGGCTAATCAATATTATGTGAAAATGGAGATCAGAATAGAATGGCTAAGAAAAAATATTATGGGGTAAAAGTGGGAAAGACGCCAGGCGTGTATCTGACCTGGGAAAAATGCAAAAGTCAGGTGGATGGTTATTCTGGCGCCGTGTATAAAAGTTTTCCGACGCTGGCGGAAGCGGAGGAATTTGTCGGAGTGCATGGAGCGATGGCGGCTCCGGATTCAGTAGAGCTGGGATTTTCAGAGTGCGGGGCAGCAGAGCTTGAGTTTCAGCCGGGAGAGACAGCAGAACCGGAATTTCCACCCGGTGAGGCAGTCGCTTATGTGGACGGAAGTTACAATGCAGCGACGGGTGAATACAGCTGTGGACTCGTATTTTTGTATGGGGGTGAGGAGATACATATCGCCCAGAAGGGAGAGAGTGAGGAGCTTGCCTCCATGAGAAATGTGGCGGGAGAGATCCTGGGGGCGGAGCTGGCGATGCGTAAGGCGGTGGAGATGCGGATACACAGTCTTAGTATCTACCACGATTACCAGGGGATCGCTTCCTGGTGCCTGGGGGAGTGGAAGACCAATAAAGAGGGTACCAGGGCGTACAAGGAATATTTTGATTCCATCAGCCAGGATCTGAAGATCCGGTTTGTAAAAGTGAAGGGGCATTCTGGTGATAAATACAATGATATAGCAGATGAATTGGCTAAAAGTGTGATCTTTTGATAGGAAAGTTCTCTAAGTGCGGAGAAGGTGCGCGGTTTTCAGCCGCACCTTTTTTATCCTATAGGAAAGTTTCGAAGTGCGGAGCGAAGAATCACTTGTGATTCTTCAGAGGTGCGCGGTTTTCAGCCGCACCTTTTTTACATTTCCTTTACATTATCTTGACAGATAATTCAAGAATTTCTGCTATAATGAGGTTAAAGGATGTGATATATTGAATAATATTTTAAGTCGTTTAAATACAAAAAAAGATGGGGAAGTGGAATTCATCGATGTAGTCAGTGAGGAGGAAGCGGAGATGCTTCTGCCTCAGTTGGCGGACGATCTGGATATGGAAAAACAGTACCGGCAGATTATGTTTTTTTATGAGGCGGGGATTCAGCAGGTGACGGCAAAACTGGAGATCCTGAATAAAGAATTTCAGTACTGCAATGACCGGAACCCCATTGAAAATATCAAGAGCCGGGTTAAAACTTCTGACAGTATCATAGGAAAAATGAAAAAAAAGAGACTGCCTCTTACCATAAGCTGCATGATGAGAAATATCTATGACGTGGCGGGAGTCCGGGTGGTATGTCCTTTTATCTCCGATGTGTACCATGTAGCAAGGATGTTGATGAATCAGACGGATGTGGAAGTGATCCGCGTAAAGGATTACATAGAGACGCCAAAAGAAAACGGATATCGCAGCCTGCATCTGATCCTGATGGTGGATGTGTTCTTTTCCGACCAGATGCGCAAGGTTCCCATCGAAATCCAGCTGAGAACCATCGCGATGAATTTTTGGGCGAGTACGGAACACCAGCTGCGTTACAAAAAGGAGAAAGAGTTTACCCAGGAGATGCACAAGCAGCTCAAACGGTGTGCAGATCTGATGGCGCGGGCGGACCGGAAGATGCAGAGGCTGGCGGAGAATCTGAGTGTGGATTAGGCTGGAAATAAGCGTGGTTTTGTTTTGATATGTGGGCAGGCGCTGTGATGAGGAGTCTAGGCCAGACCATCCGCCTTCCAAATATTTTTACAGAGCATCCCGGATGATGACAGGATTTGTTAATTTGGTCATAAGTTAGAAATTTTTAATTAATGGCTGATTATTACTATAGGTTTAGTGATAAATAAGTTTCTCATGTTTTGCGATCCTTTATTAATACGAAAGTGTAAGGGGATGTTCATGGCTATAATTTTATTGAAACGGGGGATTAATATGATAGTGAATTCTATAAAAGATAATCCGGAAATTAGGACTTATCAATATAATGCATATTTAGAAGCAATATTATAC
>CANBKJ010000035.1 GCA_947369165.1 uncultured Lachnoclostridium sp.
TGCTTACCCGCATAAGATGCGTTCGTGCTTACCCGCATAAGATGCGTTCGTGCTTACCCGCATAAGATGCGTTCGTGCTTCTCGCATAAGCACTCACTAAGCTCCTTCGGTGCCCCGAAGGAGCTTAGTGTTCGTTGCACTCACATACCTTCTCCTGGAGACATCCTTTCCTGCAAGTAGGAGGCTGTCTCCAGGAGAAGGTGCGTTCGTGCTTATGCGTTCATTTTACCATATGTTGGCGGATTTGAAAAGGATTTTTACTTGTTTTCCGTTTTAAATGCCCAAAGCTTATTCATCACAAAGTTAATCGGTATCGCTATGATCAGGCTGATCAGCGGCGCTATAAATTTGGATATTCCCAACACATTCACCCACAAATAAGCGAGGAGATTGTTCAAAATGATTCCTGTAAAACCATAGGACAGATAACTCTTCATCAGTGCCTTCCAGAAATTGCGGCTCTGACCTTCCTCCAGCGTAAACACGAATTTACTGTTAAGAAGAAAAGATACCAAAACACTGATAATAAAAGCAATGGTGTTGGATACGTACATATCCAGGTCTGCGGTCTGCAGAACTCCTGCTTTTTTAAATAAAAGCAGACACAAGACATTTATTGTATAGGAAAATACGGTATTCCATACACCTACCAAACCGAATTTTACGAACTGGAGCAGAGCATCCCACTGTTCCTCCGTCGGATCCATTTTAATAAGCTTGAAAATCACACCAAAGATTCCTCTTACTATCGTTTCTATTATGCCCCATAATTTTTCACTAATTCCATTCATCATCTTTCATCCTTTTTGTCTATTCATCTTCCTTTTGTTCCATAGCATATTCCCGGATCCTGTTTTTCTTATCTCTCGAAACCATATGATACTCCGTAAACAACTTTCTGGTTTCATCCACCAGAGGTTGTTTCCCAATAAACAAATACGCTTTCTTATAATGTTTTACAATTTCCTGGAAATTATTATCGTGCTGGGAAATAACCTTTGGCCTTGTTCCATAAAATCCTTTAAAATACATCTCTATCCCAGCTCGCACATAAGAATTATCCGTCGTCACAACGACAACGCCCTCATCTGTAATATCATCCTTTTTTGCCAGTGCCCCTACGGAACCCCGATAGGAAATTTTCTGTTCCTGATGAAGTTCATTCAGAAGCAACGTTCCATTCTGCACCACCAAAACAAGAGCAATCCCCACGCATAACGCCGTAAATTCACGATTCCGCTCCCTGCCGGCAGCCAGCTGCCATCCCCAGAGTACCGCCTGTGCCATCATCAGATAGCAAAAAGGCAGCAAACCAATAAAATAGCGGTTATAAAAAATTCCACCAGAAGGATTGATCACGGTACTATAAAGATACATGATCGCTGGCACTGCGACCACAAGCCCGGGCAGATAAAGTTTTTCCGCATCATTTTCAAAAGAAAACCTGCCAAAACGACATTTCGCTAAAAAGCACACAAGGCATCCTGCGATCCCCAGACAGAGAGTCCAGAGCTGAAACTTATTCTCACTGCACAAAAAATGAAGGAGATCAAATAGTGATCTCAGATCTGGCGGCTGGATCCAGAATTCTGTGATACTTCTCGTATGGTTGATAAAAACCAGCACCAGCCAGGGCGCAAATCCTGCACCCGCTGCAAAATATGGATAGATTCTTTTGAAACTCTGCTTTCTGGCGATGACAAAGATGATCTCCAAAAGAAAAAGTACCCCTGCTATCACACAGCCATAATAATGAGAATATAAAAACAAAAGCAGTGATACTGCAAAAAAAATATTACCTCTCTTCCCTGAACTCCGAATTCGCTTTGCCATAGCAAAGACCAACAGGGCCGCCGACAAAAAATACAGGGAATACGAACGGAATTCATATCCAGCATGCAAAACCAGCACTGTGGAGGCTGCTGACAAGATCTCCGCCAATAGCCCAAGCTTTTTGCCCCCCAGCTCCCTGCCGGCAAGGGCGGTAAAAAAAATACCAGCAGCGGTGAGTCCTTCTGACACCAGCAGCAGCCAGGGGAAAGAAAATGGAACCACAGCTCTCCATATCCATACTATGACAGCATACAAAGGAGGTGTATAATCTTTTAACTGCATATAGGATCGAAGCACCTCTCCGATCCCCTTATCTGGTCCCACCAGCCCAAGCTGATACACTTCATCATACCAGAACTCCTGAACCCCGGAATATGCCAGCATACCCCCTAAAGCCAGTGCAGCAATGACCACATAGACACAGTTACAAAACTTATCTTTTTTCTCCATAAATTTTCCTCATAACAAACTTAAGCAAAGCCTGTTTTTATAGAAAACAGATCAACAGGGAATATGCCATAAACCCGATGGCGGGAAGCACTCTGCACCAGACAGCATATCTCTCCCATTTTCTCATTTTCTCTGCCGCCTCGCACATATTCTTCCGCTTGATGCAGTCGTAGGCAAAAACACCGATCATCCCCAGTACAACCCCGCAAAGAAGGGATGAATAGATATCTATGGGAATGTCTGGAAATTTCCTCAGTAACACTTTGTGTATCATATAATTCTTGTTGATCTCAAGCCCAAGCAGTTTCGGAATGACACCTCCATTGAGCATTCTCACATCATAATTGTGAAGCCAGCCCAACGCTGTCACAAGAATGATAAGCAAAGAAAACAGGCATTCAAAGATACATGTAATACGAATATTGCACGTATACAAAAGCATCAAAGTACCAAAGGGAACCACCAGCACCATCCAGTTCGGATGCCACTGGACAAACATCACAAAAGCTCCCATCACCATAAAAGGCAGGGCAAATACAAGCTCCCATCTCACCTTCCGGATCATATAGGCAGCTGTGCAGATCAGCACAAAAGCAACGATAAAATAACTTACGGTAGAATCATAACAATTTCTCTTAAAAGCAAATCCCACGCCAAAAAATCTTCCGATAAAACCATAGGTTTCACTCATGAACTTCTGTGTCTCCTGATATCCCGGATCAAAACTATAAACCACATTCTGCAGGAGGATACCAAACATCACAGCAACAGCATCCCGGAGCAGATAAAGAATCCTTTTTTCACGCAGAAGCAGGATCGGGATGATCCCCAGCAGCACGAATGGCTTATAGGAAGCTGCCAGCATAAAAAACAGCAGTTCCAGCCAGTGATTCCCTTTGGCCATATATTTTATGCCAAGAAGCAGAAACAGAATAGAAAAAATATCCAGATGAGATATAATGATCGAGGCAAACAGAAATACCGGGGATGTCAAAAAGCATAGGGCCGTCCAGCCGGCATCCTTCTCATCTGATTTCAGAATCTTACCGATATCAAACACAATCTTTGACATATAGATCATGATAGCCGCAAAGGCAGCTTTCACAATCGCTTCATACACAAGAACGGAAACTGAAAGATCGAAAAGCCGATCAAAAATATATACCGGCAGACAGATCAATCCAACCGTTGCATAATTAATAATGGAATAATTGGCACCTGCCAGAAGTGTCTGGGGCCATGCCTTGCTGTAATGTCCCGACAGCGCCAGTTCATTGATCTCACTGTAATAACGGAACAGTTTACCATGGAATAAACAATCATTAAAATCCAGGGACTGTGTGACCGTCAGCTTAAAATCCTTCGTAAAACAAAACATAAAGGCTGCAGCGATAACAATCAGGGCACCCACGATATATTCTGCCCGGCAGGGACCTGCCGTCACATGATTGAAATCATTAAAATACTTTTTGATCTTCTGCATAGTTTCCTCCACTTGCACTATTCTAGATACGTCACTGTCATCTTCTTCACGAAAATTCCCCGGTCTTCCTCTGAACCATTCTGCTTCACCTCGAATATATCATCGGTGTTCAAAAACAGCCAGTTTACACCGATCCGCCGTTTCTCATCGACAGTTTCCTTTAGCTCCGTGTCAAATGAGACGGTACCAGACTGCTTATTATTGATACTCAGTTTTTTGCTTCCATTGACTTTAACCGTGGTCTTTCCCCGTTTTTTACCCGCTTCATATTCCAACGTAATACGCACTTTTTTCGCTCCGCCGGAATAGATTCGCAGTACGCTCTGTTTGGTAGTCCACATTCCCTCTTCTCCATAATCCGGCAGATTCCATCCATTGTGAGCAAACCTCCTCGCCTGTCCAGTATAGGAAAAGTCCATTTCCAAATAGGGGTCCTCTTTGCTGATGTATACATCATTGTAAGGTTTCAGACCCTCCACCGGTTTCTTCAGAGCAAGGATCAGATTGTCAACCAAGTACAGATGGCATCTATCTTTAAATTTATGAGCATTGGCATAATCAGTAATATAGACCGTGTCTTCCGCCAGCTGATTTTCCTCAAACACCTTTTTGTTTTTCTGGTCTTCCTGCTTCGCCAGCTTATCTTTATAATAGCGGGACATGTAAAAATAATTCATATCCATATTAAAATACGACGCCTTCGTTCCGATCTGAAGCATATGATAAAAACTACAGGAATCCAAGGGATAATACACGATATGACGATAATTGCCAAGCTGGGTTGTCCAAAAAGCATCCTTTGCGTATATATCCTCTTCTACCGCTTCTCCGGTATACTGACTGTGTATTTTCACAATAGGTTTTGCCAGATCAGCGATCTGAAGAAAAACGCACACCAGCAATATTATTTTCTGAAGTTTCTTGTTCCGAATGAACCGGGTGATCACATACAATCCCAAAAGCATCAACAAATACATAATCACCCACATAAATCTGCCGGAAGAACGGATCACCGCAAGCAGTTCCAACAATTTATCCGGAATATATACCCACATTACCATCCGGCTGCCAAAATAAACCGATGCCGTAAGCGCCAGCAGCCAGAATACGATCACTACTACCGCCAGGGAAATCACGCCGGCTCTGTGCCTGCGGTATTTATCCAGAAGACATCTCCTGGCAGCCAGAACTCCACCAAGCTTTACGATCTTTACCACCAGCAGCACAGCACAGACCAGATACAGTAAGATGATCCCCAGGCCAAGATAGGAAAATCCTTCATACTGGCCGGAATGCCAGGGTAATTTATGGAAAAATGTCGAATAATTAAATGGATTCACCAATGCATTGATATTGGCTGAATACAGACCAAAACCACCCGCCGTAGATTTCAAGATATTGGAAAACCCTCCTACCACATAAAAAACAGCCAGCGAACATATCATAAAACTGGGAAATACGATTACCAGCCGTTTCCAATCTTTATATTTCAAAAGATAGTGCAGGAGATATCCGCACATAATTCCTCCCACCATGAAAATAATGTACATCTGGATCAGGATGCATAGAACACCAAGAAGACTAAAAGCCAGGGCTGCCCTCCAATACTTTTCAAAAGATTCCTTATACATCCAGATTCCCAACGCTCCCAGAATCAAAAAATGTGCCGCCAGAGAGGTATGTCTGGAATCTTCCGACAGCAGACCAAATAATCTCTGAAGAACTGGTGTGGAAAGGATAAAAAAGATCGTTCCAAAGAGACAAAATAACCTGCTTTTGTTAATTTTTGCAACCAGCAACGCTCCGATTCCACCATTGAGCATAAAACACATTAGACCAAAAAGCCCAAAATACTGAAATGTCTCTGGTAAAATCGGAGAAAAGAGTTTAAAAAATATGGCAAATAATGGGATGGAATCCGTATAGAGTACGCTGACATGATACGGATAGGTTAGGCCGTTATGCATACCGATGGGAAATGTCCAGTCGGCATTTCTGAAAAATTTCCATCCGATGTAATGCTGCTGAAGATCCCGGCCTGTTAAAAGCCATGAATCATTTGTGACATTTAAAACATCGAAGCCGTATATAATAACAAAAAATACAGCTCCCAGCAACATCCCCAGTAAAAAGCTCTCAAGCCAATGCTTTCTTTTTCTTATCTTCATACTCTATACTCTCTCTCTAAACCATCTACTTTTTCTCTTCTAATTCTGCTTTGTCAAAATTCACCCGCTCTTCCTCTATAACAAGGGGTCTTCTTGTCACTCTGGAACTGATATTCATGATATACTCTCCCAGGAGGCCGATAAAGAACAGCTGAATCGATCCAAATATGAAAATGCCTAAAAGTATCGGTGTCATACCCGCCACAAAACGCTCCCAGAAAACCAGTTTCATGACCAGATAAACCAATGCTACCAGTATACTTATCCCCGACAGGATAAAACCCAGGATCGTAGCGATACGCATGCCGACTTTGGTGTAGGAAGTAAAGCTGAGCATCGCAGCATCGTACAGACTATACCAGTTATTATGGGTTTTGCCCGCCCGGCGTCTCTCCTGCTGATACTCGATATCCTTTCTCTTGTAACCAAGTTCGGCCACGATCCCCCGTAAAAAAGGAGTGGGATCATCCAATTCCCTGAGCACGTCGATAAACTCTTTATCATAGAGCCCAAAACCGGTAAAATGTTCGATCTGTTCCACACTGGACATCCTTTTAATCAACTTATAATAACAGCTCCGAAGGAAATACATGATCTTATTTTCCTTGCTCCTGGACTTGATCCCGATAACGATCTTATTGCCCTGTTCCCACTCATGTACCAGCCTGGGGATCATATAGATCGGATCCTGAAAATCTGCACACATCAATATCGTACATTCACCATTGGTCTGCAGCAGGCCATAATACGGGGAATTGAACTGCCCAAAATTCTTGGCATTGAAAATAGCGCGAATCTTAGGATTCCCCGCACACAGCCCCCGGATCTTCTCCCTCGTCCGGTCATTGGAATCGTTATCAATAAACACGAGCTCATAATCATATTGGGGAAGATTTTTCCCCATTTCTTCTATAATCGCCTCGCTCAATGGTTCTACATTTTCCTCTTCGTTGTACGTCGGTACAAGTATACTGATTACCTTTTTCATAATTTCTCCATTCTGTTACTGCTGCAAAGCCTCTTTGATCACCTTTGCCATATAATCGATCTTCGCATCTGTCATGCCCGGATATACTCCCAGCCAGAATGTATCTTTCATGATCCGGTCCGTCACCGCAAGATCACCGACCACACGGTAGCCCTTGCCGGAAGCACGGAACTCATCAAAACATGGCTGTTTTACGATATTGCCGGCAAACAGCATACGGGTCTGCACACCATGGTCTTCAATATACTGAACAACTTTATTTTTATCCACGCCCTCGCGGCAGGTAAGCAGAAATCCAAACCAGCTTGGCTTGGAATTTGGACATGCTTCCGGAAGGATCAGTTTGTCTTCCACATCCTCCAATGCCTTTCTCAGACGGTCAAAGTTATGTCTTCTCTTTTCTACAAATGTAGGAAACTTTTCCAGCTGCGCACAGCCCACTGCCGCCTGCATATCTGTTGCCTTTAAGTTATATCCAAAATGGGAGTACACATACTTGTGGTCATAACCCAGGGGAAGTTCCCCGTACTGTTTATCAAAACGGTGTCCGCACATATTATCCCGGCCGGAAGGACACACGCAGTCTCTTCCCCAGTCTCTCAGGGATCGAACTGCCTTATGGATCAGCGGATTGTTGGTATAGACAGCTCCGCCCTCTCCCATCGTCATATGATGCGGCGGATAGAAGCTGGAAGTTCCCACATCACCGATGGTTCCTGTAAACTTTTCTTCTCCATTTATGATGTATTTAGACCCCAGTGCATCACAGTTATCCTCTACCAGCCATAATCCATGCTTGTCACAGAATTCCCGGATAGAACCCAGATCCCATGGATTTCCCAGTGTATGAGCGATCATAATCGCCTTGGTCTTATCAGAAAGAGCTTCCTCCAGCATAGAAGCATCCATATTGTACTGTGGAATGGTCATATCCACAAATACCGGCACCGCGCCGTACTGAATAATCGGTGCAATGGTGGTCGGAAATCCGGCTGCCACAGTGATCACTTCATCTCCCGGCATAATCCTGCGGTCTCCCATCAGCGGGGAGGTAAGCGCCATAAATGCCAGAAGGTTGGCAGAAGAACCAGAATTTACAAGAGAACAATGTTTGATTCCCAGATACTGCGCAAATTCTTTTTCAAATTTATCCGTATAACGACCGGAGGTAAGCCAGAATTCCAGTGAACTGTCTACCAGATTCACCATCTCCTCGTGCCCATAATATCTGGACGCGTAGGGAATACGGTCTCCCTCTTCAAAAGGCTTTTCCTGATTGTGGTATTTATCACAATACTCCTTTACCTGCTCTAAGATACTCTCTCTCGCCTGTGCCTCATTCATATTTTCAAACATAATATCATTTCCTTTCACTTCCGTTTTTATCTTTATCTTCCAACAAACTCCTGGATCTGACGGTCCATCACATCCGCAATATTTTCACCGGCAAACCACGCTTTTGTCCAATCCACCGTCTTATCCAGAGCTTCCGAAACAGACCATGTCGTTTTCCATCCAAAGGTTTTCTTAAGTTTGGAACAGTCCAGCTTAAGGAAACCTGCCTCATGGGGGCCTCCATCATATTGATTGATCCACTTAAGACCCTCTCCCCATTTTTCCACAAACATTTCTACCAGATCTCCCGTGGTAACACAATCCACTTCATCCGGTCCTACATTATAGTATCCCTGAAGCTCGTGATTCTCATACTGCTCTTTTACGATCATCAGATACGCGATCACCGGCTCCAGTACATGCTGATAGGGCCTGGTAGAAAATGGATTCCTTATAATAATATCTTTCTTTTGCTCTGCCGCTCTGACACAATCCGGGATAATACGGTCATTGGCAAAATCACCGCCTCCTATGACATTACCTGCCCTTGCAGTAGATACTGCCACCCGGTCGTCGGTAAAAAAGGAATTTTTATAGCTGTGAGTCACCAGCTCGGAACAGGATTTACTGTTAGAATAGGGATCGTACCCATCCAGAGGTTCGTTTTCCCGGTATCCCCACTCCCATTCTCTGTTCTCATAGACCTTATCCGTGGTGACATTCAAAAAGCTCTTCACACATTCATTCTGTCTCACACATTCACAAATATTTACGGTTCCCATCACATTCGTCTCATAAGTATAGACCGGTTCCTTATAGGAATCCCGGACAATAGGCTGTGCAGCGAGATGGATCACAATCTCTGGTGAAGACTCACGGAATACCCTGGAGAGCTTGTCCAGATCTCTGATATCTGCGATCACAGAATTCATCTTATCTTCTATCTCAGCCATAGCAAACAGATTGGGATCTGTGGGCGGTTCCAAAGAATATCCTGTCACCTCTGCCCCAGCTCCGATCAGGGTGCGGCACATCCACGTCCCTTTGAATCCGGTATGACCTGTCACCAGAACCTTCTTTCCTTTAAAAAACGATAAATCGATCATATATTTTCCTCCATATTTGCTTTGCAGGGCCGGTACCTGAAACTTTTATTCCCAGACCTTCCACGGAGCATTTCCGTCGGTCCACATCTCCTCTAACTTCATCTTATCTCTCTGAGTATCCATGCACTGCCAGAAACCGTCGTGTTTACGTGATACCAGCTGTCCTTCTTTCGCCAGCATTTCCAACGGTTTTTTCTCAAACACCGTAGAATCTCCTTCAATGTAATCAAAGATTGCTGGTTCGAGAACCATGTAACCTACGTTGATCAATCCGCCGTCGATATTGGACTTTTCCCGGAATGCCGTGACAAGGCCATTGTCATCTACATCCAGCACGCCGAACTGCTGCCCTACATTATAGGAACTCATGGTAGCGATCTTACCATGTCCCTTGTGAAATTCGATGAGCTCTTTGATATTGATATCACTGACACCATCGCCATAGGTCAGTAGAAAGGGCTCATCCCCGATATATTTTTTGATTCTTTTCACACGGCCGCCGGTCATCGTATTCAGTCCGGTGTCCACGATTGTCACCTTCCATGGTTCTGCAATATTACTGTGGACAATCATCTCGCCACCCCTGGTATAATCAAAGGTGATGTCGCTGTTATGAAGAAAATAATCGGCAAACCACTCCTTGATCACATGCTGCTTATAACCAGCACAAATTACAAACTCATCGATGCCATACCAGGCATACAGCTTCATGATATGCCATAAAATTGGTTTTTCTCCGATCTCAACCATTGGTTTTGGTTTCAGATAACTCTCCTCACTGATTCTCGTCCCAAATCCACCTGCAAGCAAAACTGCTTTCATATCTTTTACCTCCTAGTATTTACTCAAATTTCCAAAAGTATAAATTCTCATTTTTGCTATGGCTGGGCTCGTATCCAAGACATACGTTGATGACATTATATATATTGTCAAACACAGCCTCCTCATATGCACGCTTGTCCAGATAAATCCCAGCAAATCCTTCTTTCTTCAACGCCTCGACCATCTCTGGCATCTCTTTTTCTGACATCTCCTTGTTCCACTGATCCCCTTCCCGGCCCTTGCTGCCGCCATAACTCCAGCGCAGGGTATCGGAATACAGATAACCGATCAACAGATGATAGTCTGCCAGATCAAATACCGGTCCGCCCTCTGGATAGGGGTGATAAGGCAGCTGATAGATCATAGCTCCTGCTGGGAGCTGTCTCTCTATGCTCTGGATAAATTCCTCATCCGAGGCTCTTTCCTCTGCATATACCACAGAATTCCCCGTGATATGATCCGGAATCTGATCCTTGAGCCCCAATACCACAAACACGACAAATAGGACATAAAGGATACCTTTTGCCCTCTTAAATCGAACAAATTCATGTTTTACCAACGTAGTCATCACAATACAAAGTGCCGCGATCGAGAAAAAGCCGATAAAGATAGATATCCGGTTTACTCCCCGGATCAATCCCATCACAAAGTTGGCAAAAATACTGCTAAATCCGCCCATGGTGGCAAACAGCACCGCAAACACATTCAATTCAACCAATAACGTCAAAATGCTTTTATTGTCGCTTTCCTTCGTTCTCTTCCGCAGAATCGCAAAAAGAAGGAAAAGAAAACCAAGACCAGCCACCAGTCCCAGATAGGACATAAAGGCTTCCGTAAAAGTAAATACTTTATAATATTCGCTATGAAAATCCTGAAGCTTCTGAATCCCATAATCCTTATACGGAATCAGAAGCTGTATGAGCTTCATCGCATACAGTTCGGAATCCCCGATCTGACGGGAGGTAAGAAGAAAACCATTCTTCAACTGATACAGCAGCGACGGAATCAGAGACACAGCCATAAAAAGGACGATCGGTGCAATCATTCCACACATTTTTGCCAGATATCGAAATTTCTTCTCTTTTATGGTCCTGGATACTCCTGTGATGCCCAAAAACATACAGGTGAAAAAGGCATAATAGGCGATACCGTTATTCGCGATCAGCAAAGCGAACAAAATAACCAGATAATTTTTCTTATAGCGGAAAAACTCTTTCCCGTACACAAAGAGCTTCTCATCCTTCCAAAGCCACACGCACAAAAGTACCGAAAGCGGAACAAACTCATAGGCTCCCAGTGAAAAATGCGAGATCATCCGCATAAAATGATAATACATAAAATCAAAGGTCACTGCTCCCATGACAGCAAAATCATTTCTGACTCCCATCTGCCGCAACGCATAGTAGGCAGTTCCCGCAATGACAAAGAATAAAAAAAATACAGTAAGATTTACATTTAAAATGATATCATCTGTAAAAATCCCAAAAAATTTGATCAATAAATTATCTACATTCATCAGGGCATCCGGCATAAAGTCATGATATTCTGCCCCATAAGGCGCCCCCAGACGCTGGGTTTCACTAATCCAGCCGGACCCTTCTGAAAGCATTTTCGCATTTTTATAAACGGAAAAATCATCCCCGCCATTATAAGCAATGGGCATAGATATATTATATTCTGGAAAGCCAAAGGAAAGAAAAAGCACAATAAAAACCAATACAAACAGAATAAGAACAGAGAATCCTTCTTTTTTAATATTTTGTATTCTTGAATCCAAGATTTCTTCCTCCTCTTCTCCTTCTTCCCAAAACATTGGCAATCCAAACCATCTGACACATCTTTCAATAGTATAAAATACATTTCTTATGTTGTCAACAAACAACTGCCTGTTTTACTGTTTTCTGACAAAATACCCAAATACTACATCATTATATGCAAACTGTTGAACCATCTGAAAATCTTCCGGAACGGACGGAAAATAACGGTCAATGACAAAGATCTTATTGTGTTCCTGCATCTCCTCAGCAATCACATCACCAAATTCATAAGCCTTGTTGTTTCTACCCAATTCCATATAAATCGCTGTGGTTCCCTCTCCTTTTGCCCAGGTATCTTCTGGAACCGCCTGTCCGATCTGACTGACAAAACCCTCAAACTTGTCATAATCATAAACGCCAGTACTATATTTTTCCTGAAAATTTGAATATACGGTCAGATTTGCCATTCCACATCCCGCAAGAAGCAGACACGCATAGAGTCCACAAACTGCCTTCCCTATCCCGGCAAAGGAGCTTCGCTTCAGATTCCATCTGACAACGGCTAATTCATAAGCTCCACTCACAATAAATCCCAGACATAAGATAAAGAACAGATTTACAAGAGCATGTCCGGCAAGCGTTCGGTTCATGTAATAGGTAAGAAGTCCTAGCCCCATTACTGACACGGCAATACTGCAGTTTGCTTTTACTTCATTTCCCTGAATCCCAAACACCCGGTTATGAAAGATCCCCCAGCAGAAACAAAGTAAAAAGACAATGATCTTATGAATGTAAAACTCATTTCCCCAGGCCAGATCCGTCTGGAGCTGGGTAATATAGTTATCGTCAACTACCATTCCCACAAAATCCCGTACTCCCAGAAATTTAGCTTCGGAACCTGCTACAATCAAATTGTAGAGATTTACGCTTCCCACTGCGAGCAGAAAAGGGACCACCACATCCGCCAGCAGGAAAATCCCGCAGAACAGAAGCTTTTTCTTCGTCATTTTTCCCTTCTGCAGCATAAAAACAATGCTATGCACAAACCACGCCGCAGAGCAGATGATACCGGATTCAAAATTCCAAAGCAGGGCCAGGGCAATTACCACACACCCTGTCACAAACTGCCACATCTTCATCCCCCTGCTGCTGAAAAAAGTTATCATAAAAATCGTAATCGCCGGAAAAACCAAACGATGGGGATAACACTGCCAGTAAATACTTCCCAATGCAGGATTCAAACCTGCGATGCCGGCGATACAGATCACAGCGATCTGTAACACTGTATTTCTTACAACCATACAAAAGCTTGTCATACATAAAATGTACACCATCGCCGCCAGAATTCCCAATATGACGGCAACGGTCGCGCTAGAGCACCCGAAAAGTTTTAATGGAAGATAAAAAAACAATCCATAATGCCCATACTGATCCGTAAGTCCGCCCTCATAACCCATATGGCGGTACACATTAAAAATCGAGTCCATATACGCCGACGTATGGTGCAGATCATAAAAAGCACCGTGGGGTGCAGAGCGAAAGGTATTCACTGTAGACATTGCCACTCCCCACAGTAAACCAAACAGCAGGATGAGAAAGAATACAGAAAACAGATTTTTGGACCGGATGCAAAGTCCGGCGCAAAGAAAAACCGTAAAGAATACTCCTATCCCCACCGTGACCCAGACCGGGAATTCCCAAACTGTTTTAACATGAGGCAGCAGTATGTAAATAACCGCTCCAATTCCCACTGCTGCCAATACATATCTCATCTGATCAATCGTTTTATTTGTCAGGCCGGTCCAATAAAAAAACATATAAAACCCGAGAAAGAATAAGACCAGTACCATCACCAATACCGCATAACATTTTATATTCCCTAAAGAATGTACCCCCAACACTCCATCCGGCGCTGCCACAAGGGCAAAATTCCAATACGTCATAGCCGCCATGACAGCAAGCAGTCCACTGATCATCGCATAGGTCCGTTTCTGTTGCATTTTCTTTCTCCTTCTTACCATAAAAAATGTTATCCGAATTTTAGTATATCCTATTTTTAATTGTCAAACAAAGGCCTGGCGCATGCTTTTCTCCATTCCACTGTTTTTTCTATGCCCTCACGAAAAGCGGTCTCTGGTTCAAACCCGGTATCCCGTTTCAGATCTTCTATATCGGCGCACAGATACATCACCTGTTTATCGTAATATGGAACCTCTCCAAAGGTGATCTCCTGCCCTGGACATACTACATCGCCAATATCCTTTATATAATCCTTCAGAAGTCTTTCCTGTCCGCTTCCCACACAGTAAACGGCACCATCCCTGCCTTTTTCCGCAGCCAGATAAAAGGCCTTCGCCGCATCGTCACAATACAGATAATCCCAGATCTGCTCCCCTTTCGTATACTTGGGAATCTCACCCCGCAACATGGAACAGATCCCAGACATCACCATGGTCCTGTCCTTGTCCCCCGGACCATATACGCTGAGAATCCGCGTCCAGATATGGCGGATTCCATAATCCCGGCACGCAGCACGGCTCATCTGCCCGGCACAAAGTTTCGCGATGCCATACCCTGTCTCCGGATTAGCAGTTAGTTTTGCCGAAAGCTTTACCCCTTCTGGCACCCGGCCAAACTCCGCCTGGGATCCCGCGCCAAGAAATACGCTGCAGCCTAATACCTTTGCCGCCTCCACAGCATCCAGGGTATAACTTACATTTTGCAGCTGCCCATAATAATTGTTTCTTGTGTTTCCAAAGGTTCCTCCCCAGCCAAAATGAAAAAAGGCATCACATGTCTGCGAAATCTTTTCTGGCAGAGACGTCAATTCCGTCAGATCACATTCTACAGGAATCACTCTCTCATCATGAAACGCCTGTGCATTGTGCTCGGACCCCGGCCGCAGTACCGTATACACTTCGATTTCATTTTGTACCAGTAATCTGGCAAGCGCCTGGCCAAGCATTCCGGAAGCCCCTGTTATAACCGCTCTTTTCATTCTTCCACCCTTTCTTTTATCACCGCTTCTCTCACCCTATGTATAACAAATCGTAATACCGCCACAACTCCGTAGACTGCCAGTGCCGAGAGCAGGGAAATAACAACATAGTATATCATTAATTGGCTGATAGACGCCGTAGGAAATATCGTCCGCATGCATTTGCTCCAATAAAAATTATTGAGAAAGATCGCCATACTCAATGTTCCTAACACTCCGAATATCTTAAAATTAAAATATTCATACCAGATGCTCTGCCTGCTGGTAGTTATCGCGATACCGGCAAAAAGCAGCAATATTGCCAATATGTCAGTTTTCCCCGGCTGATATTTATAGGCGATATAGGCCACCCCTGCGTAACAGAACACTTCTGCGATACCGAAAAGCACCTTTGAAAGTATAGACGACTTCCATCTGCTGATATAAGAGGATACTCCAAAACAGACAGCACCCAGCGAGATCTCCGCTACGGCGCGAACCAGGCCTTTTCCAAAATATCCATCCCAAAGCCCCGGATCGTTTCCTACACTGCCATAGGTCAGAGTGAGATGACCTAATATCAAAACAGCCATCAACGGAGCTATGACGTTCAGGAACATAGACCGAAACTTCATCGCCACTGGAAAAAGAAACAACAGCGCCAATATCAGTGCGGACAGGTACCAGGCTGCCCCTGTAGGATAATTTCCCCAGAACCCTGCCATCTGCAGCATCAGCAGCTCCGAATAGGCATACACGATACCATGAAGAATCCCCTCTTTTAAAACAATAAAGCAGATGACGATGGACACCACATCGGAAACAAGTAAATAGGGCCATATCTTTGTTAATTTTTTCAGAACAAAAGTTCTCGTCTCACCGCCAAGATCCATAGTCTCTGTCTGCTGTTCCCTCCACCGTCTTTCTATATAGACCATCATATAATAGCCCGTCACGATGAAAAAAAATTCAACTCCGATATAACCACTGGGAGCATAGCGAAATTTACCATCTGTAATCAAATACGAGTGATGGATCAGGATCATAATACTAAATAAAAAGCGCATCGCGTCAAGAACATAATTTCTTTTGTGTTCTACCCTCATACACTATTCCTCCGAAACCGGATCTATAATCATCTCATTTAAGAATGTCTCTCTGTCAAGGAACGGCGCCAGGTCCTCCAGCGGTGGTGAAACCAATGTGCCATCCTCCAGCCGCTTGGTAGAAGACTTTGGTTCAAAGTTCTGATCCGTAGAGACCATAATCTCACAGATCACTGCTCCCTCTGTGGCGAAAACCTGCCGGATCGTCTCCTCCAGCGTATCGTTGCTCTCACAGCGGAAAAATGGATAGTCATAGGCATAGGCGATCTTCTTCATATCCGGAAATTCCAGATCGTGGCTCTGAGGTCCAATTCCTACAAAAGGCTCTCCGAAGAAGTTAGTCTGGGTCTGACGTATGGAGTGATACCCATTGTTGTTGATCACAAAAATCTTAATGGGCAGTTTATTGGTCTGAATCGTCTGCAGTTCCTGAAGATTCATCTGGATGCTTCCATCGCCGCTCAGGCACACCAGCTCCCTGCCCCTCTCGGCTACACAGGCACCGATAGCAGCTGGCAGATCATATCCCATGGACGCAATGGCCGAATTGATAATAAACCTCTGTCCCTTTTTGATCTCATAACCATGGCTTCCCACCACACAGGCGGAACCATTTCCCACCACCGTCACATACTCTTCAGGAAGTACTCTGCTGACTTCCTTAATAAATGCATAGACGTTGGCCAGCCCTTTCTGCTCGTAATGTTTCGGCAGAACAACGGGATACGTCTTTTTCCAGTGATCACATTTATTCAGCCAGAATGGATCTGTGTCCAGCTTTGTATCTCCAAGCCTCTCATTGATCATCTGCATCACATCTTTTACATCTGCACATACCGGCATGTCCACATGGATCGTAGGTTTTTTCAGCTCCTCACCATCCACATCTACCACGATAGTATACGCCTCTCTCGCCCAGGTCTTATAATTGTACCCCACCTGGCGGATACTCAGTCGGCTTCCCAGAGAAAGCACCAGATCACTGTTCTGGATCGCAAAATTCCCTGCCCGGTCTCCCATGATTCCCCCCCGGCCCACATATAGCGGATGTTCGTCAGCGATCAGATCGATGCTGTTCCAGCCAGTCACCACCGGAATATTCAGCTTGTCCACCATCTGGCAGAAATCTTCATAACCACCGGAGATGCGAATTCCATTTCCGGCATTGATCACCGGACGTTTCGCCTGTTTGATCTTTTCAATGATCGTATTAATGGTCTCCTCCGATGGCTTTGCCGGAACCTCTGCGGCGCATTCTGCCGGATCAAAAGAACGAAGCTCCTCCGTCTCGATCATTGCTCCCTGCACATTTACTGGTATGTCCAGCCAGCATGGCCCCGGTCTTCCGATCTGCGCCAGATACAGTGCCTTTTCCAGACAATATCGGATATCCAGAGGATCAATCACCATCTGGCAGTATTTCGTCATACTGTCCACAGCCTTACAAATATCAAATTCCTGGTCTCCCATCGCCCGGATCCCAAGGCCCGTGCTTCTCGCCGTAGTGTCATAGCGGACCTGACCGGAGATCACCAGCATGGGGATGGAATCCAGCCATCCTCCTACCACACCGGTAATGGCATTGGTCCCTCCCGGCCCCGTGGTTACACACACAGCGCCTATTTTGTTATGCATTCTCGCATATGCCTCTCCCGCGATAGCGCACGCCTGCTCATGGTGCTGATAGACACAGTGCAGTCCTTCCTGATGTCCCAGCCCGTCATTCAGATGCATGGCTCCGCCGCCGGTCACAGTAAACACCGTGTCAATCCCATGTTCCACTAAAAACTGTGCTACATAGTTGGATAATTTCATCTTCATGATCGTCCTCCTGAACTTACATTTCTTTCATCTTTTTTACGCATATAAAGATAGTATACCACTTTTTGTCTGTTTTTTCCATAGAAAATGTCAAAAACACCAAAATAGCCGTATGATTCCTCATGGGAATATACGACTATTGTTTTGTTCGTCAATAATTTACAAACAATAAATCACCACTCCAGCCAATGTTACCAAAATAGAAATAATCTTTATTTTTGAAGGCTTTTCGTTTATAAAAACAGCAGCTAGTATAGCAACCCAGATCAGCCCTGTGGAGTCAATCATAGGCTGGTATTTTAACGAAAGTGTCCGGTAAGCAAAAACATTAAAAACCGTAGACAAAAACAATAATCCATAGGCAAAAATAACTTTGAAATTCAAAAACTTCTTAATAAAACTTCTATGTTTCTGGTCTGCTGAACTTTTTAAAAACAGCTGTGATACAGCGGCTATTATGGTTGCGCCAAAAGCGAGGATAAATTCAATGATCATAACTGCTAATTACAACTCCTATAATAATTATCACACTTCCTAAAACATTATTCCATGTGATGTTTTCATGAAAAATCAAAACGGACCAGACCAGAACCAGAATATACGAAATTCCCTTTCTCAAATACGCCGTTGTCAGTGGAATGCGCTCCAGCAAAAACTGCCACATGATAGAAAAAATCCCAAGGCAAACCAGTGCAAGTCCATAGTAGAGCAAAAATTTTTCTGACATTACCGGATATCTTCCAGCTGTTTTTACAAATACAGAACTAAAACTTTGTATCAAAAGTGTTATTGCCAACAAAACAAAAACACTTCCACCTACCTTATTTTTTATTCCCATATCGGATATTTCACTCCCTCTTCAGTATCAACCTCAATCTGCAGAGTTTCCCGTATTTTCTCCATATGCTCTTCTAATTCACCAGCATTTTTTCCGCTTACAATAATCGAAAAACGGGAAGTTTTGTCCTCAATTGCTCCAATCTGCATTCCTCTATGAATGGTATAGAGAATATTTCTATGAACAAAATCAAAGTTTATTACGGAATCGATACCTTGTATCGATTTTACCGTACCCTGTGGAAGATAAAACGCCATGTAACCACAATGGCACTGGTCTTTTTGCACCTCCGGCATGCGGTTTAACTCTCCTAGTGCTATGCGAATAAGGAATTCTTCTGTATTCAACCCGGCGCCAAGATATATCAAATCACTGGAAATAAATACACCTCCCCCACGGGCCGCTGTCTCGATTAAATATACCTCATCACCATCCATCACATATTCGCTGTGACTAATTCCCTGTTTCAAACCGAACCCTTTTATGATCCTCTCATTAAGCAGAGATACCTTTTTGCAGAGTTCTTCCCCGGCATTTGACGGAAAAATACGATTTTTTGCCGCAAATGCATTCTCTATGTCAAAATAAACGGTATCCCCCAGGATCAATTCCTGGTATTCATAATTCAGGGACATTGCCTCAACCACAAATTCTCTTCCTTCTGCATACTTTTCTATAACCACCTGACCTGTCGGTGATACACTCAATGATGCCGCAAAATATTTCTCCAATTCCATTGTGGATGAAATCTTATATACCCCTCTGCTCCCTTGATTATCCGCTGGCTTAATAATCGCCGTACTTTCCAAAGACTCGAAAAAACATACTGCCTCTTCCAATGTCCCAACAGCCTTATTGGGAAGTACTGGAATTCCTAACTCCTCCAACTTTTGGCGCATCCTGCCTTTATCCGTAAAAAGGCATGCCGTATCATAACCGATACCTGGAAGCCCCATTTTATCCGCTACATAAGCTACAGTACGCACTGGAATATCTGTTTGATCTGTAATAATACCATTTATCTTTTCTTTTAGAGCAATTTCTAGTATTGCATCCTGCTGTCGTAAATCCAGATAGTATACTTTATCTGCGTACTTCTTAAAACCTTCTGAAACCTTTGGCGCTACAAGTATTACTTCACACATATCAGCCGCTTTTTGCAATATCGGAAGCTGATAAACGCCGGCTCCCAGAATCATTACTTTTTTCAATATATTTTTTCCTCCAAATTAAATATATCCAAACTGTTCTTACCTTCCAACTGCACACATCTTGCAGGGACGAATACACCCCCTATATCTGTATTTCTCTGTAAGTAACATCCCGCTCCCACCAAAGTATAATCATGAACTTGTATTCCGTTTTTCAAGGTACAGTTATTACCAAAAAAGCAATTGTTATAAATACTTACACTTCCCGCCACGGAACAAGATATCGCAAAAAAATTGAAATCCTTCACCTGAGTATGATGAGCAAGATGTGCGCATGGATAGAAAATGTTGCCTGTTCCTATCTTTACATGCTTTCCAATCGTAACATTTTCCAAAAAGATATTTCCTTCCCCGATTTGATCGGTCTGAATCAACGCTGTCGAATGACGATATCCAATAATTTCATAACCCTTTTCTTTCATTTCCTGATATTTCTTCTGACGGATTGTATTCATTTTATGATACCCTAAAGCAAGTATCACATTATACTGTTCTGCAGGAACTTCTTGTTCCATATATTCCGTATAAAAAATCGGTTTTCTACAGAACAAATCCGTGTCTGGTTTATATTTTTCATCAACCAGAAAACCCGCTACTGAAATACCATCCTCTTCCATATACTCTGATAACAGTTCCGCAAACCGGTTTATTCCAAAGATCAATGTTTCTTTCATTCTCCATCTTCCTCCCCAGGATAAATACCATCCTGCACGTTTACTTCTTCTTTTACCACATACTGGGGGGTAGCATTAATACACATAAATGTCCTTCCGATATACTCCCCTGTCAGTCCAATACCAATCAGAATAATACCAGAAAAGAAACAAACTGCTGCCATCAAAGACGGCCAGCCGATAGACATATTTATATTCATAATCTTTTTGATGATCAAGATCAATGCTCCTAGAAAACCTCCTGCAGAAGCGATACTTCCAATCAGAAGAAATATTCGCAGAGGCGCCACAGAAAAATTGATGCAATTGCTCCATAGCTTAACCAGTGACTTGAATGTATAATTGGATCTGCCATATTTTCGTGCAAAATGTTCCACCTCAACACAGGCAATATAAGCGGTTGTCCGAAAAAACAACCCACGCAGATTTGTATAGGAGTGTTCATACTTAACAGCTTCTTTTATAATATACGCTTTGGCAAGCCAAAAGCTTGATGTTCTGATATGTCCTGGCTGTTGTATCATCCTGCCCAGAACCACGTTATTAAACCGGCTTCCCAGACGTCGGAAAATGCTTTGTCTCACCATGGGATAAGTACCATATACAAGATCATAGCCTTCTTTCATCTTATCAAACAGCTTTGGAAATTGGGAAGGATCGGTCTGCAGGTCATCGTCCATTCCAATCACATATTTACCATTCACATAGTGAAATCCAGCTAAAATTGCATTGTGCTGTCCAAAATTCTTTGCCAGATTAATCCCTTTCACAAAAGAGTGCTTCTTGGCAAGACGATGTATCTCCTGAAATGTTCCATCCTTTGAATAGTCATTTACAAGCACCATCTCATACGTATATCCCATCTCTGAAAGTTTGGCGGACACCTTCTCCACTACCTCTCCGATGGATTTTTCTGAATTATAGCATGGTATTACTACTGAAACATCTGGCTGCTTCATTATGCAACACTCCTTCGTTCCCTGTTATTTATAAAACTGTTTTACGCAATCCGTAATCTTCTCAATCTCATCTGCTCTTAAGCCATAATACATCGGCAGACGCAGCAGTCTCTCGCTCTCTTTCGTCGTATACCTGTCCTCTCCATGAAACCGTCCAAAGCGTTTTCCCGCCTCGGAACTATGCAGGGGAATATAATGAAATACCGCGCCGATCTCATGTTTCTTCAGATGCCGGATCAACTCTGTCCGCTCTTCTAAATCCCTTGTTTTGATATAAAACATATGAGCATTATGGAGGCAATACTCTGGAATAACCGGCAGTTCAATACAGCCCCTCTCAGCCAGTGGGGATAACTGATCCCGGTATGTATCCCAGCTGCGCATCCTGTCCTCATATATGACCTCTGCTGCTTCCAATTCTCCCCAGAGATATGCCGCATTCAGTTCACTTGGCAGATAAGAAGATCCCTGTTCCACCCAGGAGTACTTGTCAATCTCACCACGGAAAAACTTACTGCGGTTTGTTCCCTTTTCCCGGATAATCTCTGCTTTTTCTATATTTCCAGCATCGCGGATCAAAAGGGCGCCCCCTTCTCCCATGCTGATGTTTTTTGTCTCATGAAAACTATAGCATCCGTAGTCACCGATGGTTCCCAGGATTTTTCCTTTGTACGTACTCATGATTCCCTGAGCTGCATCCTCGATCACAACGAGCTGATGCCTTTCAGCAATATCCAGAATAGCGTCCATCTCACAGCTGACCCCCGCATAATGAACCGGGACAACCGCCTTTGTTTTATCGGTAATTGCAGCTTCAATAAGATTTTCATCTATATTCATCGTATCCGGCCTGATGTCGACAAATACTACTCTGGCGCCACGGAGCACAAATGCATTTGCCGTAGATACAAATGTATAAGAAGGCATGATCACCTCATCCCCCGGTCCTATATCCGCCAGGATCGCCGCCATCTCTATGGCATGGGTACAGGAAGTCGTCAAAAGTACCTTTTCTGACCTGGTAATCTTCTCCAGGTAATCATTACACTTTTTTGTGAACTGTCCATCCCCACATAATTTATGGCAATTTACTGCTTCTTCTATATATTTAAGTTCTTTTCCCACAAAAGGTGGTTTATTAAATGGTATCAATGTGAAACCTCCATCTCTTTGTATAATAACCTATAAAGATATCAGGGTCAAAAGGTAATTTACCCCAATGATACATCTAGATATTATAGCATCGGCAGAATTAAAGTGCAATAAAATTTTGTATTTTGCTATTTTATGGCTGTCGCACACTTTCACCTGTTCTATGTAATAATAGGTAAATTAACTTGTGCCGTTAATGCAAATCCTTTATGATACAGAAGTAAAATACAAGACCGGACAGAGAGACTGTATACCAAATATCGAATGACAGTCCCTGTTTTGACACTAAAAGTGTGGAGGGCATGAAATGATTTATGATAAAGTAATTCACGGAAAATTTGTGGATCTAAGAAGCATTACACTAGAAGATGCAGATGTGGAATTTTCCTATCAGATAAGAAAAGAGGAAAAAAACTGTAAAACGGTGGGCCAGCCGGCATCCAGTCTGGAAGAGCAAAGAAATTTTATACAATGGCAGATCAAAGAGCCAGGTGACTATTACTTTGTTGTAAGGAACAAAAAAGGAGAGCGAATCGGACTAATCGGTGTTTATGATATCCATGACGGAACAGGAGAAGCAGGACGAGAGGTGAACAATGGCAGTTCTGTGGAGGCTATGGAAGCGGAAGTACTTTTAGATGAATTTTACCGTACCGTCCTGCATTTAGAAAAGATTACATACGTAATATATATGTCAAATAAAAAACATATCAACAACCATAAAAAACGAGGAATTGAAATGAAAAAAACAGTTACACGAAATGGCATTGAATGTGCTTATTATGAAAGAACAGCAGATGGAAAGGATTTTGCAAAGACCCGTCAATTGTTGGACAGAATAGGAGGTAGCCAGGCTTGAGCAGGCTAATATCTTTTGTCATCCCATGCTATGGCTCTGAACATACGATTGAAGATGTTGTGAAAGAAATTCTGAATTTGAATAGAGACCACCCAGAAGATAAATACGAGATTATATTGGTAAATGACTGTTCGCCAGATCATGTCTGGGATAAGATCCGGCTGTTGGCAGAGAAATATTCAAATGTCCAGGGAATTAACCTGACAAGAAATTTTGGACAGCATGCAGCTTTACTTGCAGGATACCGCCATATCAAGGGGGAAATTATTGTGTCTCTGGATGATGACGGACAGATTGCCATTGAAGATACTTACAAGATCATTGATAAACTGAATCAGGGTTATGATGTAGTTTATGGCAAATATAAAGTAAAGCAGCATAGCAGGTTCAGGAACTGGGGCTCCCAGCTTAACAGAATCATGATGACGCATATGGCAGACATACCAAAAGATTTCAGAGGGAGCAGTTTTTATGCCGCAAAACATTTTGTTATTGATGAAATCCAAAAATATGAAAATCCGTATGTATATCTGCCAGGATTGGTGTTTCGTTCGACAAATAACATTACTTCCGTATTTGTCGGACACCGTGCCAGAAAAGAAGGTTATTCCGGTTATTCACTGAAAAAACTGATTGCATTGTGGGTCAATGGCGCCACGACATTTTCCGTAAAACCATTACGGATCTCAACTTTTTTAGGATTTCTTTTCGCCGTTATCGGAATGTCCAGCGCCTGTGGGATTATCATCAATAAACTGATCAATCCCAACATGGCAGCAGGATGGAGTTCATTGATCTCTGTTCTTTTATTACTTGGCGGCATCTTATTGGTTTCCTTAGGATTGATCGGAGAATATATAGGAAGAATTTATTTATGTCTGAATAAAGCACCACAATATGTAATAAGGGACTATGAATCCGGCATAAAAGATGCCAGCACCCCGGACGGGGATTAACAACGTTATAACAATCCATACATACATACTTTTTACTACAAAAATATTAAATTACAGGAGGTCAAAAAAATGACAGAAAAAGAAAAATTAGAATTATTAGAGGATACGCTGGAGGTTGATGAAGGAAGTCTTACTCCTGATACGAACCTGGAGGATATTGATGAATTTAATTCTATGGCAGTACTATCTTTGATCGTAATGTTTGAAGATGAATTTGGGAAAAAGATTACTGGAAAAGAGATAAAAAAATATACAACAATTGCAGATATCCTAAACAACATGGAAAGTTAGGTCAATTCAAGGAGGAAATTGAAATGGCATATTTCAATTTTAGCAATATAAAAATGACAGGGATTACCTGTGCTGTTCCCAAAACTAAAATAAAAGCGAGCGAGTATTATAACAAATTTGGACAGGATAATGTGGACAAGTTCATAAAAATGACAGGTGTAGAGGAAATCAGGAAAACGGAACTGCATCAAACGGCATCTGACTTAGGTTATGCAGCTGCGGAAGAATTAATACGGCAAAAAGGGCTAAAACGAGAAGATATAAAAGCCCTGATATTTTCTGCCCATTCCACTGATTACAGGAGACCTGCCACAGCCTGTGTATTACATAAACGTTTACATATGGAAAGGGATTGTATGGCTTTTGATGTCAATCTGGGGTGTTCAGCATTTGTGTACTCTGCACAGATTATAAGTGCGCTCATGGCAAATTCAGATATAGAAAAAGGGTTATTAATCGTCGGGGAAACAATGTCCAAGATGGTACATCCAGAAGATAAATCATCGGTGATGCTCTTTGGCGATGCCGGAGCTGCTGTCCTCTTTGAAAAAGTATCAAATAATAAATTGAGCGGAATGATGTGTTCAGACGGAGAAGGATACAAAGCAATCATTGCCCCGGCCGGCGGATTCCGTAATTTGAAAGCCGCAGAGGAAGCGATGCTGTTTTCAGATGGAAATAAAAGGACTTTGTACAACACATGGATGGATGGGGCAAGAGTTTTTGAATTTACGATTCGTGATGTACCACAAACCATAAAATACTATATGGAACGTGAGAATACCTCTCCAGATACCTACGATTATTATATTATGCACCAGGCGAATAAGTATATCCATAAACAACTGCAGAAGCGGCTAAGAATACCACCTGAAAAAATGCCCTTATGCCTGGATAGATATGGAAATACATCCGCAGCTGCCATCCCACTCACACTTTGCAATGCATTCGGTGCAAAGGAATGTAAAGGGGAATATCAGATGCTGATGTCTGGTTTTGGTGTGGGATTATCCTGGGGAGTTATGGGAACAAACATGAACTGCGCCGATATTTATCCCATAATCGAAACAGAGGAATGTTTCGTGGATGGTATTATTAATTCACCGGAGGAATGGGAGGAAACAGATGATGTATAACTTGGTGGACTTAAAAGGAAAACGAATATTAGTAACCGGCGCATCTTCAGGCATCGGAAAAGAAACTGTAACATTACTGGATCGACTGGAAGCGGAAACCATTCTTGTCGCACGACGAAAAGAAAATTTAAAAGAAATCGTCGAAAGATTACAGAATAAGGAATCTTGTTATTATGTTTCCGACTTAAGTAAATTAAATCAAATAGAGGGACTGATAAATCAGATTGTCACAGAACGCGGCCCGTTAGGCGGATTCGTCCATAGTGCAGGAATCACCAGTTCAAGACCGTTTAAGACGATTAAACCAGATGTTTTAGATCAGGTCATGAAGATTAATTTTTACTCATTCGTTGAATTGTGCCGGTGCATCACTGCCAGAAATAGATTTGCCAAAACGGGGTGTAACATCGTAGGGATCTCTTCTACGTCCTCCATACAGGGAAACAGCAGCAAGACGGCATATTGCGCATCTAAGGCAGCCATGGATGCAGCAGCCCGGTGTATGGCAAAAGAACTGGCAAATAAGCATATAAGAGTAAACACAGTGGCACCGGCATTCATTGAAACAGATATCTATGATTCCTTTTTGGCAAAGGGAGAAGGCTCAAAAGAGGCTGAAATGATTATGGCGAGACAATATCTTGGATTGGGGCAGCCCTCCGATGTCGCCAGCCTGACAGCATTCCTTCTCAGCGAAGCCTCACGTTTTATTACCGGTTCTACGATCGGAGTAGACGGTGGAAAGCTTTCATGGTAGTGGCATATGAAACTCATTCTTCTAGGTCTGCTTAATATTTTCTCTAAGTTGGGGCTGAAATCTCTTTACTGAGGTTTCAGCCCTTGCTTTATTTATATCAGTAACATGCCAAAGCATGGCCTTTTATTGCCGGCGAATATGTCCTCTAATGAAAGCCGCTATTAGCAGACCAGCTGTCAGAGCAGTCAGCACAGACCCAATAACGTAAAACCAATCAAAGTATTTAAAAACAACAGTGTGTTCACCAGAAGGCACCTCCACTCCCATAATAAGTCCATTTATCATCTCAGGCTTTTGCTCTTTGCCATCTATCTCCACAGACCAATTTGGGGAATAGTTTTGTGAATAGCACAGATAAGTATCTGCGTCAGAAGTGATCTTCGCCGTCAACGTGTTACTCGTTCGAGAAATCACTTCTACTTCGGAGTTTATATTTTCCAGATTTTTTGATTCCCGGTTTCCATATGCGGTGTCTGAGAGATCATATTTTTCGTAATTATCATAAATATCATCAAAATTCTCCAGTCGCGATATCCTCTTTGGAAAATACAAGATATCCTTTGCATTGGCATTTTCATATATCTTCATTCCATACTTATCTGTATTCCAGTACTGGTACGCCTGCCTCGGCTGCACAAGGGAAACCTCACACTTTTCCACTAATACTTCCCCCAAATTTGACTTGGCAAGTATTCTGATACGTATATCCTCTGTAGCCAGTTTGGCGTTTTCAGAATACAAGTATGCGACATATTCATTGCTGTTCTTCGTTAGATAAAATTGCTTTTCCTGTGGTGCCAAATCATAATTGGCCCCTCCATAAAGATCCACTGCCAAATATGTCAGGGCAGCATTGTGTTCATTCTTTATTTTGAGATTGATTTTATAACAAGTATCTGCTGTAATTCCGCCCATCACTGTACTGACACCCACACCATTTTCCTGGAAATCTAAAGATATGTTCTCCCTGGAATCCATTAGATCTGCTTTGCACTGTGAGTCATAAACCTGTCCCCCTGCATTTTCTACTACATGGGAGGAATCAATTACATACCTTACTCCCAGCATAGATAACAGATCATTTTGAAAGATCACATTACGTTTTATATTATTAGATCCTGTAAGCAATCCCGAAGAGTTAAATGAAGCCGTCTTAACATTGTTTCCAAGATTCTTAAAATATCTAAAAATAAGCGGATTATTATATGCCGTATACGCATTAATAGACGCAATCTCCTTGGAAGCACTTTTATTTTGTGAGATTATACTCTGAAGAGCACCATCCACACCATTAAAAGCGTCCAAAATCTTATATCCCCCAATATTCTCCTTTAGTTGTTCTTCGACAGGATGAACGGTGTCAAACTGTGCCAGGGGCGTAGGCTGCGTAACCAGACTAAAGGGAAGTATTTCTGCCAGTGTAATAACAATAATGGCGCCACAAAGAATACGCACCCTCATAGTCGATGTGAGTTGCCGCTGCAGACATCCCTTCTTCTGAAGAATAAACAATAGAATTAGTATCAGTCCAAGAAATACCAGAGGTAGTATAAGCGCATCCTGTAGTTTATAATAATACTGTGACTGCTGATCCTTCGTCACCAGGAGAGAAATCAAAAATGTGCTCACAATACCAAGGGCAGCTATTCCTGCAAATAAAACCATAGCCAATCTTTTCATACATATCAGATAAGATTCATTCCTCTCCTCTTGAATAAAAGAATGAGTCCCCTTCGCCGCCAACGTAAGTATAAAAAAGTAAAAAATAAATAATATTCTTCCTGCACACCGGAAACTTCCCAATAACGGAAGCTTGTGTACAATATGATTTAGTACGGGAATATGTGCAATGGAAGCATACAAAAAAGCAATAACCGCGCAGGCCAGATCCAGCCTGATACTCCACTTATCTTTTTTTACAAGAACGACCGTTACCGCCAAAAGTAAAACAAAAATACCCAGGTAAAGCTCTATATCCATTTCAGAAGAATAATTAACTCCCAAGGGTTGGTAGATATCACCAAAAAATCGGGGGATGACCATCTGAATCAGTTTCACAGGATGAATGGAATACGTACTAAAGGTATTAAATGATGTCCCTGCTGAGCCATATACTTTATACTGCCTCATAATACTGAGATTGGGCAGCAGAGCGTAAGCAAATATCCCCAGATAAACACCAAGCCACAGAATGCCCTTTTTCATTAAATCCTTTATGGTAAACTTTTCACAAAGACAGCTTACCACAATGTATACAAATAGTATCATGACTGCATAGACGCTGTACTGCTGCCCAATGGTTGCCTGAACAGCCGCCATCACCGCTGACAAACACAGCCATTTATTTTCTCTGGTATTAATAAACTTCTTTACCAAAAACATGATTACAGGAAATAAACATATGGATGCGATGATCGTTGGATGAGATTTTCTCACTCCGTTAATCTGTATCGAGCACTCATAAATCACAGCAAAGGCCATAGATACTGCATAGGAACATCTGCATTCCCGCAAGTAACGATAAAAGAAACAACTTCCTATAAATAAATGAACAA
>CANBKJ010000036.1 GCA_947369165.1 uncultured Lachnoclostridium sp.
TATGATATCAATGTAAATTAATTTAGGAGGAACTTAAATATGAGTGATTTATCAGCAACAAACTGCGGTGGCGGATGCTCCTGCAATGAGGGACACAATGGCGGATGCTCTTGGATTATCATCATCCTTCTTCTGTGCTGCTGCGGCGGCAACGGTGGCTGCGGTGGTGGTGGCAGCTGGGGCGGCTTCGGTGGAGACTGCAGCTGCATCATCTGGATCCTGCTGCTTCTGTGCTGCTGCGGCGGCAACGGCGGCTGGGGCGGCAATGGTGGCTGCGGATTCTGCTAATTCCTGCTCGTAAAAAGGTGTCGGGGCTTCAACCCCGGCACCTTTTTTCTTTTGTTTTATCCGTTTCGTTTTTCTTTATCTTCCTGCATTCTGCACACTCCAGATCGATTTCATAAATCGTCGTCTCATCGATGACAATCTCTGTCCTCTCTTTCTCGGTCATGCCATTCTCCTGTTAAACTTTACTTACTATTTATTCTATGAAAATACAAATCATAGTTTATCATAATTTTCGCATACGATTTTTGTGCATGGTTTCTGCACATACCTAGTTTTGCAAAAACCCGCTAATAAGTTCGTCAGTGCTAATTTTCATAAAATCTGGCGATCCGGTCCATTCTCGAAGACATTCCCACAAACATTCTGTCCACTATAGCCAGCGCCGCCATGGCCTCTACCACGACGACAGCCCGGGGAACAATAATCGGATCGTGCCTGCCTTTGATCTGAACCTTAATCTCTTCCCCAGACTGGTTCACTGTGCCCTGTTCTGTAAAAATAGATGGGGTGGGCTTAAAAGCTGCCCGCAATACAATCGGGCTCCCGTCACTGATGCCTCCCAGAATCCCTCCGGCAAAGTTGGTCTTTTTACCGACTTTTCCATCCTTATCGATACAAAACTCGTCGTTGTTTTCGGATCCGCTTCTTAGGGCCGCCGCAAAACCACTGCCGATCTCGACGCCCTTCACCGCCCCGATGGACATGACCGCCTGTGCCAGTGCCGCATCCAGCTTGCCAAACACTGGATCTCCAATCCCTGCCGGAACCCCTGAGATCACACACTCTATCACTCCTCCCGCCGAATCATGATTCTTCATCTGATCCGCCAGAAATTCTTCTGCCCGCTCCGAAGCTTCCAGATCAGGCATACGAAGAGGGCTTTTATCAATGTCTTTCAATTTCATTTTCCCTGGATCAATTTCGATATCTCCGATGGATTTGACATAAGAACTGATCTCAATCCCCAATTCGGCCAGAATCTTTGAGGCAACCGCGCCACCGGCAACACGCCCAATCGTCTCTCTCCCGGAAGATCTCCCGCCTCCCCGGTAATCCCGGAACCCATACTTTTCATCAAAGGTATAGTCCGCATGTCCCGGCCTGTAATAAGAAGCAATCTCGGAGTAATCCCTGGATTTCTGGGATGTATTCAAAACGATCATGGAAATCGGCGTGCCCGTGGTTTTGCCCTCGAATACCCCCGACAGAATCTCCACCTTATCTCCTTCTTTTCTCGGCGTGGAATATTTGGTCTCCCCAGGCTTTCTCCGATCCAGATACCGCTGAACATCTTCTTCCGTCAGCGGCACCCCCGCCGGACACCCATCCACAACGACTCCAAGCCCCTTTCCGTGGGATTCTCCCCACGTAGCAACCGAAAATATATCACCAAAGATTGAACCAGCCATTTTACCCTCCATACTCGAAAATTCCAAAATTTTGTTTCTTTTTTCTCCTAATTATAGTATAATAAAATTAGTTTTTTTACAATGATATTTTTTAAAGGGAATATTGAAAACGGTTTCCGCCGTAGAAACAAGAAAGGAGAAAGCACTATATGTTTAGTCAGTTTTTTGGAAATTATCTTTTGAATAAAGGAAAGATTACCAAAGCTCAATTCACCTCATGTATGGAATATATGAGGGCGAATCGGGTAAAACTTGGCCTGATCGCAGAATCTGAAGGACTTCTTACCCGTGACCAGGCAGATGAACTGAATCATCTCCAGTTGCAGAGCGATAAACGTTTCGGTGATCTGGCGATAGAAAAGGGATATCTCACTGATGTAGACATTTCTCATCTGCTCCAGCTTCAGGGAAATCCTTATCTTATTTTTGTTCAGGCATTGGAAGAAAATCAGATCATGAGCCGGGACGAGGTCAATGAACTGGTTGCAGAATTCCAGAAGGAGGAAAGTTTTACAAACACGACGCTCGAAGCAATCAAATTTGGAGATTTTGACCGCCTTCTGCCTGCTTTTGTCACAACCAAAAACGAAGGTTATCTCAATCTTATGGCCCTTGCCCTAAGGAATATTGTACGTTTTGTAAGTTCTTACATACGGATCGGCAAAGCTGAAAACATGACTGACTATTCCGCAAAATACATAGCATATCAAAAAACAACCGGTGCGTATGAAGGATTTCTCGGCTTCGCCAGCGACGATAATTCCATTTTAACAGTAGCCGATGGTTATGCCGGAGAATATTTTGAAAAGCCAGACGAAGACGCTCTGGATTCCGTCTGCGAATTTACAAATTGTATCAATGGTCTTCATGCCACTGAACTGAGCTATCAGGAAGTTATCATTGATATGCTGCCGCCAGAATACATATTTGACGGCACAATAAAAACATCAGAAGAATTTTTCGTACTTCCCCTGTACATTACAGGAAAAAGGGTTGATATGATTGTAAAAATGTAATATGATCAGGCATAGTCTTTATAATCATATCAAAACACATTTTTTATGAAGATTTTACATAAGGGAGGTTGTTTTATGGCAACAGTATTGATCGTGGATGATTCCAAAACATCCCGCAGAATATTAAAGAACATTTTGATAGAAAACGGTTACGAGATCATAGGAGAAGCAACAGATGGACAAACCGGTTATGAAAAATACATAGAATTCCGGCCAGATCTTGTGACATTGGACATCACCATGCCGATTCTAGACGGACTCGGTTGTCTGGAGAAGATTATGCAGCTTGACAAAAATGCGAACGTGATCATGGTAACTGCCGCTGGACAGAAATCAAAGATGGTAGAGGCGATAAAACTTGGCGCGGCAGAATTTATCCAGAAACCATTTGAACCCGAACAAATCCTGTCCGTAATCAAGACTGTCATATGATTTTGCTACGAGCCATGCAAAAATAAAAAAGAAAACCACTGGGAGCTTGCTCACGAGTGGTTTTTCTTTTTTATTTTTATACGGCGACAGCCGTTCAGCGAGCGGTAGCGAGATGAGCATGGCGGCAGGACCAGACTTAGTACCCTGTTGGGAGCCCACTCAGTCCTTGACACCACTTCACTCCTATTATAAAATTATCTTGACGGCAACAAATCTCACTAGAAAGAAGGGTATTAGATGTCAGAAGAATTTAGCATAAAGAAAAAAATTTCAGATATTATTAACGGTGAGTCCGACTCCGAACGTGCCAGAAAAGAAAGCATGAAGGGAAAAATCGACCGGGCTGATGATATATTTCAATTTTTCTTACTTTTATTTGGACTTGGTTTCTGGGTTGTCATGATCCTTAGAATGTTTTTGTAAGTCTAAAATGACCAGCGCAATGAAAGGAGTTCACAAATATGGATTTTGAATTAGGGCAGATTATAAAAATGAAAAAAGCACATCCATGTGGCGAAAACCGCTGGGAGATTTTACGGGTGGGCATGGACTTTCGCCTCAAATGCATGGGCTGTGGCAGGCAGGTCATGGTGCCAAGAAAACTTGTAGAAAAAAACTTCAAAGGCTTTTTATAAAAACTTAACTGGGCGGCGCCAACTTGAACCCTGTTTCAGACTGGTGCCGCCTGGCTTAATTCACATCACTTTTTCCTTGCATTTCCAACTTATCCATGCTATAATGATATTCTGTGATGTTAAAAATCATATTCCTTGTTCTTCCCTAAGAAGGTTCTACATCAGAGCCACATTTCTTTTAAGGAAGGGCCAGAGACCAAAAGGAGGTGCAGGCAACTATGAATAAGTATGAATTAGCTTTAGTTGTTAGTGCAAAAGTTGATGACGAAGTAAGAAATGCCACTGTCGAAAAAGCAAAAGAAGTTATTACTACTTTCGGCGGCACAATCACAAACGTCGATGAATGGGGCAAGAAAAAACTTGCTTATGAGATTCAGAAGATGGGCGAAGGCTTTTATTACTTTATTCAGTTCGACTCTGAGCCAGATACACCAGGCGAGATTGAACAGCGACTTCGCATTATGGACAACGTGCTTCGATACTTATGCGTAAAACAGGAAGCATAAGAATAGGAGGAATCCTTCCATGAATAAAGTAATTTTAATGGGTAATTTGACAAGAGACCCTGAGATCAGATATTCCCAGGGTGAAAATTCGTTGGCAATTGCTAGATTTAGTATTGCAGTAAACCGCAGATTCGCTCGTCAGGGTGATACTGACACAGATTTCTTCAACTGTACTGCTTTTGGCAGACAGGCTGAGTTTGTAGAGAAATATTTCAAACAGGGATCCCGTATGCTGCTCACTGGACGCGTTCAGAACGACAACTACACCAATAAAAACGGTGAAAAAGTGTACAGTGTACAGATCATTGCAGAAGAAGTTGAATTTGCCGAGAGAAAGAGTACTGCCGATGCCAATGCAGCCACAAGAAACAACGGTGGTTTTGGCGGCGGAGCTCCGGAACCAGCTATGGCGGCGGATGATGACTTTATGAACATCCCAGATGGCATAGAAGATGGTTTACCATTTAACTAAATCCTTTGACAACTCATATTCGTTTATAAGGAGGCAATCAAAATGGCTTATAACAAGGGAAACGGTTCAGATTCTCCAATGAGAAGAAGAGGCCCTCGCAGAAGAAAAAAAGTATGTGCATTTTGTGCTGACAAAGAGCACGATTATATCGATTACAAAGATACAAACAAGCTGAAAAGATACATGTCCGAGAGAGGTAAGATCCTTCCTAGAAGAATTACCGGTACATGTGCAAAACATCAGCGCGCTCTTACAGCAGCGATCAAGCGCTCTCGTCACGTAGCATTGATGCCATATACATTAGACTGATTTGAATAATAGCTGATTTAACAAAGGGACTCCGAAAGGGATGTCCCTTTTTCTGTAGCCAGTTTTCAGTACTGATTTTTCGATCTTCTGCCCCAAAAAACACCACAATAGAAAAGTGCGGCTGAGAATCGCGCGCCTTCTCCGCGAATCGAGGACTTTCCGATTAGATAAAATAAGGGAGATCCTTTGTAAAAGAATCTCCCTCTAATTTTATCCTATTCATTCATTATACGGCAGGACCTGGTACTATTTCTTTGCTAAATCTCCATGTGTCAACCAGAATACCCTCTGCCTTGAATACAAAGAACAATCTGTGTGTTCCTGTGATCGGAGCTGCGAAGTTCACTGACATGTCGGCAAATGTTGTATCACTTCCAGTTGATGTAACTGTAAGTTCGCCAACCTTGTTTTCTGCTTCCATATTATCAATATAGACCTCAACAGTTCCTGTTTCACCAGCATTAGCTATACTCATAGTAAGGGACTGTGCTCCATCCGCGCCAAATGCCACTTTCTCCAGACCAACATAATCACCAGAGTCAATAGAAGAAAGAACACGGTTGTTACGGTTGTTATCCTGCTTTGGTCCTACGATTGTAGATGTTCCAACTGACCAGGCAAAGGTTTCAGCCTCTACCATAGCATATGGATTAAAGTCAAGAGTTGACTCCACACCAGTCGTTGTCATCTCAGAAGTAAGGTTTCCATCCGCATCGATCGTCACCATATCTACTCCTGATGTACGATATCCCTGCGTAAGTCCCATATCCACTCCCGGTTTCTGGGAATGATAGAACATATAGAGCTTATCACCTCTCTGCAGCATGCAGTGATGGTTGTTGTTAAACTCGTTGCTTGGCACATCCGGGAAGAAATATGTTGGATTCTTCAGCACTACTTTTGCCTCAGACCACGGTCCCATCGGGTTGTCACTTACCATGTAAGCAATGTTGGCAATACCAAGCTTGTTTGTATCCGGACGCTTATCTGCACCATCCCAGTTTGTACAGTAGCTGTAATAGTATTTACCATTGATCTTATTGATGCCGGAGTCCTCAAACATAGCTGGTGCATCAATTTCAACCGGATCACCCTTCAGGCTGATCATATCATCACCAAGTTTAACTACTCTCGCACATTTTGGATGATCTCTGTCTTTTGCTTCACCAATTCCACCAAAATACAGATAACCCTGTCCGTCGTCATCTACAAATACAGCTGGGTCAAACAGCCAAGGGACTTCAGCTCCTCCACAGTTCGGCGTCTCACGGCTGATCAGCTGTTTTCCGATCGGATCACGCCATGGACCTGTCGGGCTGTCTCCCTCAAGTACACCGATACCGCTTCCATTGTCTGCAAAATAGATAAAGAACTTATCTTTTCCATTGATCTTTTTATATGTCACCGCAGGTGCCCAGCTGTTTGTCGCCCATTTTGCAGGACCGTTCTTACCAGCCACCTGAATGATTCCCTCATCGGTCCAGTTCACCATATCTTTGGATGAATAACAGTTCAGTGTTTTCACGTGGGAATAACTGTTCTTTGGAATCTCTCCATCCTCACCAATAATCATCGCCTGGCTGTCATTGGTTCCATATACATAGACAGTCCCCTCATACTCAATGGCAAATGGATCTGCCATAAAACGCTGGGATGCGATTGGATTGTTATTTCCAACCGGCTTATTCGCCTCAGTCACTCCGTCCGTATTGACCGGCGCTTCTCCACCCTTTAATGTAATTGAAGTAAGATTAAAGTTCACAGTTGGTCCCTCGCTTCCTTTCGTACCAAGAATCAGAAAATATGCATAGCCGGAGCCATCAAATTTCCATTCCCCTTTTCCATCAAATGCCGATGGATAATTCCACTCATCCGGCTTTTCCGGGCTGGTTATGAAGAATGTACCAGCATTATCCTTGAAACATATACGATAGTCACCAGATATGCTTCCTTCAAACTGAACGCTCGAGAATTTCGACAAATCAACCGGATGATCAAAAGCGATGGCATAATACCTCCAGCCGGATTCCAGATCCACACTTCCATCATCTTTTAAGGTCCCGGAAGCATTACCATCTTTATCAGATGGCTTAAGCTTATCACCTGTCATGGTAAATGTCTCAGTCAGGGCATCCTCCGGAGCCGGTTCTTCAATCTCCGGTGTCATCACTGGCTCCTGCTCCCCATCTTTCAATATTCTGGCTTCCATCTTATCAATGCCAAAATCAGCTGCCGTACAGATCACACGCACTTCACGGAATTTGCCAGCAGGAACGGTAATCACTTTGAGGATCTGCTCCCACTCTGTATTCAGCTTGCGGCTGACAATCGTATCATACTTCTCTGCGAGGTAAGCACTGTCGTCGTATGTATTTCCTCCATAGAAGATCGCCTTTTTATATTTATCTGCTTCACTTTCTGCCTTTACATAAGCAGAAACCACATATTTCACAGATGACTTGCCAAGACGGTTATCCAGGAATACTACCGGACCGCTCCACTGGCTCTGCTTGATCACCGCATATCCGCTGTTGTCAAGTCCGCCTTCTGGCATGTAAATCGTCTTTCCTTCTGCTGTATCGCTATTTTTGATCACCGCATCTTCAGCACTCTCAAAATTCTCGATCAGCGGCAGATCCGGCCACGTCACACCGTAAGTTGAATCATTTGGATCAATCGCTGGTTTCGTTGTCGGGCTTGCCGTCGGTTTAGACGAAATTTCCGGGGAATCTGTCTTGTCTGCCGGCGGATTCGTCTGTGTCCCCGGCTGATCTGTCGTACCTGCCGGCGGATTAGCCGATGTTCCTGGCTGGCTCGAAGGAGCCGGCGGATTTGTTACAGGTGGTTTTTGTGTAACAACAGGAACCTTCTTCTTTGTCACTGTAACCGTAACATTACCCACCTTACGTTTTTTCTTACCTTTTTTCTCTGTAACAACAATGGTAGTCTTTCCAGCCTTAACGCCTTTTACAACACCTTTCTTGGTAACAGAGGCAACCTTTTTCTTCTTACTTTTGAAGGTGTATTTTGCTTTTTTCACCTTGTTTTTAATGACAATCTTTTTCTTTTTGCCAACTTGCACAGAAATCTTTTTCGTCTTCAGCCTGGCTTTTTGGGCCGCCTCAGCCGTCTGACCATCTCCCGGTGCTAACACACTGACACACATCAGTGCAGCAGCTGACAAAAGGGATATTATCCGCATTCCCGTTCGTCTCGTCATAAAAATACCTCCTTTAGGTTTGTGTTTTATATATCAAAAGAAACAAAAAAGGAAATGCTTTCTTGATATATATGTAATTAATTTATATAATTTTAATAATATATGGCAAGCACTGTTTTTTCAATGATTTATCTCGAAACAAACTTGATTTATTCCGCAACCTGGTGTATAATTTTTGATATATTATCATCTTGAAAGGGGGAGGAATTATGATCAAAATTATTTATGCCATGATGGAAGACCATAAAGATGAGGATTTTGAGGATAATTTGGTTTTCGGTCCGGGAGAGTACGAAATTATGCTTTTTGAAGTTCCTGTAAAGATAGAGGTGAACGGGGTCATGGAACATTGTCCGGAATATACCTGTATCCTGTATAAACCCGGCCAGCGCGTCCACTACTATGCCGCTTCCGGTGAACTGATCTATAACTGGATCCGCTTTAACTGCAACGAAGCCCTCTATACAGAATATTTCCTGCCATATGGTATCCCCATCGTATGTCCGGACTTTGGCTGCTATGTCACTTACTGGCAGATGGTCGCCAACGAAAACTACTGGCAGTACAACAGTTCCAGTTATGTGAATGAACAGTTGATGCACATCATTTTCCATCGTCTGCATGATTACGCCATGTCCTCTGACCCTTTTGTCTACCGGGATGTATTCATCAAATTGAGAAATTTGATCTATCAATGCCCAGAAGAAGCCTGGACCCTCGAAAAAATGGCTTCCATTGTAAATCTGAGCACCCGCTCCCTGCAGAAATTTTACAAAGAATTTTTTCATACCACATGTATTAACGAAGTGATCAACAGCCGAATCAACCAGGCAAAATTTCTTTTGGCACATACCAGCAGTAGTATACAAGAAATCAGTGAACACTGTGGCTATAACAGCATTGAGCACTTTTGCCGTCAGTTTAAAAAAAGTGAGGGGATGTCTCCTTCTGTCTACCGGAAACAGCCAGAGATTCTGGATCAGGCCGATGAATGTTAGCCAGACATATATAATAGTCGGTGTGTACCATCGAACCAGACGGAAAATACACTGGCACAACGGGCTCCCGGATCTTCACTGCTACATAAGTCAAGTTTTGGGCGCAATTAATCATTGAGCCCTTGTCTGGTGTTTTGTATAATTATTTTTGAAAGTTAATATTAAGAAAAACGTCCATAGGAGGATTACATATGATTAAACACACAAAATCATTCCGCGTTTTATCAGGTCTGGTACTTGGTTCCCTTGTCATCGGACTTATTAGTGCGCCGGTTTCTGATGCTGCTAAAAAAGCATCCTTGAAAACAAAGAAAATCACTTTAACAGTTGGACAAAAGAAACAAATTCAAATAAAAAACAAAAAGAAAAAAGCTGTATACAGCTTTAAATCCAACAAAAAAAACATGGCTTCGGTTTCCAAAAAGGGAATCGTTCAGGCAAAAAAAGCGGGAAATGTTAAAATAACCGTAAAAGAAAAATACAAAAAGAAAAATAGATCCCTGGGGACAGTACAGATTCAGATCAAACAAAAAACGAAACCGATACAGTCTTCGAAACCGACACCGACGGTGCCAGCGATTTCAACTCCGGTAATCACAAATACTCCACCGGCAAATGTCACAGCATCACCTGAACCTACGATTACTCCATCTCCGGATCCAACTCCGACACCGATCGCAACTCTTCCCCCAAGAGAAGAAGATGACAATTACGACACACCAAAAGGGTTTGATCAAAAGAAAAGTGGTGTGACATACGGCAGCCTGCGTCAGATCAAATATGAGTCCGGCACTACGGGAACAACACGTATCGCCAATGTAATTCTCCCCGCTAATTATTCCGAAGAGAATGAATACCCTGTTCTTTATCTTCTTCACGGAATTGGCGGCGACCACACTGAATGGCTCGGCAGCAATCCGGTTCAGGTGATCGGTAATCTGATCGCCGAAGAGATGGCACCTGAAATGATCGTTGTAATGCCGAACGTCCGCGCCCGCGCCGACGATAAGAAAGATCCCAGCGACATATATACAACAGAACATTTTAAAGCATTTGACAACTTTATCAATGACCTGCGAGATGACCTGATGCCTTACATGAAGGAGAATTACCCTATTGCTGAGGGACGTGCTAACACTGCTATTGCCGGACTCTCCATGGGTGGGCGTGAAGCTCTTTACATCGGACTTACCATGCCAGATACTTTTGGCTATATCGGCGGCTTTGAGCCCGCTGTCGGTGTACTTCCATATGACAGAGAAGACGGTCTTTTCACAGAGGACACCTTAAAACTTCCAGATGAATATAATGACAGAACCTACATTTTGATCTGCAAAGGCACAAAAGATACTACCGTGGGCGACGCTCCATTAAATTACCATAATGCCCTTACGAAAAATGGAACCCCCCATGCTTATTATACCGTAGATTTCGGTCATGAACCCAATGCATGGAAAGATGGTTTGTACAACTTTGTAAGACGAATTTTTTAAAAACTCTTTTCAGTAAATAGTTATATGAAAATAACTCTACGCACTGGAAGACAGACCTACATAGAAAATTTTCTAAAAACTCTTTTCAACTAATTTTTATATGAAAGCATCACTGCCCACCAAAAAAATAGGTATGTGCAGTGGTGTTTTTTTGTATTTTCACGGATTTATTTTCTTTCCTTTTCCTTTAAATGATGGTATAATGACTTTATATAGCCAGATTTGGGAATGGAGGGAAAGGATTGAAGGGAAATAGAATTCAGGGGACATTACGTTCCTACCTGAGATGGCCGCTGCTTCTTTCACCACTGCTGCTTGCCATGAACATTCATATCTATACGATGAGCATAAAAGCCGGTGCTCTGATGACCGGATATGTTCTTCTTTATATTATATTAGCATTCTTGCTATTTTACTTTAAACGCCGGGAGCTTCTTCGGGACATCGTACAGTACGCCGTTCGTTTTAATCAGACCGCTGAGCGGTTGGCAGGCGATCTGGCGATTCCCCTTGTGATCACAGACTGGACTGGTTCCTGTCTCTGGTGCAACAAACGTTTTCTTTCTACTTTTTACCCGGAGGGTGCAAAAAAACGATTTTCGATAGATTCTGTGATCTCAAATCTCACCGTTGACACCTTTCCAAAAAGTACCACAGAAAACTCAGAGATTCACTTTCATACAGAAAATGAATATTTTAAGGCGGTGATCCAGAAAGTAAATGTGGCTGACACCACAAAAAATATTGCAGAAGATGCCGCTACCATGGGGCTGGGAGACAATTTTTTTGTGTTTTATATTTTTGACGAAACTGAGATCATCCGTTACATGAAAGAAAATAACGAACAGCGACTGGATGTGGGTCTGCTGTATATTGATAACTACGATGAATCCCTGGAGCCGGTGGATGAAGTCCGCCGTGCCCTTTTGGTGGCACTGATCGACCGTAAGATCAATAAATATATGCTGCGGATCGATGCCATTACGAAAAAACTGGAAAAGGACAAATATATTTTCCTCTTCCGCCACAAATACCTGTCAGAGCTTCAAAATGATAAATTCTCTCTTTTGGATGAGATCCGGAACGTAAATGTGGGAGATGACGTATCCATCACCATAAGCATGGGAATCGGCATTCAGGCGGACACCTACAAGAAGCGCCAGGAATACTCCCGCAGCGCCATTGACCTGGCTCTTGCCAGAGGCGGGGATCAGGTTGTGATAAAGACAAAGGATAATATTCTCTATTATGGCGGCAAAAGTATCCAGAAGGAAAAAAATACCCGGGTCAAGGCGAGGGTCAAAGCACATGCTCTCCGGGAATCCATCGAAGCGGCGGAGCAGGTCATCATTATGGGACATCAGCTGCCGGACGTGGACGCTATAGGAAGCGCCATCGGTATTTACCGAATCGCCAATGCACTTGGAAAAAAAGCTCATATCATTACAAATAAAGTAACCTCCTCTCTGCGTCCTGTCCTCTCAATGCTGATGAAAAATGGAGATTACGATGACGATCTGTTTATTACCGGAGACAGCGCCAAAGGACTGATGACCAGCGGAACTCTTCTGGTAATCGTAGACGTAAATGTTCCATCCTACACAGACGAGCCAGAACTGGTACATCTCGCCTCTTCCCTGGTGGTTTTCGACCACCATCGTCAGGCAGGCGAATCCTTTGAAAACCCTACCCTGTCCTATGTAGAACCCTTCGCCTCCTCAACCTGTGAAATGGTGGCAGAAATCCTACAGTATGTAGGGGAAGAAGTGCGGCTCAAATCTTACGAAGCCGATGTATTGTATTCAGGTATCATGGTGGACACAAATAATTTCATGAACAAACCTGGTGTGAGGACTTTTGAAGCGGTGGCATTCCTGCGCCGTTCTGGGGCAGATATCACGAGGATCCGTAAACTTTTCCGCGCCGATCTGGATGAATATAAGGTGAAAGCAGAGGCGATCCAGAACACAGAAATATTCATGAAAAGCTATGCCATTGCGCTCTGTAATGCAAACCAGTGTGAATCTCCAACGATCGTCGGGGCAAAAATCGCCAACGAACTTCTCGATATCGACGGTATCAAGGCTTCTTTTGTCCTGACAGAATTTGAAGGAAAAATATATATCAGTGCCCGATCCATCGACGAACTTAATGTACAAGTCGTCATGGAGAAGCTAGGTGGCGGCGGGCATATCACCAGCGCCGGTGCACAGTTGGAGGGACGTACCCTTCAAGAGGGCCGGACCGTGATCCGAGATATACTGACTAAAATGAAAGAAGAAGGTGAACTCCAATGAAAGTAATACTTTTAGAAGATGTAAAATCCCTTGGAAAAAAAGGTGAAGTTGTAAATGTAAGCGACGGCTATGCCAGAAACTTTATTTTCAAGAAAAATCTTGGTCTGGAAGCCACTCCAAAGGCACTCAATGATCTGAAACTCCAGAAGCAGAACGATGAAAAAATCGCTGCTGAGAACCTGGAAAAGGCAAAAATACTTGCCGGAGAACTTTCCGGTAAATCGGTAACCCTTTCTATCAAGGCTGGTTCTAACGGACGTGCTTTCGGTTCTGTCTCCACGAAAGAAATTTCTGCTGCCGCAAAGGAGCAGCTTGGCTATGATCTGGATAAAAAGAAAATGCATCTTGCAGAACCGATCAAAAACGTGGGCAGATTTACGGTTCCGGTAAAGCTGCATCCGAAAGTAACAGCAGAATTAAAAGTAATTGTAAAAGAGAAATGAGACCAGCATGGAAGAACAAATGATCAAACGAATCCTTCCCCACAGCACAGAAGCAGAACAATCTGTGATCGGAGCCATGCTTTTAGATCAGGAGGCCATCATCACTGCCTCTGAGATTTTAGTGGATGAGGATTTCTATAATCCTCAATTCAAAACACTGTATCATGCCATGATCACTCTGTATCAGGAAGGCAAACCGGCAGACCTGGTTACTCTTCAGAATAAATTGAAGGAGCAGGAAGTTCCAGCTGAGTTATGCAGTGTAGAGTTTATCAGTGGCATTATTTCCTCTGTTCCTACCTCTGCCAATATCAAGTTTTATGCAGATATCGTAAAAGAAAAAGCCGTGCTCAGAAGGCTGATACGGGTATCCGAATCCATCACTAATGAATGTTATCAGGATACTGAAAACCTGGATCAACTTCTCGAACAGACAGAAAAACAAATTTTCGACGTGGTACAGAATCGCTCTACCAGTGATTTTGTACCCATTCGCCAGGTGGCGTTGGAGACTCTTGAAAGCATCCAGAATGCTGCCAAAACGGTGGGGGCTGTAACTGGCATATCCACAGGCTTTTATGATCTGGATGCCAGAACTGCGGGACTGCAAAAATCCGATTTAATTCTAATCGCCGCCCGTCCTTCCATGGGTAAAACAGCATTTGTCCTAAATATCGCAGAGACCGTAGCCATAAAAAACAACGTTTCCACAGCTATTTTCAGCCTGGAGATGTCAAGAGTCCAGCTGGCAAAAAGACTGATCTCCATGAACTCAAAGGTAGACTCCCAGCACATCCGTGTGGGAAACCTGGCAGATGATGAGTGGGGAAAGCTTACAGAAAGTACGATTCTTCTTGGAGAATCCCCTCTTGTTATCGACGATACACCTGGCATCAGTATTGCACAGCTACGTTCAAAATGCCGAAAGCTTAAGCTCGAAAACAATCTCGGATTGGTGATTATCGACTACTTGCAACTGATGTCAGGCTCAGGAAGCCGGAAAAATGAATCCCGTCAACAGGAGATCTCCGATATTTCCCGCTCCCTCAAGGCACTGGCAAGGGAGATTGACTGTCCAGTTATCGCCCTCTCCCAGTTGAGCCGGGCAGTAGAGAGCCGGGAAGACAAACGACCCATGCTTTCCGATCTCCGTGAGTCCGGCGCCATCGAACAGGATGCCGACGTCGTTATGTTTATTTATCGGGATGAATATTATCACAAGGATTCGGAAGAAAAAGGTGTGACGGAGATCATCATTGGAAAACAACGAAACGGTCCCACCTGCACCATCAAACTGAAATGGCTGGCAGAATACACGAAATTTGCCAATCTGGAGACAAATTAGCTGGTTTTTTTCCTATTTTGTCACATCGGGGCGAAAGCCGTCGGACGAATCTCGCAAAATATGCGGACCACTACTTGAAGTCCTTATCCTTAATGCTATACTTAAATAGAACATTAAGGAAAGGACTGATTTTATTTTATGAAAGAACCAGTACAGTTATGCTACTCCATATCGGAAGCCGCCAAGCTCATGAACGTGGAACCCCATGTATTACGCTACTGGGAGGACGAGCTTTGCCTTAACATTACACGCAACTCCATGGGACACCGCATATATACAGACGACGACCTGAAAATCTTTAAATCCATACAAAATCTCAAGGCAAATCATATCTCACTCAAAGATATCAAAAGCCAGATTCCATCTTCGGGACAAGTCTCTGACACAGCAGTCAGTCCCTCCGGACAAAGCGGAATAAAAACAAATGAAGCTGCACAACATGGCGACAAAATGACACAATTTAAGTCTATACTTACTAATATCATAAAAGATGCCATGAGTGAAAATTCAAGAGAGCTTGGCGATCATATCAGCTCAAGGGTTTCTGAGGATGTGCGCAAGGAAATTGACTATCTGGTCAGACAGCGTGAAGAGTCAGAAGAGGCCCGGTTCAAACAGCTGGACGAGACGATACGAAATTTTCAGAAGGCGAGACAAGAAGCTGCCGTAGCTAAAGTGAACGAAAAAAATAAGGGAAAAAAGAAGCACATATTCCATAAAAAGAAGTAAAAATTCCCATATTAATTTTCCATTAGTACTTGCATTCCCTTTATGAAAATGTTATAATGTCTTCACAATATCGCTTTGCCTATTAGTGATTTTTCACAAATATGGAAGCAAAATAAAAAGGAGGAAGAATGTTTATGTTCTCAAAAGTTTCAAAGAAAATCGTAGCAGGAACATTGATTATGGCAGTGGCTGTATCCTGCGCAAGCGTTTCTGCACCGGAAGCTTCCGCAGCTGCTAAGTTGAACAAGAAGAAACTTACTCTTACAGTAGGTGGAAAAGATGCTAAACTTTCAGCAGGCGCTAAAGCAAAATGGTCAACCAGCAATAAGCAGGTAGCTAGTGTTAAAGGAAAAGGGAAATCTGCTACTGTAACAGCAACAGGAGCAGGAAGCTGTACAATTACAGCTAAAGTGGGAAGTAAAAAACTTAATTGTAAAGTAACCGTTAAAGCAGCTAAATCTGGTACTGTTATTTATGATCTTGCAAAGGAGACTGGATCCAATTCTGAGACCGGTGAATCTTTTGCAGCACCAGTAAAATGTCCTTACAGCACATTTAAGTATGACAGCTTCAGCATGTGGCTCTGCCGCGCTGTATTCTATGATCCAGCAAACGGCGGAAAAGACTTTAGAGGAAAGAAAATCAATATCTCTGTAACAGTTAAGAACTCTGGTAAGAATGACCTTGCTGAGCTCGGATTCTGCTTCAACTATACATCTGGTGGAGCTGCTTCTTATCCATTTGCTTACCATGTAATTGACTCTAAGCTTCGTGCTCAGATCGCAAAGAAAGCAAATCAGAAATGGAGCCTTGCTTCTGTAAAGAAGAACAAGTCACATAAAGGCGCCGTAGTTAAAGAAGGTAAGATTAAGAAAGGTAAGACCTATACATACAACTTTAGCTACACCATTCCTAAGAACGCTATGAACGGCGACAAAGATCCTGATACCAACATCAACTACCCAATTATGTTCTACATCCCGAACCTGAAAGACAATTGTCCATATCAGACAGGTGATGAAATTACAGTATTGAAAGCGAAATTTACTGTAGCATAATTTGTTATGATTGAGTTTTTAACAGACATCTTCTTTGGAAGATGTCTGTTTTTTTATATAATTATGTTCCCAAACACTCTGTGCTGCGTAATTGTTACAGTCTTTACACCTTCTTGATAGATATAAAAAACCGCGTATCTGCTGATCCCTCATAACAGATACACGGTTTACATACCACCATATTTATCTCATCGACGTATTCAACGTCTCTTATGCTTTTTCCCATCCTTTTCATTGAAGCTGTCTTCCAGCTGCTGTAAAAGCTTCTTCTGCTCCTTGCTTACCGTTGTGGGAACATCAACCACAATATCTACATAGTGATTTCCTCGAAGCTTTTTGTTTCTGAGAGAAGGAACTCCTTTGCCTCTCAACCTTACTCTCGTTCCATTCTGAGTTCCTGCTTTGACAGTATAAGCCACTTCACCATCAATGGTTTTTACTACGATCTCTCCTCCCAGCACCGCCTTAGGATAAGATATCTTAACAGTAGAAAAAATATCATAATCACGTCTCTCAAAGTCTGCATTGCGCTCTACAAATACTTCTACCAGCAAATCTCCTCTTGCACCACCATTGGTTCCAGGCTCTCCCTTCCCGCGGATACGGACGCTCTGGCCATGATCGATTCCTGCCGGTATCGATACCTGAATCTTTTTGCGGCTTGATGTATAACCGGTTCCATGGCATTCTCCACATTTATCTTTGATCACCTTTCCAGAACCATGACAATGAGGGCATGTTGTCACATTTTGTACCATTCCAAACAGGGATTTCTGCGTTGTAACCACCTGTCCCTTACCACCACAGGTAGCACAGGTCTCCGGCGTAGTCCCTGGTTTAGCCCCTGTTCCATGACATGTACTGCACTCATCTTTTAAATTCAGCTCCAGTTCCTTATCCACACCAAAACAGGCTTCCTCCAGAGTAATCCTTACCTGAGCACGAAGATTGGCTCCCCTGGTAGGTGCATTGGGATCACGACGCCTTCCACCGCCAAAAAAATCTCCAAAGATATCCCCAAAAATATCTCCCATATCCATACCAGAAAAGTCAAATCCGCCAGCTCCTCCGCCATTTTCAAATGCCGCGTGTCCAAACTGATCATACTGCCTTCTTTTTTCGGAATCACTCAGTACCGCATACGCCTCCGAAGCCTCCTTAAACTTTGCCTCCGCCTCGGCATTCCCTGGATTTGTATCAGGATGATATTTTTTCGCCAGCTTACGATAAGCGCTTTTTAATTCACTGTCGCCAGCATTCCGGTCGACGCCCAGCACTTCATAGTAATCACGTTTCTCAGCCATTTTCTCTCCTCCAAAACAAAGAACTTTGACTCGTGCCAATACAACAGCACGAGCCCCAGTTCCATATTAACAGCCCAATTTTACAGTTCTCTAAAATCGCCGTCTACAACGTCGTCTCCGCCGTTATCCGGCTGTCCTGCACCAGTAGCAGCTCCCATATCAGGTCCTGCACCCTGAGCTCCGCCTGCTGCCTGCTGTGCCTGCTCATAAACCTTTGCAAACACTTGCTGTGCGCTGTTCATCAGTGATTCCTTAGCTGCCTTCAGCTCATCGATTTCTGCATCCGACATGGATTCTGCCTGCGTCCTCTCAAGGATCGCCTTTACCTTACCAATCTCTTCCTGAACCTTTTCCTTTTCTGCAGCATCCACACCTTCTCCAACATCATTCAACGCCTTCTCGGTCTGGAATACCATACTATCCGCCTCATTGCGCACATCAATACCTTCCTTGCGCTTCTTATCCTGAGCTTCAAACTCCGCAGCTTCTTTCACGGCCTTATCAATCTCATCATCAGATAAGTTGGAACCCGCTGTAATGGTGATGTGCTGTTCTTTTCCTGTTCCCAAGTCCTTTGCGGATACATTTACGATACCATTGGCATCGATATCAAAAGTAACTTCGATCTGAGGTACTCCACGCATAGCTGGTGGAATTCCATCCAATCTAAACTGCCCCAGTGATTTATTGTCTCTGGCAAACTGTCTCTCTCCCTGTACCACATTGATATCAACTGCTGTCTGATTATCTGCCGCGGTGGAGAAGATCTGACTTTTCTTCGTAGGAATCGTTGTATTTCTCTCGATGAGCTTTGTAGCCACTCCACCCATGGTCTCGATCGCCAGTGAAAGCGGTGTTACGTCCAGAAGAAGGATATCTCCGGCACCGGTATCTCCTGCCAGTTTACCACCCTGAATGGAAGCTCCCAATGCCACACACTCATCTGGGTTCAGAGATTTATTCGGCTCATGGCCTGTGAGCTGTTTCACCTTATCCTGTACTGCTGGAATTCGAGTAGAACCACCTACCAGGAGCACTTTACCAAGCTCAGAAGCATTAATTCCTGCATCCTTCAACGCATTGGTTACAGGTGTTGCTGTTCTCTCCACAAGATCTGCGGTCAGCTCGTCAAATTTGGCACGAGTGAGGTTCATATCAAAGTGCTTCGGCCCCTCAGCTGTAGCGGTAATAAACGGAAGATTGATGTTGGTGGTAGTAGCCGCAGAAAGTTCTTTTTTCGCCTTCTCTGCTGCCTCTTTCAGACGCTGCATCGCCATCTTATCGCCAGAGAGATCAATTCCTTCTGTATTCTTAAACTCATTTACCATATAATCGCAGAGCTTATTATCAAAATCATCACCACCGAGACGGTTGTCCCCGGATGTAGACAATACTTCGATAACTCCGTCACCGATCTCGATAATGGATACGTCAAAGGTACCTCCACCCAGGTCGTATACCATGATCTTCTGCTCTCCCTCGTTGTCAAGTCCATAGGCAAGAGCCGCTGCTGTCGGCTCATTGATGATACGTTTAACATCAAGGCCAGCAATCTTTCCTGCATCTTTTGTCGCCTGACGCTGTGCATCATTAAAATATGCCGGAACCGTGATCACTGCCTCTGTTACCTTTTCTCCCCCCAGATAATTCTCAGCATCAGATTTTAATTTCTGGAGAATCATAGCGGATATTTCCTGCGGAGAATATTTCTTATCGTCAACTACTGCACGGTAATCCGTACCCATATGTCTTTTAATAGAAGAAATGGTATTGTCTGCATTGGTAACTGCCTGACGTTTTGCCGGCTCACCGATCAGACGCTCTCCATTCTTTGTAAATGCCACAACAGACGGTGTGGTCCTGGCGCCCTCTGCATTGGCGATTACTACAGGTTTACCACCTTCCATCACTGCAACACAGCTGTTGGTTGTACCTAAGTCAATACCGATAATCTTACTCATGATAATCTCTCCTTTTATTTCTTAAAATTTATATGAATGATACAAAATAACGCTTTTCAATGTGACCTAATTAACCACCTTGACCATGGAATGTCTTACCACACTCTCCTTGTACATATATCCCTTCTGGAATTCTTCAGAGATAATGTTGGCTTCCATGGAATCATCCTCATCATGCATCACCGCATTGTGTAAATTGGGATCAAATTCTTTTCCCACTGCTTCGATGGGGACAACCCCAATCTCTTCAAGCACCGTGGAAAACTGCTTATATACCGCTTCCATACCTTTGACAAAGGCATTCTCTTTTTCTTCTTCCGTAACTGCCCCCAGACCTCGTTCAAAATTATCCACCACTGGAAGAATTTTTTCAACCACAGACTTGGCACCGATCTCAAACATCAATGTTTTTTCCTTTTCTGAGCGGTTCCTAAAATTCTCAAATTCTGCCATATTGCGCAGAAGTCGATCATTTAATTCCTCGATTTTTTCATCTTTTTTATCTTTTCTTTTTTTCTTTTTTTCTTTTGCTGCTGCCTTGGAATCCTTTTTCTCCTCTGATTCCGGCACTGTTTCTTCACCAGAAGTTATTTTCTCTTCTTCATGGATATCCTCTGCCTTTTCTTCCGCAGCGATCTCCTCCGTTTCGTTCTCGTTGTCTATCTTCTCGTTTACCTTTTCTTCTTCCACGTTCTCTACCGCCTTTCCATCTATCATCATTCCTTGGATTTAAAAATATCATCCAACTGCTGCATACAGTTCTCCAGAGTCCCGACCACCTTCTCATAATCCATACGTTTCGGTCCAACGATTCCTATCTTTCCATAAACGCCTTCTTTGATCTTATAAGTAGCAGTCACCACAGAACAGTTTTTCATGGCTTCCACTGGCGATTCATCACCAATATATACCTGGATCCCATGTTCTTCTGGATCTGCCTCATCGTTGACCCACGCTTCCAGTCTCTGTTTCTCCTCAAAGGTGGATAATAATTCTACCATCTTCTCTTTATCACTGAGTTCTGGATATTTTAAAATATTGGTAGCACCGGATGTATAGATCTCCGATGTTTCCTCATCCTTCAACGCCTCTCCAATGCAGTCAAGAATACTAGAAGCAAGGTCCCCGTATTCTCCAGCCTTCTCTTTGATGTCCTGCATGATCGACAGGTTGATCTCTGTCACATCCAGACCATTTAAGGCTGCATTTATCAGGAAATTCAACTGTGAGACAATATTATCGTCAATCGGGTATGTCAGATCAATAAACTTGTTATTTACATGGTTATTATCCAGAACAACAATGACAAGAAGCTGTACGTCAGATATCTGATTCAGCTGAATAAACTTAATCTTCTTATGCTCATATCTCGGTTTGGAAACCATGGTGGTATAATTCGTATTCTCAGCAAGCAGCTTCGCCACCTGTTTCAAAAGCAGATCAATCTTATCCGCCTTCTCGATCAGCACTCCCTTCATATCGTCTACTTCTTTTTCTTTATTTTTCAGAACTGTGTCTACATACAGACGATATGCTTTGTCTGAAGGAATCCTTCCTGCAGAAGTATGGGGCTGGAGAATATATCCCATTTCCTCCAGATCTGCCATCTCATTCCGGATCGTCGCGGAACTCAGATTCAGATCCGTATACTTGGAAACAGTACGTGAACCGACCGGCTCCCCGCTCTCCATGTAATTATGGATGATCGCTTCCAGAATCTTCTGCTTCCGCTCATCCAATACCATGTAATCACTTCCTTTGTTAGCACTCAACAATATCGAGTGCTAATCATTGACTAAATTAAAGATAACACCCTTGCACGCGTTTGTCAAGGGTGTTTTTTAGATTTATGATGAAATTTCCATTATATCATTGGGAAATCAAACTGTTTCAAAAAATTTGGTATCGGGTTGCAGTTCTGAAACCACATCACTCTGTCACTGCTTCTGGCTGCCTTGACAATCTCTCCAACCCATTCATATTCTTGTAATACCCCCAGGAGCGCCAATATACTCCAAACAACAAAAAATCCTGTGACAATACCAAATAGCGCTCCCCCCAACTTGTTCACCCCCCCAAGTATAGGTATATCACCAATAATCTGTAGCAAATGGCCAATGATATTGAATACGATAATGGCCACCAAAAGCGCTATAATATATCCAATCCCTTCCCTCGCTGTAAGCGTATCGGGAAGCCGCTTCGCAACAACCGGTGCAATACCGATGGTCGCGGCGATAATAAGCAGATTTTTAATCACATGGTACAGGCTGAGAAGCAATCCATGTTTGGCTCCGATCAAAATACAGCAAAGTATGACCACTAATAAAAATATTTCCAGCACCCGTCCCTGCAATTCTCCTGACATATGCCCTTTCTCCTTTCATTTCCCCGCAGCGATCAGACGATTTTTATCTTCTTGATCGTTGTGCCATCCAGAAGAAAGTACTGATTGTCTCTCTGCGCAGGAAAAAAGTATTCATATTTTTTTCCAAAATCAAAGGAAAATTTTTCTTTTCCATTCTTCCTCAATATATGACAGTTCTGATCATCTGTGAAAATAATTTCCTGATCTGCCATTATAATATTCGTATATTTATAGCCAATCTTTTCTGACATCTCTTCCTTCCCCCGAAAAGAAAACAGATGTGCAAACTGGTCTTCTGTGCTTCCGGCATTTCCCGTAATCACTAAAATATGATCTTCATCGTATGCCAGGCTTTTGATGTCTTTATCAAAGTTTTTTTCAAATACCATCTCCGGCTTTTTCATATTTTCAAAAAAGGAAAATCCATTTTCATAAAAGATGGCCACCTCATCCTCTGCGATAAATTTGATACAGGATATCATATTTTTTTCAAAAGATTTTCCACCTACAAGAGTATTCTGGTCCTGACCGACTTCTGTAAAATTGTAAAAACAGACTTTATTTTCCATGCCCCCGTCTGCAAGCATATAGGCAGCCACCAGGCTGTCACCATCTGGAGAAATGTCAAAATCCAGTGGATAGCCATTATCCGTCACATTAGTGGGCACCTCTACCATTAATGGCTCTACCGTATTATAGGGATCGTATATATTGATTACATCCGAATCCTCATCGTGGAGCAGCACCGCCACCTTTCCATTGGCAGCTACCTTCAGACGCCCAATGGGAAAAGCCATCTCCATATCCACACCTGGATCCCTGCCATTGTACACATAAAATTTCTTGGCGCCGATATCCGCCACAGCCACATAATCACCACATATATCTACCATGGGATTTTCCATCTCATATCCGCCGTTCCACAATGTCTTTCCACTTCCATCGAGAAGGGAGATCCCATCACGACTGTACTTCAAAAGTTTATTTTGAAAGGAACGGTAGGTCACATTGTTACTGTCCGCCCTGGCAGCCTCACTCACCACATCATAACCAGAAAAAGATCGGTTCATGTAATAATAAGATACGGCAACGATCGCCGAAATTCCTATAACCAGCGCCGCCCCTATGCAAATAACCAGCACCCGGAACCGGCGTCTCTTTTTTTTCTTTCTCTCATCATCAAAATCCTTCTCTGAAAAATCATACATCTGCCAGCTTCACCCCGTTCCCGATATCCAAAACATCATCTATTCGACAGTATACCATATGAAATCTTTTTTTTCAATCGGATTCTACCATATACGGCTATTGCGGCGGCTGGCCTCCTTCTATACCTCCCTGGGTGACTGCCGCTGCTGGCACCTCTGGAACAGCGGCCGTTCCAGAAACCGCAGCACTGCTCGTCCCTGCTACCGCATTGCCACTGACTACACCGCTGCCGATGGTCTCTACTGTCGTCTTTTTATCCTTATCTCTCCCCCCCAGCACAGCGGTTTGAAGTCCCGTGATCTGATTTTTTAATTCGGTAAGACCGTTTTTATTTCCCCATGCTACCACTCCCAGCGCCAGTCCCAGCACAACCACCATCGCTGCCAGTCCATAGGTCCATTTTCCATCTTCTTGCTTTTTCTTTTCCTCATTTTCCCGGAGAACTCCCCGGATATTCCGAAGCACCCGGTCATCCTCCTGCTCCACAATATGCACGAACCGATTTGCTTCCTCCATCATATAACTGCGCATCTCCGGATTTTTTTCATAATATATGTAGTATCCCTCCTGGCGGCAAAAGCTACTGTTTTCATAGAGGTAGAAGTCGTCTCCCGCCCCATTTTCTTCATATATATATAGCAGCTTATCCCCCTCCGAAAAATTCCGCCGATGTATCTCCAGAAGTCTGTCCATTCCATCCCTGCTCTGTCCTTTTCCGGAGTAGTACCAGCCCACGATGTCCAGATCTGTGAAATTCTCTTTGATATCCGTATAGATGCCTGTCCACATTTCCTGTGAGAATGTATCACTATCCCGCTTATGAAAGTCCTTGATGGAGACCATTCCTGATATCAGAAAAACCTTTTCTCTGGCATGATAAAAACGATGTCCCAGAAGCACACCGCCCAACTCTGTACCTTTTCTCTCCTTAGACATCCTTCTGGCAAAAGACATTACATAGTCCTCTACATATATCTTCGTCTTCCCTTTTGTATCACCTATCTGACGTACGCTTTTTGGTGCTTTCCAGTCCATGATTTCCCTCCGTTTTATTCGTTTTGCTCTCATTATAAAACAAGGAAAATAAAATTTTTGTCGCATTCTGAAAAGAAAATCAGATTTTTTATTTTTCATGAGTATTTTTCGTTTATCTGCCAATACTTTTCTTAGATAAGCAGTTATCATGGTAGTGCCGTCATAGCGGCATGTCCATTTAGAAAGGGAGTACGCAAATGATTTATTATTTTAATCCTGCCGACCGGCACGCATTAAGTGAATTTTCTAGAACTTTATCTATTTTAATGAGAAAACATGATATTTCAAATAGAGAAACTGTAATTGTATGTATCGGCTCCGACCGGGCAACCGGAGATTCGCTGGGACCTATCGTCGGACATTTTCTTGCTATGCACCAAAAAAACTTCCATCTTTATGGCACTCTGGAAAACCCAGTCCATGCCAAAAATCTGGAAGATGCTCTTGAATTTATAAGAAAAAATCATAGAAACCCCGTGATCATCGCCGTTGATGCCTCTCTTGGCATCGCAGAGCACGTCGGTTACATCACTGTGGGGGAGGGATCTCTCGCCCCTGGCGTGGGAGTCTCCAAAGAGCTTCCCTCTGTGGGGGATCTGTTTATCACTGGCATCGTCAACCTGTCAGGGTTTGGGGGACAGATGCTTCTGCAGACAACCAGACTGAATCTGGTCATGCGCCTGGCAGATTTTATCTACCGAGGACTGAACCGCAGTCTCATCCGGGAATACGCCTCGTCCTCCTCAAGCCATTCAAAGCTCAGTCCTGCCCTGCAGCGCGCGGAATAATGTCACTTCGTCAATATATTCCAAATCACCGCCCACCGGCACTCCGCTGGCAATCCGGGTCACCTTGATACCAGCCGGCTTCAAAAGCTTACTGATATACATCGCCGTAGCCTCTCCTTCCAAAGATGAATTGGTGGCGATGATAACTTCATCCACATCCGTCTGAAGGCGCTGCATCAGTTCCTTTAGGCGGATGTCTGCCGGTGTCACCCCCAACGTCGGATTGATGGCTCCGTGAAGCACATGATATACCCCCTCATACTGCCCGGTCTTTTCATAAGCGATAAGATCTCTCGTATCCTCTACCACCATAATGGTCTTCTTATCCCGCTTGGGATTTGCACAGATAGGACAGATTTCACTGTCAGTCAGGGTAAAACACTCTTTACAATACCGTACATTTTTTTTCGCTGTGAGAATGACAGAAGAAAGTCTCTCGGCCCGTTCCTCCGGCATGTTTATGATATGAAAAGCGAGACGCTGCGCCGATTTCGCACCTATACTTGGCAGCTGCGCCAATTCTTCAATCAGCTGATTGATTGACTCCGAGTAGTAATTCATCAGAATGGAAATCCTCCGCCCAAATTCAGACCGCCAGTAAGTGCTTCCATCGCCTTTGCATTATCTGCTTCCATCTTACGCAGAGCCTCATTGGTGGCTGCCACGATCAAATCTTCCAGCATCTCAATATCATCTGGATCCACAACCTCCTCCGAGAGTTTCACAGAAAGAACCTCCTTTTTTCCGGAGACCTTTACAGTCACGGCGCCACCACCGGCAGTCGCTTCAAATTCTTTATCTTCCATTTCTTTCTGCTGTTCTTCCATCTGGCGCTGCATTTTCTGCGCCTGCTTCATAAGATTGTTCATATTTCCAGGCATTCCCCCCTGGAATCCACCACGTCTTGCCATTGTTTTCTTCCTTTCAATTTTATATCAGTTATTTTTTAGTCCATAGACTCAATCTCAATATCACTGTCCGCAAACAGCCCCCTTAATTCAGGAAGCGCGTCGTATTCTCTCTGATCTGCCACCAGACGAAATTCAATGTTTATCTTCTTTCCGATAAGTTCCTCTGCCACATGACACAGCTTCTCTTTTTGGTCCCCTTCTCCCGAGAAATACGCATATGCTGTATCTTCTGAAAAGGCAATTACCAACGCGCCGGCCTCATCCACTGTCAAAGTCACATGATTCAGCATATTCTTGCTGACCGGGTCCAGCTGATTCAGCACCTGGTGCCAGTTTCCCGCCAGAGATTTCACCTCGCCCGGAACCGCGCTCTCCATAATCTGCTTTGGAGGGACTTCAACCACTTCTTTGTCAGATGCTGGTTGTAAGTTCTGTTCTGTCCGTGTTGTCACAGGCCCATTCTCCAGCTTCTCTTCTATATTATGAATCCGGTTCACGATGGATTCATAATCCTTCTCCATCTCTGGCCGGCTAAGCCGAATCAGTGCCACCTCAAACAGTACTCTTTTTTGATCGGAGTATTTCATCTGATTCTCCACCTCAGACAGTATCCGGATGTAGCGGAAGATCATATCCAGCTCCAGCTCCTTCGCCGTCCGGGTCAAGGTGTCCAGATTCTCCTGGGACATATCTATGATTTCCTCCGGATGCTCTGTGCTCTTTACAATCATCAGATTTCTCATATACCAGATCAACTCGTCACAAAACCGTGCCAGATCCTTTCCCGCAGATATGATCTCGTCGATGATCTGCAGCATCGCAGCCACGTTTCCCGCCGCCAGCGCTCCTGTAAAGGAAGCATATACCTCATTGTCCACAGCTCCCAGCACTTTGAGGACTTTTTCATATGTCAGTTCCTCACCAAAATAAAAAGAGATGCACTGCTCCAGAAGGCTCAGACCGTCTCGCAGGGCGCCGTCAGCAAGTTTGGCGATATACGTCAGAGCCCGTTCCTCCGCTGCGATCCCCTCCTGATCCAACAGCTCTCTCAGTCTCGCTGCGATGGTCTCCACTGAAATCCTCTTAAAATCATATCTCTGGCACCGGGACAGAATAGTCATGGGAATTTTATGAACTTCCGTCGTCGCCAGTATAAAGATTAGATAAGAGGGCGGCTCTTCCAATGTCTTTAGGAGCGCATTAAATGCACTTGTGGTAAGCATATGCACTTCGTCGATAATATATACTTTATACCTGCCCTGTGCCGGAGAATACTGAACCTCTTCGATCACCTGGCGGATATCATCTACTTTATTATTGGATGCTGCATCCATCTCCACCACATTCATGGAATTTCCCGCCGCGATCGCCTGACACATATCACACTCGCCACAGGGTCCCTTTTCCCCAGGGTTTTCACAGTTGACTGCCCTGGCAAATATCTTTGCCACCGTTGTCTTTCCGGTTCCCCGGGTTCCACAGAACAGATAGGCATGTCCAACATGGTCGGATCGGATCTGGTTCTTAAGAGTAGTTACGATATGATCCTGTCCCTTTACCTCCTCAAAATTGTCCGGTCTGAATTTGCGGTACAGCGCCTGATAAGACATGCCTTGTCTCCTCCTCACATTATTCCAGTCTGTTTAATCACCAAAACAGATACCAAGATTTTTCGCTTCTTGAATGATGGATGAATCTGGATCTACCATTTTCAATTTCCCCGCCACCTCACTCAGAGGCACAGGAACGATCTCATTTCCTTTGAACCCTACCATATAACCATATTTTCCCTTAAGAATCAGATCTGCTGCCGCTGCTCCGAGCCGACTGGAAATCACCCTGTCATAAGCACATGGACTTCCTCCACGCTGGGTATGTCCCGGCACCGTAATCCGGATCTCCTGCCCTGTCCGCTCCTGAATCTCCGCGCCAATTTTGTAGGAAATACTTGGATATGGATTATTCTTTAATTTCTCTTTATATTCTTTTTTGGTAAGAGCAGCATCCTCTTTGGAAATAGCTCCCTCTGCCACTGCGAGAATGGAAAATCGTTTTCCCGCCTCTGTTCTCTTTTCGATGGCTGATATAACGGAATCAATGTCATAGGGAATCTCTGGAATCAAGATCACATCTGCCCCACCTGCGATGCCGGCGTGAAGCGTGAGCCAACCCACCTTATGTCCCATTACTTCCACAATAAACACCCTGCCATGAGAATACGCCGTAGTATGAATACAATCAATGCAGTTTGTGGCTATATCCACTGCACTCTGGAAACCAAAGGTCATATCCGTACCCCAGATATCGTTGTCAATGGTCTTAGGCAGTCCTACAACATTCAGTCCTTCTTCCCGCAGAAGGTTTGCCGTTTTCTGTGTTCCATTGCCACCCAATATAACGAGACAATCCAGTTTTAGCTTTTGATAAGTATTTTTCATAGCAAGTACCTTATCCATGCCATTGGCATCTGGCTTTCTCATATGTTTAAACGGCTGTCTGGAAGATCCGAGAATCGTCCCGCCTTCCGTTAGAATACCCGAGAAATCGGATGGTTTCATTTTTACGTATTTTTCATACATGAGACCCTTGTACCCTTCTAAAATACCCAGAATCTCCACATCCTTATCCGCCTCATAAAGAGTCTTTGCCACTCCCCGCATCGTTGCGTTCAGTGCCTGGCAGTCTCCGCCACTGGTCAAAAAAGCTACTCTTCTCATATGCACCTTCCTCTCATTGCCCGTTTACAAGCATTTTTTATAATCTACAACGTCTAACTTTTATCATATCATAATTGCTGATGATTTTCAATTCATTTAGCAGGAAGGCAGCGTCAAAGAATAAAATATAAAAATCAATCTCTTTTTTTCTGATTTTGTATTT
>CANBKJ010000037.1 GCA_947369165.1 uncultured Lachnoclostridium sp.
GTTGCGTCGTCGGCAGCGTCAGATGTGTATAAGAGACAGCCTCTTCACCTGCCCCCCGGCTGTATGCTTCCGCCGCCTGTGTCATGGACGCAGATTCCGGACGTATCTTATATGGAAAGTGCGAGACTTCCCCCCTTCCCATGGCGAGCACCACAAAGATCATGACCTGTATCCTCGCCCTGGAAAACGGTAATATGGAAGATCCCGTCACATTTTCCTCGAAGGCCGCCTCGATGCCAAAAGTCCGCCTCGGCGCTGGAAAGGGCAAAACCTTCCTTCTGGGGGACCTGCTGTACTCCCTTATGCTGGAATCCCACAACGACACTGCTGTCGCCATTGCAGAGCACATCGGGGACAGTGTGGAAGGCTTTGCCGCCATGATGAATGCGAAAGCTTCCGAACTTGGCATGAGCCAGACCAATTTTGTAACTCCCAACGGTCTTGATGCAGAGGGTCATGCCAGCACTCCCGCAGATATGTGCCGCCTGGCTTCCTATGCCTGTAACAACCAGACCTTTTTAGAGCTCATCCGCACACCTTCGAGGACAATCCGCGAGACCAATGGCAAAGGCAGCTTTTCTCTTACAAATCACGATGCCTTTCTAACTTCCTATAAAGGAGCCATCGGCATAAAGACGGGTTTTACCAATAAAGCCGGCTACTGCTTTGTGGGAGCTGCCCGCAGGGACGGCCTCACTCTGGTCAGCTGTGTCCTCGGAAGCGGATGGCCTCCCAATAAATCTTATAAATGGGCGGATACAAAGGCACTAATGAATCTGGGATTTGAAAATTTTTCTAAGCAGAGTGTCCCTATAAAGGACTTATCCGCTTGTTCTATATCTGTAGAAAATGGAAAGGCGGATGCTATTGGTATCCTCCAGCCAGAGATCCCGCCTTTTCTGCTCAGTGCAGCAGATACCATCGACGTCCATTACTCTCTGCCGTCAAAAATTCAGGCGCCTGTCCGCCAGGGAACAGCAATCGGCGAGGTACAGATCCTGGTAAACGGTACCCCTCTGGGAAGCTATCCTGTCTTTCCATCGGAAGATGTGGAAAAACAAACCTTCGCTGATATCGTATACGATATAGTTCATTTGTTTTTATCCTTTTAATACCAATTCATTCTTTTATTAACTTTCACACATGTAAACTTTATTTTTAAAAATGAAAAAAAGACTTTACTTTTTTTTCATAACATGATATTATGTTTTTGTATTAAGACAGAACGAAGGTGTTCTCATTTTTTGAGGACACCTTTTTTCTTTTTATTGCGCAAAAGCTTTTTTTGTGTATAATGGATAGAGGATTTGCGTAATAAGATTAACAAGTATTGCCGGTCGGCGGCCCTAAATTGATTTGGCACCCTTCCAACTGTGCCGGAATGGAGGAAAATATGGAAACGAACGTAATCTCAGACGTATTTGGAACGAAAGTTTTTAACGATGAAGTAATGCAGGAATATCTTCCGAAAAAAACGTATCAGGCTTTAAAAAAGACGATCGAAAATGGTGAGGAACTCACCCCGGAGGTGGCAAATGTAGTTGCCCACGGCATGAAAGAATGGGCACTTGCCAATGGTGCCACCCACTATACACACTGGTTTCAGCCTATGACCGGCGTCACCGCCGAAAAACATGACTCGTTCATCAGTGCAGAGTCCGATTCCCGGGCAGTTCTGGAATTTAACGGAAAAGAACTAATTAAAGGAGAGCCCGACGCCTCTTCCTTCCCTTCCGGCGGTCTCCGGGCAACTTTCGAGGCAAGAGGTTATACCGCATGGGATTGTACATCTCCTACTTTTCTGCGTGAGGATGCCATCGGCGTCACACTCTGTATCCCTACTGCCTTCTGTTCCTACACCGGGGAGGCTCTGGATAAAAAGACCCCTCTTCTGCGCTCAATGGAGGCTATCAGCAAACAGGCAGTCCGTATCCTCCGGCTGTTCGGCAAAGAGGACGTGACAAATGTCGCCTGCTCCGTAGGTGCAGAACAGGAATATTTCCTGATCGACAGGGATAAATACCTTCAGAGAAAGGATCTGATCTTCACCGGACGTACCTTATTTGGCGCTATGCCCCCCAAAGGTCAGGAACTGGATGACCACTATTTCGGAAGCATCCGGGAACGTCAGGCTTCTTTTATGAATGAATTGAACATAGAACTCTGGAAACTGGGAATTCTTTCCAAGACTCAGCACAACGAGGTTGCTCCGGCACAGCATGAGATGGCGCCGATCTATGACACTGCCAACATTGCGACGGACCACAACCAGCTTGTTATGGAAGTCATGAAAAAGGTCGCAAGAAGACACAATCTGGAATGTCTTCTTCATGAAAAACCCTTTGCCGGCGTAAACGGTTCCGGAAAACACAACAACTGGTCCATCGTGACAAACACCGGAGAAAACCTGTTAAGTCCCGGCTCTGCCCCTCATAACAACAAGCAGTTTCTTCTGTTCCTGGCCTCTGTAATCGCTGCCGTAGATGAAAATGCCGCTCTCCTGCGCATGTCCGCCTCCAATCCTGGAAACGACCATCGTCTGGGAGCCAACGAAGCGCCACCGGCGATCATTTCTATCTTCCTTGGTGAACAGCTGGAGGACATTGTGGAGCAGATCATTGAGACCGGTACTGCCGACCACAGCTTAAAGGGTGGAAAAATGAATATCGGTGTAAGCTCCATTCCTCCGGTAAAAAAAGATGCCACAGACCGCAACCGTACCTCACCATTTGCTTTCACCGGAAATAAATTTGAATTCCGTATGGTAGCTTCTTCTATGTCCATCGCAGGCGCAAACACGGTTTTAAATGCCTCTGTGGCAGATGTACTGGAAAAAATGGCGGACGAACTGGAAGGTGCTTCTGATTTTGACAAAACTGTGGATGCTCTGATCCAGAAAACACTGAAAGAACATCAGAAAGTGATTTTCAACGGAAACGGCTATTCCGATGACTGGGTTGCCGAAGCAGAAAAGCGTGGTCTTCCCAATGTGCGGACCATGGTAGATGCCACCGCTTCCCTTATAGAGCCAAAGACCATCGAGATGTTTGAAAACCAGAATGTACTTTCCAAAACAGAGTTGGAATCCCGCGCTGAGATTCACTACGAAGCCTATGCAAAGGCGATCAACATTGAAGCCAAGGCGATGGTTGATATGGCGACCAAACAGTATATTCCAGCGGTGATCAAATACACCACAAGCCTGGCAGACTCCATCAACAGCATCCGGCAGGCCTGTCCGGAGGCAGATCTCACAGTGCAGACCTCGATCCTCAAGGACTGCTCTGCACTCCTAGCCAAATCCCAGAAGGCGTTGATTGCCCTCGGTGACGTAACGGAGAAAGCAGGCTCCATGGAAGAAGGAAAGGCACAGGCAGAATACTACAAAGATATCGTATTCCCGGCAATGGAAGAACTGAGAGCCCCCATCGACGAGCTTGAAATGCTGGTGGATAAAGAAGACTGGCCCGTACCATCTTATGGGGATATGCTTTTTGAAGTGTAATAAATAAGGTGCGGCTGAGAATCGCGCACCTCAAAAGAATGGCCGAAAGCCATTCTTTTGCTCCGCAAATTGAGCACTTTTCTATCAGATAAAGAAACCCATGACCAGAGAGGGAAAAAACGGTCCTATTGATCTGTGAAGCGCAATATACCGCTTTTCCCTCTCTGGTCTTTATGTTTCCCATAAGTTTTTATTATTTATATTCAAGAGCAGTCCTATTGATCTGTGAAGCGCAATATACCGTTTTTTTGTGCCTGAATTTGGTGGGACTTTTTTTAATTTCATTGTTTGAAAAGATTATTTTTTTGCTTTTCGTATAGGGCGCAGTACTTCATAGCCAATCACTTCTGGATAATGGCGCTGGTAATCATTGCAATTTTCCTCGTTCCACACGTAGCCCTCTGTTTTGGGATCAAAATTCCACGCCAGCCTTTCAACTCTTCCCATTACCTCGCCACAGTCCTTCAAATAATCAAAAGGCGGGTGAAAGAAAACAAGATAATCACTTGCAGGAATTTTCCTAATTTCAAACCCATCCGGAATAACCCCTTGATAATCTTCTGGTACGCCAAAACCATAGAAATATCCTTTCCTGCCATTTTCATAAAACCATCCTGCCGTATGACAGGTAACAATCGGATGGGAAACATGGCTCATACTGTCTATTGTTCCACAAATACTGTCACAATCATGCCTGTTCCAGAAATTCATGTAATCGGTAGCCTCAATATCCCAGATGCCGATATATTGATGTGCAGGAATATGCTCCACACGAACATGTGCTTCTGTCAATAATGTTTGATTCATAGTAGGTCCTCCTTGATTCACATAATGTTCAGGGAAGAAAACGACCTTTAGGTTGGAAAGAGCAATAGGAATGGGATTTTTCCGATATGCAGCCGGTGTACATCCGAACGCATTCATGAAAGCTCTCGTCAGAGCTTCCTGTGAGGAATATCCGTATTTCATTGCGACATCGAGGATGCGGGTATCGGTATCCCGAATCTCCAAGGCAGCCATGGCGAGCCGTCTGCCGGCGATATAGCTCTTACATGTCATTCCTACAATTTCATGAAAACGACTGGAACAGTAATATGGTGAATATCCGACCTGATTGGATATTTCTAAAAGAGAAGGATTTTCTGTCAAATGTGCTTCGATCCAGTCGATCATTTTTTGTACGGTCTCATTCCACTCAAACAAATCTTTTTCCCCCTTGTCACAAATATTGTAGCATATAGTCAGAAAAAAAGTTTTGATATATGTTGTTAAGTTGTTAAACCTGTATAACATAACGATAATGCGGCATATCTATACCGCGATAATGTTTTGTCCAAATATCTGTTTTTGTCATACCATTTCTAACAGCAACATTTTGTGAGGCAACATTCGTATCTCTAATGATAGAGCAAACTTCATCTGCCTTTAATATTTCAAAAGCATAATTTTTACAAGCTACTGCCGCTTCTGTCGCATAACCATTATGCCAGTATAACCTATTGAAAAGATAACCTATTTCAAGCACTTCCGTTTCTTTCCACGGTTGCATCGTAAGCCCGCACTGACCTATCATCTCATCGGTCTCTTTTAGAATTACTGCCCATAAGCCAAAGTTCCATTTTTCATAACGAGCAATCTGTCTATCAAGCCATTCATGTACTTCTTCGTCATTGAATGCACCCTCATATGCATACATTGTATCTTCATCTTGCAAGATTTTGCACAAAGAATTGAAATCCAATTGATTCATCTCTCTCAGATACAATCTGTCTGTTTTAAGTATCATCATTACCTCCGTAAACACCAATTTTTCGAAGAATTCTCATTTGTCTTCACTACATACATTCTACCCGATTTCTCTTTTCACGTAAACAAAAAAAGCCAATAGATTTCATGGCACTTCCCCATAAAAACCATTGGCTCTCTTCAAACATTCGGACAATCCTATTTATCCCCTTAAACAACTACCCACATCATAATCATTTGTATCATTCGGTAATCTTATCATTGCCATATTTTTGTCCTCTTTGAAAATTTGATATAAAACAATCCTGTTTTCCAAACTGGCTCTGGTAAAAACGTAGATTCTCCCGCTCCTGTAATTTTCTCTTCTCAGCACTCTCCTCTAAAATACGTATGTATTTCACACGCCGCTTTCGTTTCTTTGCCTGCTCTGCCTCAAACTGCCGCTGTTCTTCCTCTGTAGGATCAGTAAGTTTACCACTACCTGTGACAGTACAATTTCTCACATCTCCATTTTCATCCAGGTCAAAGACATAGCTTTTTCCCGCCTGATGTTCTGCAACGTTACAACCATAGCCTGCTACCACCGTGTTATCCCAGCGGTCATAGTCCTCCTTCCATTCCTGCAGCTTTGCCATGATCTGCCTTTCATAGGAAGGGTCTGCGTCCATTTTTCTTCTGCAGGCTCTCTGGTATAAGAACCGCAATCCGCCCAGAACCGATACGACTGTAATTCCTTTGCAGATCTCCACGGGTTTGTGGCGGATTCGCCCCCTCTGGCATCCAATCGTTTAAGGATGCACTTGTATTTTTGTCAAAATATTTCCAAAAGGGAAAGTCATTTCTCTGCCATCTGCTGGAGGATATCTTCAAAAGTCGTTGCTCCTGGTTTCCCAGTGCTGTATGCCTTGCTAATCGTCGAAATATAATCCGTGGAACCTGACATTTTCTTTGCGTAAGCCTGCTGAAAAGCACTGGCTGCTGTTTTGTCCGTTATTTTGTTCAGACACTCCTGATGTTCATTATATTGAGTCAGCTAACAGCTTATCCTGCAACTGGAAAAATATTTGCTTTTCCTCTGCTGGACAAGTTTCCATTTTATGTTTTGCACAGAATGAGATCCTCTCCTCTGACACCATTCGCCCCACCAGATTTTCTGCTGCTCTCTCAGAGTAATCGTGTGCCAGCAGAATAAGTATCAGATTATCCTCCAGGGTAAGATCACGGATAAATCTATGTCTTTTTTCCTGTTCTGGTGCCTCCCCACCATATTCTTTATTCCATATTTTTTTGGACCAGTGATATAGCAGGATAAATGTAATGAAATAAAACAGGAACATCCCACAGGGGATACAGGGGTATATACGCCAAAATTCAAAGTCCGTAAATATGTAATGAAACATGTCTGGAAATACCGCAAGTATCCTTGGCACAAATGATACAAAAAATGCCAGCAAAAAATAGCTCCAAAAACATCTCCCATAACATGCCCGGATCACCCGAGGTGAAAACCCCACAAAAAGAAGATATTCTTGTTCCTCCCTGCTTTGCTCCAGTGCCTTGCGGAACCAAAAAACACCACCTGACATCGTAATTCCCCAGATCACTACCAAAACCAAAACAGACACCGCTCCATTCTCGGACACAGTCCTCCACTTCTCTTTTACGATGTCCGGCACAGACAAGATTCTCATATAATCTGTAAACTTTTCCCGCAGATTTGTAATTTCTTTATCCGTCGCCTGGAAAAGGACCCCATAATCCACCTTATCCCAGCCAACCTCTTCTCCGTCCACATAACGATAATTCTCACATCGGTATTCATGCACAGAGATGGCATCATGTTCCGTGAGAAGATAATCTTCAATTTCATTGTGCTTCTTGCTTTCATCGGAATACCAGTACCAGTTTTCGTCAAATGTAAATAGCGACTGCCAGTTATAATAAAAGGAGGCATATGTCATAAACTGATAATTCACGTATATTCCCGAAACGATAAGCAGAGCAGCAAATAACATTAGATATTTTTTCTGTTTATTTAGAAACAGCCGACAAAGTCTTTTTTTCATTAATAATTCCTCTCTATATGAAGTTCTGGATATTCTGTCAGAGCATTAAGAGACTTATTCAAATCGCCTTGAGCATATCGCACCAAAAATCCAAAAGATTCCTCCAGAAATTATAAATTTAACCCCTTCTTCCAGCCACAATTCATTACCCTGAAGACTTAAAAACTGATATTGGATAAGGTGGTCGCTCGGCACCACAGACAGCGTACAAAATATCATTGTTACTAGCGCTGAAACTGAAATGTTTTTCAGGCTGAAATTTAAAAAATACGCCATTCCACATGTTAAAAACATAATGATTGTCAATTGAAAAAAGAGCTCCAAAACCTGTTCCGTAGGACGATTAAAAATAAGAACAGAAGGAAAACAACAGATTATATTGAGCAAGAAAAAACCTATTGTCAGTCCCAAAATACTTTTTCCCAGGTACAGAATTTCTTTTCCATCCCCTTCAATATATTCTTTATGTACCAAAAACATCCACCAGGTAGAAAGTAGAGGAATAAAACGATAACTCACCTCTGTAACCCGTTCGAGCATTTCACGATCCTCCAATGGATTCTGGCCAAGTATCCATCCTGCAGATGGCACAACGATATAATATCCAATCAATGGGATCCAAAACAATATTCCCATCCCCCGACATTGTAAATATATTCGTTCCATCAATTGAACCATAGCACCACTCTCCTTATATCCCCTGTAACACAGCATCATTCAACCTGTTTCAATTCATTCATCAATTCCTCTTCCGAAATAAATGGATACCTCTCCCCTTCGTTGATAAATCTTTCATAATCCGCAAAAAGCATGGACATATCCCCCATAAGATGGTCACTGCCATAATAATCAAAATACCCATTTATTTCTGGAGGAATCATTATTAGCTTATGATCTCCCTGTTGAAAATACTTTTGAACAAATTGTTGAAACAACTGAACTAATTCTATTTGCTCCTTCTCCGAATATTGAATTGAGGAATAGATCAGTCTGCTATCACCACTTTTTATTTCATTTGCAAATGGACTGGCCAATAAAGTTACACCGTCTGTATTACCACGCCAACGTCCATTTACTTTTGTCAGATTGCTATATAGGTTTGGTACTCCTTGCACGGTCACCTCGAAATCCACATTATAATCTAGCCCTTCTTTTGTATTACCAGTATAATAATATTCATCCATATAAACCTGACGCCTTCCTGGCAACGGATAATATTCAAAATAAGCCGGGAGAAACATCCCCTGACTGTTGCTATAATACCTTTTACTATAACCTTCATAGAAAAAAATAATCTTTTTTACCTTATGTTCTCCTGTTATCACCTGAACATAATCCCCCTTCTGGTGAAAGGTCAGATTTTGCCCGTGATCATCTTTAACTGACTTGATCTTATATCCATGATACAGGGTAAAATCATACTGTTGCAAGTCTGTTTGATCTATATGTACCTCAACCTTGGCTGCCAATTCTCGTCCCGCATTCAAAATCATATTGTATTTATTTACCTTAAAAGCAGCCTTTTCATACTTTGAAACATCCTTACAATCTATGTTTCCCGAATAAATATAGTATGTATCATCATATGTCCAGGCGTCCTCTCCTCCGATGATATCTACACAGGGAGAAGAGACAGGTTGAAAAAAGAAAAACATACATGTCAACATTGCCACCCCTGGAACAACGAATATCCATCTTTTCTTCTCTCGATTGATCACTACACATAAAATAGCAGCAAACAGGAAAATCCAAAAAAGAATTCTTTGAACATCTACGGTAGCGACAGAATACATATAATATACATTGGGAGCGGATAGAAACTTTCTTGTCATAAAACTCAACAAATCCGCAATCCGATATAAAAACTCTCTTCCAAATGATATACTTAGTAAGGGAGCGATCAATAAATATCCAAAACACCAACAAATAAACATCAGCACTCCGTACCCCACCGTTCTGGATTTTATATAGGAAACCAAAAATCCGATAAGAATTGCCAAAAGATATACTAGAAAATGATGTATGAAAACAACCTTAATCAGATAAAAGAAATATATATCTACATTTGATCCTGATACAGCCGCCGGCCATAAACAGGCTGAAAAAAGTATGGCACAAATCAATACATTTAGGGGAAGCAATATAAAAGCACCAGACATCCTTACTAATTTTCCACTTCTTCCGCAAGCACTTATAACCTCGTCAATCTGATATCTCCTGCCTTTTGAAAAAAATTCATAAGATATAAATAAGAAAAAAATAAATGTAATGTTTATCTGGTTCATACACTCAATAAATGTATACGGAACATTTTCATGGGGCATTTGCACGATCGCATATGAAAGATAAAGAAAATAGACAACTGTAACAAGAGAGATGGCAGGTGTTCTTACATATTGTTTTACATTTAACCAAAACATGACGTTTTCCTCCTACATAACTCTCCGCTGTATAAAGAATTACAACGGAGAGTTATTTTATTTAATGCCACTCCATTATGATAGTTTCTTTAGTTTTGGTTCGATATCAACCCTGTTGCAATACATCCGGTTTTCTGATTGTCTGCAGAATTTCCATATAATATCATTCTTGCGTAGTTATATGCAGAAGCACTAGTCGTATTGCTCCTTGTATCACCAGGCTCCAATTTAAAGCTCCTAAAAGTTGTAAACACGTTTACACTTGTGGGACCTCCTTTCAACTGAACCTCAACACTTTTTTCATTTCTGCTACTGGCATTGGCAGTATAACGGTATTTGTTCATTCCATTATTAAACAAAGATGAAGAACTTGCATTCCTGTTTCCATTCAAAGACACACCTTTCGAATCTGCAAAGGCATGTGTAACTCCAAATACCATTACTGTAACCAAAATAACTATCACATATCTTTTAAGTCCCTCCATATCTATTACCTCCTTTTTCTTATGTCCTTTTTTTAATTATAACCCCCTATTTCTTCCAATACAACTTTTTTCGATCGACAAATTTCGACACAGGCATTCTAAAATGCAAAAAACAGCTTCCTTTTTTCCATAGTCTTCATATGATAATAAAAAAGGAAACCCTGCCATGAAAAAACATCTCATCCTACCTGGGGTTGTCCTGTTTCTCCTGTTGTGCCGCTTTCTCTATCCTCACACACGCTTTGGCTATCAGGAAGAGCTGGATCTGCTCTCCCACCGAAACCTGAACATTCATGCCGCCACCTTGAAACCTGGAGAAAAAATCTCAGTCAAACTGTCGGGATTAAAAAAACTGGCCAGCTACTCCACCTCGGATTTCCGCATCGCCACCGTGAGCCCCTCTGGCACCGTACATGCTCTGAATCCAGGAACTGCCATTATTTCCGTCAAGCAGGGTGATAATACGTACCGCTGCAAAATAACCGTGAAAGATTGAGAGCTCCCATTTTAACCTATAATGTCAAGCTAAAAATAAGCCCGCATGTTTTCTGCTCCTGCCGCATATATTTGCATATATCAATCATTATGGAGAATGTGTATGAAAAAAATAGCTTATCTGTTTTTTACTCTCCTTACATTTATATACATATTCAGCTTTTCATCTCTGGACAGACAGGTTGTACAGGCTGAGGAAAAAGCGGTGTCCGGCGGTGCAGTGGATGTGTCCGCCACAGCGGCCGTACTTCTGGAGGGTTCCTCCGGGGAAATCATCTTTGAGAAGGACAAAGACAAAGAACTTGTCCCGGCAAGTATCACAAAAATCATGACACTGAATCTGATCTTTGAGGCCATTGACAGCAAAAAACTCTCGCTGGAGGATTCTGTTACGGTGAGCGAATACGCCGCAAGCATGGGGGGCTCCCAGGTATACTTAGAGCCAAACGAGACCCAGACTGTAAATGATATGATCAAATGCATCACCATCGCCAGCGCCAACGACGCTGCTGTGGCGATGGCAGAAAAGATCGCCGGATCAGAGGAAGCCTTTGTGAAAAAGATGAACGAGAAGGCAAAAGCCCTCGGCATGAAACATACCCAGTTTAAAAACTGTACCGGTTTGGATGATAACATCGAATCCGGACACTATTCCAGTGCCTATGACGTGGCGCTTATGTCACGGGAGCTGATCACAAAACATCCCCAGATCAGCAACTATTCTACAGTGTGGATGGATTCTATCACCCATAAGACCAAAAAAGGGGAGACGGAATTTGGCTTGACCAACACCAATAAGCTGGTCCGTTTTTATGACGGCATCACCGGACTTAAGACGGGATCCACCTCCAAGGCCAAATACTGCCTCAGCGCCACAGCAAGACGCAATGACATGGACCTGATCGCGGTGGTTATGGCTGCCCCTGATCATAAAAAACGGTTTTCAGAAGCCCAGTCCCTATTAGATTATGGCTTTGCCAACTGCAGCGTTTACAAAGATTCCGAGCTCACCAAGCTCTTGAAAGAAGTACCAGTTCAGGGCGGAAAGAAAAACATGGCTGCGGTGGAACCAACATCCACATTTTCCCACATCTTTACCCAGGACGCCGACATGGACCAGGTAAAGAGAACCATCACCTATGAGGAATCAATAAAGGCACCCTTACAAAAGGGCGCCCCGGTAGGAAAAGTAGACTATTCTTATAATGGAAAACTGATCGGAAGTGTTCAGCTCACCGCCGCCGAAACCGTTGAGGAAGCCGGGCTGACGGATTATCTGTTAGAAGCCGTGAAAAAGTTATTTCATAAGCTTTAATTTCACAGCCATTCGATAGAGCTTTCGTCCCATTGGGAAATCAAACATTTCTTCCTTTGTCATTCCCCGCAGTTTGAGGAATACCACAAAGTAGACGAATACAGCTGTGATGAGTGCCAGAATCACCGATACCGCATTTGCCATATACCCTCCCAGGAAGGAAGAAAACAGTTTATCTGACAAGGTATAGACCAGAACAACAGCGATTGACATCCACAGGGAGGCAGACAGCGGCACGAAAAACGTTTTTAACGGTTTTAGGCGCAGGGATGGAATGTAACGCCGTAATGCCAGCAGATTCAGTATGCTGACTACGATAGGGAAGGTTACATTACCGATGATAAGCACATAGATGCCCAGCTCCGTAAATTTAAGCAGACACACCACAAGGATCACATGAATCCCAAGGGAGATCGCCGAATGGATGACAGGCGTGTGCATTCTGTCGATACTCTGGAGTGCACTGCCTGTCACATTTGATACTGCATAAAAAACTACTGCTGCGGAACCGGCAAGCATAAGATGTCCTCCCAGGACGTAATTAGAGGAAGGAAACAAAAGCTGGACAATAGACTGTCCGAGAACAGTGTATCCCATAGCACAGGGAAATGCAATTATCATATTAAATTTGATACCGGAAAGGATATTATTTTTGAGCTGCACCGTATCCTTTTCGGTAAATGCTGCCACCGCACTCGGGATCATGGATGAGGCAATGGAAGTAGATATGGCGATGGGGACACTGGTAAGCACCCGGTACTTCGAGCTGTACACGCCCACCAGGGATTTGATCGTCACCGGATCCATACCTCTGCCCCCCATAATATCACCGAACAAGTAGTAATCCACCAGACCGCTGATCTGATAAACCGTCTGGCTCAATATGATGGGCAAAATCGTCAAAAACAGGATACGGTAAATATGTGAGGTAGAATACAGCCGCCGTCCCCGGTCCCTCCGTTCCAATTTTCTCTGTACCGGACGGTAGATATAGTATACAAATACGACAAGAAGAAGTGCAGAAAAAGCGCCCAGGCAGGTTCCCAGCGTACCTCCTGCCGCCCCCCAGGCACTCTTATCAAGACTGTCTATATTCCACTGGATAAACAAGTAGGCTGCTGACACACTGACAATGGCGTTTACCACCTGTTCCAGAACCTGGGAAACCGCTGTGGGAACCATCGTCTTTTTTCCCTGGAAAAATCCACGGAACACGCCGAGCAGCGCTACGATAAATATTGTGGGAGCCAGCACCCGCAGAGGGATATGAACGCCCGCATAATCAGGATAAATATTGTCCTCGATCCATCCAGCAAAGACAAAGAGCAGGATTCCGAATACCCCGCCTGACACGACGGCAAACAGCAGTGCAAGACGAAAGGTTTTTCCGATATTCTTATATTCCCGCTTTATGTTCTGGGCAGATATGATCTTAGAAAGTGCCAGAGGCAGGCTGTAAGATGATACGATCAGAAGAATATCGTAGATGTCAAACGCCACCGCATAAATCCCATTTCCCTCTTCTCCCAGTATATTGGACATAGGAATCCGGTATGCCATGCCGATAAAGCGCACGATAAGAGATGCCATCGCCAATATACTGCCATGTTTAAGAAAATCTGCACTTTTCTTGTTATCCTGGTTGTTTGTACTCATACAGGCACCTTTCTGCTACTCTTTATTCTTGAAGGAAATCAGTTTCTTTCTGCTGGTAGGATATGCTGCGATATAGGTCTTGCCCGGATTGATCGTCAGCACATTTCCATCCATATCGTAATAACACATCGTTCCCTCTTCTTCGTTCTTTCTCCATTTAATCTTCATACGCTTTCCATTGGTGATGTAATATCCCTCACCTTTCCGCTTATGCAGGTACAGATGCTGGTATCCGTTGCGGTCAATGTTCGTCTCCTTTACCAGCTGAATGATCACATTTTTAAAGGAAAGCTGCTTATTATTTTTGTGATCCAAATGCTTTTTCCTGTACTCAAACTTTTTGTATTCCTTGGTCTTTTTATCGTATTTAAGATAACAGGTGGAATATGCGGAAAATGGCAGGTTTACAAAATTTGTCCCGCTGCCGGAGTCAAGATCTGTGTCTTCCTCATAAAATTCAAAATGCTTCGCCATCTTCTCTTCTTTAAACTTTGTCCGGTACTTGAGCTGCTTCGCGCCCTTGAGCATCTTCTCTCCGGAAGTAAATACATTGTGGGGCGGCTTTAACGAGTAATCACGCTTATACACAACTCCTCCGATCGCGGACAAGCCGCTGAGATTATTTATACCCAGCTCCTCGATCTTCGAGATGGCATAGGAGGTCTGTCCAAAGTGACAGAAGATCGCATCCCATTCACTGGCAAAGCTGACAAAATAATGTCTGGCGCTCCGGACCGAACCCAGTCTTTTGATCTTATCTGTACCCTGATAAACACCGAGCATACGGGTGATACCGCCCTCCGCCAGCGCTTCATACAGCACATCGATCTGAGAAGTGCCCTGCTGGTGCTGATTAGCATATTCAATATTATTAATTATCACAGCAAAGGGCCTCTGTTTTGCCACCTTCTTCGATATGTACTTTCCTGTCAGTACACTCTTTACCTTTCCCGCGTGGGGATCCGGTGTGGGTTCCGGCGTCGGGGTCGGTACCGGTGTTTCCACCGGAGCAGGCGTCTGGCTCACCTGTGTTTTTTTCTCTTCTTTATCTCCCAGAACTAAAAAGCAGATCAGGCAGACTGCGATCAGGACAACAACGCTCGCCCCGGAAATAACCGCGATCACTTTCTTTTTCGACTGATTCATCATACATACCTCTCTTTTTATCGTTTTATCCCTAACCCATCCATAATCTTTCGCTGTTCTTCTTCCATCTCCCTGCGGTCCTCTGCCTGAATGTGGTCGTAACCAAAGAGATGAAGCATACTGTGAACCACCAGAAAACAAAACTCCCGGAGTTCCGAATGCCCATATTCCACTGCCTGCGCTTTGACAACTTCGGAGCAAAGAAGTATATCCCCCAGCATCATCTCTTCCGTACCCGGCGACAGAGACAGGCTGTTCTGAAATGCTTGTCCGCTAAAATCCCGGGGACTGTCATATTCCATCATCGGAAAACTAAGGACGTCGGTAACCTTTTCGATCTCACGGAACTGCGAATTTACCTGGCATATAGTATCTGTGTCCACCAGCGTCACACTCACCTCGATATCATAGGGACATTCCACATGATCCCTGACAAAAGCGATCACCTCTTCCGCCTTCTCTTCTGGGTTAAATCCAAAGGAAATCCCCGCCTCGTCTTCAAAATATAACGTCATAATACCCTTCCAATCCAAATCACAGGTTGTCACCGTTTTCTCTTATTCTTTCGACTCTCCCGGTACTGCTCTCTCGCCTCATATTTCTCATAAGCATGTACAATTTTCTGCACCAGTGGATGGCGTACTACGTCCTTGTTAGTCAAATAGGACACGCCGATCTCCTCTACATCCTTTAACACCTTCAATGACTGCTCCAGACCTGAAATCGCCGCAAAGGGCAGATCCTTCTGGGACAGGTCGCCGGTGATGACGACCTTGGATCCAAAACCAATTCTGGTCAGAAACATCTTCATCTGCGCCGGTGTGGTATTCTGGGCTTCATCCAGGATAATAAAAGCATTATCCAGCGTACGTCCTCTCATGTATGCCAGTGGTGCCACCTCGATCAGCCCTTTTTCTGAATTTTTTATAAAGCTGTCCGCCCCCATGATCTGGTACAATGCGTCATAGAGTGGTCTCAGATAGGGATCGATCTTGCTCTGCAGGTCTCCTGGAAGAAAACCGAGATTCTCCCCCGCCTCGATAGCTGGTCTGGTCAGAATGATCTTTCCCACTTCGTCCTGCTTAAATGCCTGGATCGCCATCGCCATGGCAAGATACGTCTTACCGGTTCCCGCCGGTCCAACACCAAACACCATCATTTTCTCACGGATGGCATCCACGTATTTTTTCTGCCCCAGTGTCTTCGGCTTTACCGGCTTTCCCTGAATCGTAAAGGCGATCAGATCCTTGTCGATCTCCGCCATGGAAACCGGGGATTTTTCTTTTGCCAGAGAAAGAATATAGTTCACATTCTGTTCTGTGATCGTATTGCCCCTCTCCGACAACTTTAAAAGCTCGTCAAATACCCGCCTGGCCTCTTGAAGATTCTCCGTTTTCCCTGATATCCGGACCGAACCATCCCTGAGAATCACTTCGATATCCAGGGCGCGCTCGATCTTTTTCAGATGCCTGTCAAGTCCGCCAAATATATTATTTTCATGGCTGGCTGGAATATCAAGAATTATCTGTTCCTGCGCCATCCTCATCTTCCTTTCCTTCGCCCTGCAGCACCAGTTCCTCATCGGACACATTCTTTTTATCCATCTTGGATATGGATAGCTGGATGCTTCCATGGGCTTTATACGCTGCTGATTCTTTTTTAATATCCAATGTCTGGTCTACAATACGGCAGCCCTCTTCCTTGTATTCTTCCAACTTGGATTGAAACCGTGCCTTAAGCCGATCGCCGGCCTCTTTCTCGCTGTACCTGGCTTCTACTTTCTCATAATTCACATATTTATGATCCGTCACTTTCACACGGCTGTTCCATGGTATAAATTCCCTGTCCACACATATGTTATTTATTATATCATAACTGGAAGATTTATCAAACCATTTTAAGGGATTTTTTATGGAAAATCGGGTTCCATTGACACAGACCGTATAAACATGGATCTCTTCTCCGGTCTTATTTTTAGCCATATACCGCTCATTTATGCTCTCATCAAATTCTTTCTTTGTCAAAATAGACAATTCTCCCTCTGCGCAGACACCGTTATAACGAAGGGTCTCCCCTCCGTCTCCCTTGATCTCCACGATACCGCTGATCAGAATATCCCCCTTTTTCACCTTTGCTCCCTTTGCCACCTTTGCCGTTCCCTGCCTGGTGACAATCTTTTCTATCACGCCGTCACAGGGAGCGATGATATGACTAGGAGGATTATCCTCTTCCTCTTTGCCCTTCAGCGCCTTTCCTTCTTTGATCTTGATATTCAGCACACAGCCCTTTTCCTCCGCGGACACCCAGCTCATGTTCTCATAACTTTCCCGCAGGCTCCTCTCGATGTCATCACAGAAGAGGTTCTTTCTCATCATTCCCACATAGACGCCCATGGACTCCACCTCTTTGCTGATGGTCTCCTTCGTATACTCCTGCTGTCCGTAATAATTGATCTGCCAGACAAAAAGGGACAATACCTTTAATACCACAAAAAAAAGAACCAGTCCCAGTGTAAATGTCCAGTTTCTTCTTGCCTGCTCCAGCACAAAGGGAAGCCCTCGCCTCTCCCGGATCTTCGGCGCGATATGAGTTTTTGCCACAAAGGCATGAAGCGTCTTAAAATCTTTTGAAAACATGGAAAATGTAACTTTACTTTCCTGAATCTTTACATCCCACAGATGGACCCGGTGGTGCCGGCAGAGATTCATAAACCTTTCCCAATATCCTGACCTCACACCACATACTATGTACCCTTTGAGCCACTTCAATCCCATCTCCCCCTTTTTACAATCTTACAAGGCTGATCTCCCTGATCTTTCCAAACACCCGGCATTCGTCCGGTTCAAAAGACTCGATGCATAAATGGTCGCCGCATATCATCACCTTGACATGTTTTCCCTGAAGCTTAACCGAGCATTCTGTATACTCGATAATGGATTTATAATTTTCAATTATGGCATATTCATCGCCATAAGTCTTTACGATCGTCGCTCCATCCAGAATATCGGGCTGGAGACCAATTTTTTTGGATACCGAATTCACGTCTTTTTTCCGCCTTTGCGCTGTCTGTCACGGCACAAATCCTTATTTCCGGTTACCTTATCATATGCAGAAGGGCATGGCTATGTTCCTGCCTCTTTTGTTTCTGACCCATTGAAAAAGGAACTCGTCCTTCGACGAGTTCCCTCATATGTGCAATTATTTAAATTTTCTTTTACGAGCAGCCTCAGACTTCTTTTTACGTCTAACGCTTGGTTTCTCATAATGCTCTCTCTTACGAATTTCCTGCTGGATCCCTGCTTTTGCACAGTTTCTCTTGAAACGACGCAATGCACTATCCAATGATTCGTTTTCTTTAACGATTACATTTGACATAGTATCACACCTAACCTCCCTCCAGTTGTAAAATTGTGCAAAATACAACTGTTTGGGTATTTTTTCGCACTAACACATATTATATCATAATTTTTCAATTCGTCAACCGTTTTTGAACATTTTATGGTATATTATGGTCAAAAACTTTATCCCAGCTGACTTTTCACTACTTCACCAGCCTTTGCCAGCGCCTCTGGAATGCCGGAAGGATTCTTTCCTCCTGCCTGAGCCATGTTCGGACGTCCACCGCCGCCGCCGCCCACCAGAGCAGCGATCTCTTTAATCAGATTTCCCGCATGGGCGCCCCTGGCAATGGCTCCTTCTGTCGCCGTAGCCATCAGGTTCACCTTGCCGCCAGCCTCTGTAGCAAATACCACCACTGCCTCGCCAAGCTTCTGTTTAGCCTCATCTCCCAGATCGCGCATGGCATTCATATCCACATCCGAAAGCTGTTTGATCAGTACCCGGATACCATCGATTTGTGTCGCCTCCGAAGTGATATCCCCGGCAGCTGCCTTCGCCATCTTTGCCTTCAGCTTGTCATTTTCTTTGGAAAGGGCTTTGATCTCTTCCTGCATCGCCATAACTTTTCTGGCAGCCTCGGATGGCGCTGCTTTCAATACTTTAGCGATCTCTGACAACTGTTTCTCCACCTGGTTATAGTGGGCGATCAGTCCCTGTCCCGTCAACGCCTCGATCCTTCTCACACCGGCAGCCACACCGGTCTCGGATACGATCTTAAAGGCAGAAATATTTCGTGTATTTTCCACATGGGTACCGCCGCAGAGCTCGGAACTAAAATTTCCCATCTGAACGACCCGGACAGTCTCTCCATACTTCTCCCCGAACAGAGCCATGGCTCCGGTCTTTTTCGCCTCTTCCAGCGTCATCTCACTGGTGATTACATCAAGACCTTTATTGATCTCCTCATTGACGATGCTCTCCACCTCTGCGATCTCTTCTTCTGTCATCGGTGAAAAGTGGGTAAAATCAAAACGAAGTTTATCTTTATCTACCAGGGAACCTGCCTGCTCCACATGATTTCCAAGAACCATTCTCAGCGCCTTCTGCATAAGATGGGTGGCGCTGTGGTTATTTGCCGTCAGATTTCTCCGGCTCTCCTCTACTTCCAGCGTCACTTTTTCCCCAGTTCGAAGGGAACCCGACACCATCTTTCCCACATGCCCGATCTTTGTCCCCTGCAGTTTGATGGTATCCTCTACAACAAACCTGCCGTGTTCCGTACAGATCACGCCGGTATCTGCTGCCTGTCCACCCATAGTAGCATAAAAAGGCGTTTCCTCCACCAGCACCGTTCCTTCCATTCCCTCTGACAGCTCATCTACGATGGCGTCGGAGGTGGTGAGAACTGTCACTTTGGAATCATGGCACAGGCGGTCATAGCCGACAAATCTGCTTTCTACTGCCGGATCAATGGACTGATAAACCGTCACGTCCGCTCCCATGTAGTTGGTCACTTCCCTGGCCTCTCTCGCCGTCTGGCGCTGTACTTCCATCGCCTGGCGGAAGCCCTCTTCATCTGCTGTAAAGCCCTTTTCTTCCAGGATTTCAATGGTCAAATCCATCGGGAATCCGTAGGTATCATAGAGCTTGAAGGTATTTTCTCCAGAAAGAACTGTCCTGCCTTCCTTCTTCATCGCATCCATCATGTCACTGAGTATGTTCAGTCCCTGATCGATGGTCTTATTGAAATTCTCTTCCTCTGTAGTGATCAGTTTCAGAATATAATCTTTTTTATCTGCAAGTTCCGGATAACCGTCCTTAGACTCCCGGATCACCACCTCGCTCAGTTCCGCCAGAAATTGTTTCTGGATGCCAAGCAGCCTTCCGTGTCTTGCTGCCCGGCGCAGAAGACGGCGCAGCACATATCCCCGTCCTTCATTGGAGGGCATGATCCCATCCGATACCATAAATGTCACCGAACGGATATGGTCTGTAATGATCCGTATGGAAACGTCTTTCTTTTCCTCTGTCCCATAAGATACCCCGGCAGACTCACATACCTTGTCCCGGATCGCTTTGATCGTATCCACATCAAAGATGGAATCCACATCCTGCATCACGACAGCGAGACGCTCCAATCCCATTCCGGTATCAATGTTTTTATTGGTCAGTTCTTCATAGTTTCCCTTTCCGTCGCTGTCAAACTGGGTGAATACGTTATTCCAGATCTCCACATAGCGGTCACACTCACAGCCCACGGTGCAGCCTGGTTTATTGCAGCCATATTTTTCTCCACGGTCAAAATAGATCTCCGAGGAGGGCCCGCATGGTCCTGCTCCGTGCTCCCAGAAATTATCTTCTTTGCCAAAGCGGAAAATCCGCTCCTTTGCCACCCCGATCTCTTTATTCCAGATATCAAATGCCTCATCATCCTCTTCGTATACAGAAGGATACAAACGGTCTTCTGAAATTTCCAGTGTCTTTGTAAGGAATTCCCAGGACCAGGAGATCGCCTCATGCTTGAAATAGTCTCCAAAGGAAAAATTTCCGAGCATCTCAAAAAATGTACCGTGGCGGGCAGTTTTTCCCACGTTCTCGATATCACCGGTACGAATGCACTTCTGGCAGGTAGTCACCCGTTTTCTCGGCGGAATTTCCTGTCCCGTAAAATAGGGCTTTAATGGGGCCATGCCCGCATTGATCAACAACAGGCTCTTGTCATTCTGGGGAATCAGGGAAAAGCTCTTCATCACCAGATGCCCCTTGCTCTCAAAAAAATCCAGATACATTTTTCTCAACTCATTTAATCCATATGGTTTCATTATTCTAAATCCTCCTTCATTTATACCGTCACTCCCGGATCTGTCCGTCTCCCAGAATCACATATTTTGTGCTGGTCAGGGCCAGAAGCCCCATCGGTCCCCTGGCATGAAGTTTTTGGGTACTGATACCGATCTCTGCCCCGAAACCGAACTCAAAGCCGTCGGTAAACCGCGTAGAGGCGTTGACGTACACGGCTGCGGCGTCGATCTCGTTCAGGAACTTCATGGAATTATGATAATCTCTTGTGACAATGGCCTCCGAATGGCCGGTATTATAGTGATTGATATGTTCAATGGCTTCGTCGATGCTGTCCACGACTTTTACTGAAATGATCTTATCCAGATATTCTGTGCCAAAATCCTCTTCTGTCGCCGCCACCATCCTGTCATCGTACTGTCTCGCCCGCTCATCCCCCCGGATCTCGACACCATAAGCGTACAGTTCCTCACAGATCATAGGCAGGGCTTCTGCGGCGATGCTGCTGTGGATCACCAGGGATTCACAGGCATTGCAGACTCCCAGCCTCTGGGTCTTGGCATTGACAATGATGGACACCGCCATGGAAAGGTCTGCGTACTCATCCACGTATACATGGCAGTTGCCGGTGCCGGTCTCGATCACCGGTACCGTACTGGTCTCCACCACAGTGCGGATCAGTCCGGCACCCCCCCGTGGAATGAGCACATCCACGTACTGGTTCAACCGCATGAATTCTCTGGCAGTCTCTCTCGATGTATCTTCCAGAAGCTGGATCGCATCCTCTGGCAGCCCTTCTTTTTTCAACGCTTCCCGGATCACCTTCACGATGGCAAGATTGGAGTGGATGGCGTCGCTTCCTCCCCGCAGGATCACCGCATTTCCAGTCTTAAAACAGAGAGCAAAGGCATCGGCAGTTACATTTGGACGTGACTCGTAAATGATGCCGATCACTCCCATCGGCACCCGCCGCTGCCCCACCTGAAGCCCGCCAGGTGTGGTTTTCATGGATATCATTTCTCCCACTGGATCCGCCAGCGCTACGACCTGGGAGATTCCCTCTGCCATCCCTGCGATCCTCTCTTGGGTAAGACGAAGCCTGTCAATCAGGGATTCCTTCATCCCCGCCTCCTGGGCATTTTTGATATCTGTCTCATTGGCAGCCAGGATCGCCCCGGCACCTTCTATAAGTGCCTTGGCCACCGCAGTAAGGCCCCTGTTTTTCTCTCCTACGGACAAACGGTTCATCGATGCCGCCGCCTGCTTTGCCACTTTTCCTATCTGATCTAATGTCATCGCTGCCTCCATTCCCGCGCGCCCTCTGCACACGATACATTTTACGTTATGATTGTCTTCTGAGTTATAATATGCTCCGGCTTCACATCACAGGTTTCCGCCGGGATGATCCATACCTCCTGTTCGGCAAAGGCGATCATCACACTGGTAAGCATGGTTCCATATCGCTGTAGATAGCGGTCATAAAAACCGCCACCATAGCCGAGCCTGTGCCCCTTCTCATCAAATGCTACACCGGGCATAACCATCAATATCTTCTCTTTGGAAAAAGCCCCGGAATCCATCACCTGTTCCACCGCTTCGCTCTCCCTGGGCTCTGGCACTCCAAAATTACCCTTTTTTAGTTTTTTCAGATCTTCCACCTTATAAAAACACATGGTTTTTTCCCCGGCATTGGTTCTGGGAAGGAATAACTGCTTCCCATCCGCCAGTATTCTTTCATGGAATTCTTCGGTCTCCACCTCGGAGCGGATGGAACAATAGGACAATAAGATCTCCGACTTCCGGTACCATTCCGAAGCCAGAAGTTTTTCCACAATGATCCGGGCCGTCTCAAGACGCCACTCCCCCGCCAGGGCATCTCTTGTCTCCAATGCCCGCCTGCGCACCTTTTCCTTACTGATCATGTTCTTTACATCCTCTTCTCTCACTATCGTCTTTATCTAGTACAACGAATATTAATGCTTCTGCTTTTTTGTCAAGGGTGTGATGCTGCCATCCTTTTCCTGTATGGATACGTTTGACAGCGTGGAACGCAGATTATTCCTCACCGACTCGATATACTCGGCACGAAGCAGCGCCTGCTCTGCCAGTTCCTCCTCCGTGATCGACCCCTCTTTTTTCTTCTTATATAATTCATTGATCCGCTGGATCTTATTCTCGTCCATAGCCACCTCTTCCCTACAACAGTCCTATGCTAATTTTTACGCTCCAGATATTCCTTCAGATGAAAGTGTCTGGTCCTGTGCGCCTTAAATACTGTTCCAAGCTCCTCTCCGTCTATAAGACGGATGATATTATCCATGTCTTCGCCATTGATAATCGCCATGTCTGCCCCGGCATCGTTGGCGATACCCGCCGCATAAATCTTGGCGCTCATGCCGCCGGTCCCCAGTGTGGTAGACGGTCCCTTTGCCATCTCGATCATCTCGTCGCTGATACTCTCCACGTAGGAGATCAGTTCCGCATCCGGGTTCCGGTTGGGATCATCGGTATACATCCCATCAATATCACTGAGCAGCACCAGAAGATCCGCCCCGGCGATCGCCGCCACCACCGCCGACAATGAGTCATTGTCACCAAAATCGATCTCGTCTGTGGCAACGGTGTCATTCTCGTTGACAATGGGGATCACCCCCAGATTCAGCAGCTCCTCGAAGGTATTTCTGGCATTGTGCCGGCTGGTATCATTGACAATGGTAAATTTGGTCATAAGGATCTGGGCGGTAAACTGGTTGTACTCAGAAAATAATTTCTGGTAAATGGTCATCAGTCGGCTCTGTCCGATGGCAGCACACGCCTGTTTCAGGGAAATGCTGTCCGGCTTCCTGCTTAGTCCCAGAGCCTTTCTTCCCACTCCGATGGCTCCGGAAGAGACGACGATTACATCCTTTCCCTTATTATGTAAATCCGTCAGGATCCGGATAAAGCGCTCCAGCTTCACCAGATCCAGTCCTCCGGTCTCCTCGTGGGTGATCGTCGAAGTTCCGACTTTAAATACGATCCTCTTTTTATCTTTAAAATGACTTCTCATATATGTTAGTTATTCCTTTCACTTACAATCTGCAGTGCCACCCGCAGCCCGTCCATGGCTGCCGACATGATTCCTCCGGCGTAGCCGGCTCCCTCTCCACAGGGATAGATCCCCCCGCGGTTCTCCGACTCAAACTCACTGTTCCGGAGAATCCGTACCGGTGAAGAAGTTCTCGTCTCGGTGCCTAGAACCAGAGTCTCCTCTGCATCAAAGTCTGTTATCTTCTGTCCAAACTGCCTCATACCTTCCATAATACCATTTGATATATAGGAGGGCAATATTTTTTTCACATCTGACGGCACAAATTTTCCCCTGGTGACCGGCAGTCTATCATTCAGCTCCGTCGTAGGCAATCCTTTTACAAAATCTCCGTACCGCTGAACCGGGATCATCCCTCCGCCTGTCTGCCATGTTTTTTCCTCCAGTCTACGTTGGAACGCAACACCCGCCAGTACATCATCACTGCCGAAATCCCGTCGGTCTACCGTCACCACGATGGCGCTGTTGGCATGGGCGGAATCCCTGGCGTGGTCGCTCATACCATTGACCACTGTACCACCTTCTTCCGTGGAAGCATTTACCACATATCCGCCAGGACACATACAAAAACTATAAACCCCTCTGCCATCCGAAGTCTTTCCCGTCAGCTTATAATCTGCCGCCGGAAGCCTGGGATCCTCCAAACCGTACTGCATCTTATTGATGCTCTGCTGGGGGTGCTCCACCCGGACCCCCACCGCGAAGGGCTTCTGCTCCATGGCTGCCCCGTCCTCACGCAGCATAGAAAAAGTATCCCTGGCGCTGTGACCGATGGCAAGCACGCATTTATCACAGGGAATCTCTTCCGTCTCTCCCCTTTCATTTTCCACTACAACAGCCCTCAGCTGTTTATGCCCTAATTGGCTCTCTTCTTTCATATACTGAAATCCCGTCAGTCTGGTGTGAAACCGGTAGGTTCCTCCCAACTGACGGATGGTCTCCCCCATAGACTGGATGACACCCCTCAGCTCATCCGTGCCGATATGGGGCTTGGAGAGATAACCGATCTCATCCGGGGCACCGTGCTGGATAAAAGTATCCAGAATAAATTTCTTTTTTCCCGTCTTATCTTTCACGCCGGTGTTGAGTTTGCCATCGGAAAATGTCCCCGCTCCTCCCTCGCCAAAGGAAACGTTGGTGTCCGGATCGAGAACACCATCCTTCCAGAAAGCAGAAACTTTTCCCACCCGCTCCCACATGGGCGCTCCCCGTTCGATCAACAGCGGTTTTCTGCCGCACAGGGCAAGATAATAGCCACAGAGAAGTCCGGCAGGCCCCGTTCCTACGATCACCACCTGCTCCCCCGTCTCTTTTTTCAGTCTGGGCACCATATCCGCCAAAGAAGGCTGGGGGACATACATTGAAAGATTTTTGTCTTTCCGGTTTTTCTGTAACACCTTTTGTTCCTGGGTACACTCAAAAGCCACCGAATAACTATAGTAAATCTGTGGCTTTTTTCTGGCATCAATACTCTTTTTTAAAATTATCATTTGTTGGATCTCCGATTCCCGTATTCGGAGAATCTCCGCTATCTTATTGCGCAGTTCCTCGATGGAATCCCTGCGGTAATCTATTTTACACTGGCTGTATTGTAACATACTTATCCTCTTTCATTTATTAAATGCTGGCTGCAGATCACGGCTGTGGCCCAGGCAAAGTGAAGATTATATCCCCCGCAGATGCCATCCACATCCTGAAGTTCTCCCAGCAGATAGAGACCACGGTGAAGCAGCGATTCCATGGTTTCCACGCATATTTCTTCCGTCGCCACTCCTCCGGCACTGACCTGCGCCTTCTCCATTCCGAAGGTATCTGTCACAGAGACCTTATATTTCTTCATCACTACTGACAGCCTGTTCAGATCTTTTTCTCTCCTTGTAAGTACCGGAATCCATTTTTTATTCACGATACCGGATAGTCCACGGCTGCCATGCCGTTTCAGCCATTCTTTCAGCTGGCTTTCTGTCATCTGCGGCACAAAGTCGATCCTCCCAGTCACCCGTTTACCCTCTGCCATCGCCTCCGCGGCAAGACGGCACAACTGAAAGACCGGAATCCCGGATATCCCATCCTTTACGATCTGTATCTCACCGGCTTCTTCCCCCAGCAGTATATGATCTGCATAAAGGGAAATCTTCCCCTGCATTCTTATTCCGGCGAGCTGTTTCCACTCGCTGCCTTCTGCCATTAATCCAGTCAGTCCCGGAAACACCTGCGTCACCCGATGCCCCATGCTGCGACAGAATTTATAACCGCTTCCGTCCCCCCCCAGGGGACCATTTGCCCTGCCCCCTGTAGCAAGGATCAGGCTACGGCACTGGTATGTGACACCGCCGCCACATCGCAGCTCATATATCTCTTCTTTTTTATGTATGATCTTAGCTGCTTTTGTACAAAAGGAAAAAACAATACCTGACTCCCGGCACGTCTGCACCAGAAGCTCTCTTACCGTCGCCGCCTGCCCACTGTAGGGATAGCAGTAACCGTCCTTTTCCCTGGTGAGTATTCCCAGCTCTCCAAACAGGGCGATGGCGTCTTCCGGTCCAAACCGTTCCAGAATTTGATCCACATACCCCTGGTCTCCGTAATAACACGCCGGCGACATGTTCCGGTTGGTATAATTACATCGTCCGTTTCCGGTGGCGGCAAGCTTTTTTCCCGCGGTCTCATTCTTATCCAGAATACAGACATCTTTTCCCTGCCTGCCAAGCAGATAACCGCACATCAGACCCGACGCACCGGCACCGACAATGATGATTTCATGGTATTCCATCCTGTTCCTCCCCTGCGTTCTCCGAGGGCAAAATACCTTTTGACCCCAAAATCAACACTACTAGTATACCACATCTATCTCTAATTAACTAGACAAATTCTCAAGCACAGAATACAATTCCTTCTCGTCCGCCACAAAAAATCCCTCTTTCAGCTTCTCCAGCTCTGATTCCGGCAGAACTTCTTCCTGGATCCCTGTATACTCATAGGGCGTCACCTGGTCATTGTGGAAAATGACTACCTCCTGGTCCTGCAGCTTAATAAAAAACCCGGTTTCTTCCTCTGCTCCCAGATAATTTTCCCGGATCACCACTTTATCCTTGGAAAAAGAGATCAGCTCCACACTATCCGGCGCCTCTGGAATCGCCGCCTCCTGAAGTTTCTGGTTATATTCTGTGATATAACTCTCCAGTTCCTCCCTTGTCTTCCCAGCGATCTTCGCTGGCACAGTCCCTTCTTCTTTTGTTACTACACCTGTCGTGCCATCATAATTTTCAACCACATATTTCATGGAGGAATTGACCCGGATCTCTTTAACGGTGTCCACCGGGTGGGTATCCTGTTTGACCACTTCCTCTTGTCCCCTGTCATAGGAGCGGTAGCTCAGAAAATAGATCAGGGTAAATACGGTCCCGATAATAAAAAAACTGCTCATAAACAGGTATCTCTTTTTCATGTCATTTCCTCCAAGAAAAGTTTTACCTATAGTATGAACAGTTTTTCATTTTTTATACAGACGCTGAATAGCCGGGCTCCACAGCACTGTTGCTGAATAACGCAGATTCCAGCTACTCAATGGCGCAAATTTCTAATTCATCACACGGCCGATCTTCACCGGTTTTCTATAGTATGCATTGGAAATCTTAATTCCATCACTCGGATTACTTGCATGGATGACCAGTCCGCTTCCAATATACATCGCCACATGGTTAATCCTGCTGCCATTGCTGTAGAAGAACAGATCTCCCGGCTTCGGTGAGGATACACTTCTGGTCACACCTGCCTGTGCCGCCGCGTTATGAGGAAGGGAATGACCGTATTTGCGATAAAGGCTCATGGTAAATCCAGAGCAGTCTGTACCGCTTGTCAGACTGGATCCACCCCATACATAACGATTTCCAAGGAACTGTTTGGCATACTCTGCGATGGAGACCTGACTGGAGGAAACTCCGTCGGAACCGCCGGCAGAAAGAGTACTAACCTTCACCGCACGCTTCAAGGAATACTGTTCTGTAATATATTCTTTTGCCACAAAGGCATGCTCATCATCCACGGTAATACAAATCCAATTATCCAGATCTGCCTGGATCGCTTCCATGCCTCCGGCACGCTTGATGGCTTCTTTGGAAATCTTCTGCTGTTTGATCATCTTATTTACAAAATCCATCGTCAGATGTTCCTTGCGGATCACAAACTCTTCCCCTTCGGATACCACAGAATAAATCGGGGCATCGGTGGTTGGAAGGGCACGAACCCGGAGAGAATTGGTGTTGATCTCAACACACTCACGACCTACCTTAGTCGCCAATTCCTCTGCTTTGGAATCAGTTACGATATAACTTGATTTCACCCATCCAGTTACATTACCGGACACGATCTTTGCCCAGCCTTTTTTGATCTTATAGATATGACATCCTGCATTCTTAGTCATCTTTCCGACGATCTTTGCACTCTCGGATGGTTTTTTTCTTACATTCAGGTAAGTATCTACCTTGCTGGCAATACCCAGACGGCTGTAATTCAGATTTAACTTCACATGTCCGTCGTTGTCATCCTCCGGCTGAGGTGCCGGTGTCACTTCCGGCTGCGCCGGGGTCTGCTCTGGTGCAGGCTCTGTCTCTACGGATGTCTCCTGCACAACACCACTTGCTACATTCTGACAATACTCATCTACTACTACATTGGCTCCGGCTATCTGCTGCTCTGTCGCGATAAACGCTGCCTTTACGGGAATCGAAATCAATCCTGCTGCCAGCACACCTGCCGCTGCAAACTTCACATATCGCTTATTTAATACTTTCATGGTATGACCCTCTCCATATATTTGTCTATTGCATGTTTCATTTATTACAATTTTGTTACATTTGTATAATCAGATTATAACAACATACAAATATATTGTCAAGAGTCGGATAAAATATTTCAAGAATTTAACATTTTTTTTATTTTTCTATTTATTTCATCCA
>CANBKJ010000038.1 GCA_947369165.1 uncultured Lachnoclostridium sp.
ATATTATAATAAGTTTATAAAAATGGAGGTCTGTGTATGGAAAAACAACCTAAATATGAATACATAAAAAACGCTTTAATTGAAGCAATCCACTCTGGAAAATACTCTCCCGGCAGTGAACTCCCAAGCGAAAATGAATTGACAGAGCAATATAACGTAAGCCGGATTACGGTCCGCAGAGCAATTGACGAACTCTACCGCACCGGATATATTGAAAAAAAGCAGGGAAAACGCGGATATGTCAGGGAAACTGCCAAGGAACAGGAACTGACAACCATTTCAAGCTATACGGAGGAAATTCAACGTCAGGGAATGACGCCTTCGAGAAAAGTACTTTCTTCCGGCCTTCGTCTTTGCAGTCCCGAAGAGAAAGAAATCTTAAAGCTTGACAAAGCAGATGCAGTCTTTTATCTGGAACGTATTATCTATGCAGATCAGAAACCGCTCTGCTATACTTCGACGGTTCTTCCCTATAAATATTTTCGTGATATAGAGAGCTATGATTTTTCAGAAAACTCCCTCTACAATATCATAGAACAGCAATACCATCTCAGGATCACTGATTCTATCCTGAAACTGAAAGCGATTCCCGCTAAAGATAATGTTGCCACATTTCTGGACGTCGCAAGAGATGTTCCACTACTCTATTCCTCTGCTGTGACCTACGGTGATTATCAGGGAGATATTCTTCCGATTGAGTCCTTCCAGACTTATTATCTAACAGACCGCTTTGAGTATACATTGGCCCAGAAACGTTAATGGTGTTTGAGAAAGGGGCAGGGGAGTTTTGCACCCCGAATGCGTTATATAAAAGAAAGCAGGAATATCCTGTAGAATCCAGAAAATCTATTCTCTGGATTCTACAGGATATTCCTGCTTTTGGTTGAATGAGGCAAAAATCAGTATGAACCGACAGCACCTTGTTCTTTTTCAATGATTATAACAACGTTTCTTCCCATTCTTTCTCACGGAAACCGACGAGCACAGCATCCTCCGTGACCACGAGAGGGCGTTTCACCAGCATACCGTCAGAAGCCAGAAGTTCGTACTGTTCTTCATCACTCATGGCTGGTAATTTTTCCTTTAAATTCATTTCCCTGTACAACATTCCGCTGGTATTGAAAAATCGTTTCAGAGGAAGCCCGCTTTTTGCCTGCCATTCCTTCAGCTCCGCTGCCGTAGGATTTTCTTCCTTGATCGGACGGTCCGTATACGAAATCCCATGCTCATCCAGCCATTTTTTCGCCTTTTTACACGTACTGCATTTTTCATATTGGATAAATAGCATTTTTACTCTTGTATGATGTTTAAGAAACTAAAACACATACTTTTCCTTTCTTTTATTTAAAACCTCCAAACCTTGTAATTATATCTTACATCAATTTGGAGGTATACACAAGCTTTTATATTGTGTGAAAAGCTGGATAGTTGTGATGATTTACACAAGAACATTGACCCTTTTTTCCTGCAGGTCACCCTTTTCCTTTCCTTCTTCCTGTTTCTCTTCTCCGGTCATTGGATTTCCCGTAGTCGCATCCTCTGCCTCGCTCACCTTTTCCTTTGTCTCTCCCAGGAGCTGAACCTGGGAGGCCACAGCATTCTCCGCAGACCTCTCCAGCTTTTCCAGTGCCTCATTTTTTGCCGATGCATCTTTTCCAAGTCTGGCATCCTGCTTGATCTCGGATTTTAATACCCTGGCTTTTCCTTTCAGATCCGCCGCAACGCCTTTCTGCACCCTGGCCTGGTCCATGGCATGATCCGCAGAGAGTAAAGCTTCCATTCCTGCCTGGGAAAACCCTGTGCTGCTGGAAGTTTCCTTTTTGCCGGCACTCTTTACGTTCTCTGCTGAAGTCTCTTTCTTTTTCTGCTTTTCCTTCCGCTGTTCAATCTGATACTGGCGTAGCTGGTTATTCAGATCATTAATCTGTTTTTGGATCTCCTGGCGCTTCTTCATCTTTTCCTCAGGACTCATATCCTTTCTGGAAGAGAGATCCTGAAGTTTCTTCTGTGCACTGGCGATCTGATTCTGGATCCCTTTACTAAAGGAATCCATTTTTGACCCAGCCATGGAATTACAGTCTTTTTCCTGGTTACTGGTATAATTGCTGTTAATGTACATTTTGTCATTCCTCCTATCCATTAGATACTGGATATTTCGGATCAATTATCAGCAGAATAAAGGAATTTGTTGTGAGACAGCTTTTTTCTGTTGTAAAACCGCGGTTCCTGTTTTAAAAACCGAGTTATGACCTGATCCCATCACCCCAGCATCATCATGATACCCAGAATAAATTTCCCATTCTCCTGCCGGATATCGATATCGCCGTAATACTTCTGTGCCACGTTGCGGATACTTATGAGCCCATAGCCATGTTCCTGCGCATCTTTTTTTGAAGTGACCGGCAGACCGCTCTCTTCGTCCAGATGTATCTCTCCCACAAAACTGTTGGCACACTCGATCATATAGACATTTTTCTTACGATACGACACGAGCTGGATCTCTGGGTGATCACTTCCCTCACACCCCTCTATGGCATTATTTATAGTGTTATTCAAAATGACACTCAGATCAAATGCATCCATGGCAGCTTCTCCGGGATAATGAAAATCTGCTGTGAAACAAATCTCTCTCTCCTCCGCTCTTCTCCTGTTCTCCTTCAGGATCACATCCACAACCGGATTTCCACTGCTCTCCTCCCCAGATATTTCCCATAACTCCTGTTTTAACCGTGCCAGATATTTTTCTGCTTCCTGCGGCTGCTTTTTTAAAACCAGATTCTCCAGCGTCACCACGTGATTCCCCATATCATGTTTTAACCTGCGGATCTCCGCATATCGTGCTTCCACTTCCGAGATGTGCTCTTTCATATGATCCATCTGCTCAATCAAAACAGCGTCTTCCCGTTCTTTTTTATGTGAGCTCTTGATTTTCTGGTATGTGAAAATTGACAACAGGATTGCCACAAAGGATACCAGCTGATAAATCACCTTGATCCACCAGAATTCCATATGGACCCTCCATATATACTGATCCGATTCCATCAGATAAATATCCGAAAAAAACTCAAAGGCACAATACCCCGCCAGAACAGACAATGGTGTCGAAAGCATAAGGACAAGCTCTTTCCCCGTCATATTTTCCAGTTTATACCTGTATGCGCGATTTACCATGTACACGAGCAATTTCAAACAAAGAAACCGGGTAAGAACATAGAATGCCGACATAAACACAAAAACAGCAAATTCCACCCATGCCTCCTGCTGTTCTACCTGAAATAACTGAAAGACACCATATCCCGCATTTCTCAATAAAATAGTTATCCCGTGTGATATCCAGTCCAGAAGATAGATAGTAAAACATAAAAATATTTTCTGCTCCCTGTTTCTGCGGTCCAGGGCGTACATCACGATAAAGGCCGCCAGCACCCCCGCGGCATGGGCCGCCATGCTGTCAATTTCATGAGGAATAAAATACATGATCATCATGGCTGCAAAATGAACTGTACCCGCGATAACAGCAGCTCTTTTATTTTGTATAAAAGGATTCACCAGCAAATATAATGCATAACTGACCATACCGATCGCCGCAAAGGATACCGTTTTTGCTGCTATATTCCAATATAATTCCATTGTATCACAAATCTCTCTTTCTCTGATTATACCGTAAATATTGTTTTACAAAATCAGAATATCTTGGTTTCGCCATAAGAACAGTTCCCTCTTCCATAACGATCCTGGCGGCGTCATATTTTACAACATATTTATAATGAACCAGATAAGAACGGTGGGGCCGGAAAAAATCTTGCCCCAGCTGTTCCTCCAGCGAAGACAGTTTTCCATAGTATTCAATCTCCCCCTTTGTCGTATGCAGTACGATCTTTCGGTTAAACACCTCGGCATATATAATATCTTTTATAAATACTTTTGAACTCACACCTCCCGCCTTTATGATCATAGACCGTTCTTCCTCTTTGGAACATTCCCGCCGGTCTAAACAGCTCTGCTCCCTGTACTGTGTCACTGCTTTTTGCAGCACGGTATAAAACTTTTTATCCGAAAAAGGCTTGACCAGATAATGAAAAGCATCTACATCAAATGCCTCAAACACATATTCCTCCAGCGCCGTCACAAAAATAAGGATAGTTGTGTGATGCTTCTCTCTGAATTCCCTCGCCGTCTCCATCCCGTTTTTCCCCGGCATCTGGATATCTAAAAACAAAATGTCGATCTGGTCCTTTGCATCCAGCAGCTCTCTTCCCGTTTGATACAATACAACCTCTGCATCCGGACAGATAGTTCTTACTTTATTTTTCAGCAGCTCCCTGACGTCTCTCTCATCATCACATATTGCGATTGTCATTTTCCATAAAAACTCCCTTTTTTATACTGATTATAATAAATATAGCCGGTAAACACAAGGGAATGATGTGAAACGACGTTTTTTTGTTGTCTGCCTATGGGAAACATGTTATACTTTTTATAGGAATTTATCAAAAAATTATACAGCAAAAAAGCGAAAAAGTGGACTACGAGAAAAAAAGTACTGCCCACGGTCTACAACGTCTATGGAAAGAAAACAAAAAATGGAACTTTTAAGCTGATCGCTTCCACAACATCCGAAAAGATTAAAACGAGCTACAGATATGTGAAAATAAAAACCAGTAAGATCTGGGGGACAGGAAAGGACAACCCGCTATGAAATTATCCAGACACTACCTTGTAACTTTTTTTACCGCCATTTTATTTTTATGCTTTTTGAACCTGACACTGCCTCCGGCAGTGTCCCAGGCAAAAAGCAAACGGATCACACTTCTTCTCAGTGAGACAAAACAGATCTCCAGAAAAAACGTCATCTCCTATAAAAGCATGAATCCATCCATCGCTACCGTATCCAAAGAAGGGATCATACATGCCGTAAAAGCAGGAACAGCAAAAATCGTTGCCAAAACCAGTGAGGAAAACCGGGACTATCGAATCGTTGTAAACAAACAGGGTATGGTTTATCCTGAATTTTCTATGATGGCAGGGGAACATCTGGATCTGCAGTTCAGCCGGAAGCCGGACAGCAAAGTCAGATGGAGTTCTACCCGGCCTTCTGTGGCACAGGTCAGCAAGGAGGGTATAGTCCGGGCCAAAAAAACGGGTTCCGTATGGATTCTTGGCCGATCTGACGACCGCACTTACCGCTGCTGTCTCCAGGTAACTCCCACAAAAAAGAGTATTATTTATCTTACTTTTGACGATGGCCCCAACCGCTATTCCACTCCCAAAATCCTGAATATCCTAAAAAGACAAAAAGTACAGGCAACTTTTTTTGAATTAAAACCGGCGGCGGCTGACTTTGACCTTACCCAGAGAGTTTTAAAAGAAGGGCATTCTCTCGCTCTTCATGGTTATCAGCATAAATATGATGTTATTTACCGTTCGGAAAAAGTATACAAGAACAACCTGGATAAACTCCGGGATCTGTTCTTCCAGAAATTTGGCGTCTGGTGCAGTGTCACCCGATTCCCCGGCGGCAGTTCCAATCAGGTGAGCCGCTACAACCGCGGGATCATGACAAAACTGACAGCCGTACTCCATAACTGGGGCTATCACTATTTTGACTGGAACGTATCCTCTGGTGATGCGGGAGATGTCCATACCCCCGCTGCTGTCTACAAAAATGTGACGAAGGGATTAAAAAAAGGAAAAAGCAATGTTGTCCTGATGCATGATTTCGGCGGGAACGACAAAACCATAAATGCCCTTGAAAATATTATAAAATTCGGGAAAAAACAAGGCTATACTTTTCTTCCCATCACAGCCAGCACACCGGAGATCCATCATACGATACTGAATAATTAATCTGTTACAATATTAGGGATCCGAAATGCCGGATACGGACCAAAAGAAGCCATTTCTTCCAAATCATCCCGGTTGCAGTATGAGATATAACAGTCACATTCCTTTCTGTCACATATGAGGTCATTTTCTGAGATATGCCATAATGTTTCTCCTGGATCCTCCGAATATAAATTACCTGATCTGTGGCGGCAGCGGTTACAGGCGTATACATCACCCTTTGAATCACAAAACAGAGCACTCCCACAATGGGCGGCATCTGCCCTGTAATGGCGCAGTTCCAGTGAAAAATACGGATCCAGGGCAGAAAATGCCTGGATCTCCTCCTGGGTGTACTTCCTTCCCAGCCCATCCATCTTATTGATCCAGAAATATACCGCCGGATCTAGTTCTTTTCTTATCCTCTGCAGCCAGGATAAGTTTTCCGGTACCCCGACGGCACCGGCACAGAACAAGATTCCGGCTTCTATTAACTGACGGCATCCCCCCAAAAACTCCTGCTCTGATGCCATCTCCGGATGGAAAGTTCCCCATAGCCGGAGCTTCTTTCTCTCTCCCCCTGCTTTTTCAAACTCATCTAACATTTCTTTTACGTCAAAACTGAAATTACTCTGGGCGCCCACTGCTTCGATCTGTGGCAGCCGGCTGAGTTCCGCCAGTGCCCTCCAGTAATACTGATGGATCAGCGCCTCTCCGTAGGGGACGATTTGAACAGCACCTTGAAACTTTTTCTCTCCGATCCGCTCTACAAATCGGAAAAGCTCCCTCGCATCCTCCTCCAGCTGCCGCAGGTTCTTTCTTTCTTTGGAAAATGGACAGTAGCTGCAGGAGTAGTTGCAAAACCTGAGACTTCCCCGGTAATATATCTGACGGACCATTATACACCCTCCTCCATTCCTTCGCTCAATAGCGCCATTTTCTCATTTTTTCCCTGATCTCCTCTGACATCAGTTTTGGTCCAAGAAAATCGGACAGAGAGATTCCTTTCTCTGTAAGGCAGATCCTCGCAGAATCCGCCACCGCCAAGCCGCTCCGGATCCACTCTGTCAGCAGCGGATAATCTCTTTCCGGCTCACTGTCAAACCGGCATCGGTACTCTTCTTTATCGATGCCGCAGCAAAACAAAATATTTTTTATGACATAGCGTCTTCGCATCTCTTCTTCTGATAGAAGGTAACCATGGATGACTTCCAGAAAATCTTTCTTCTGCATATACTTCTGTAAAATATCCATACAGCTCTTCTGCCCCAGGGCAAAAGGAGTACAAAAATGCAGCTCCCCGATATAGCTTCGTCCGCCGCAGCCGACGGATATGGTGTTACCGAATCCGCAGCTTCCCTGATCCAGAGGATCAGGATCTTTCACAAACCGACGCATGGAAAGCTGCTTATATCCTCTCTCTTTCAGAAAGTCCCTCAGCTCCTGATACATCCCGTAAACGGTCTCAGGATGGATAATATTCATCTTCTGCGCCAGAAATGTACCTTTTTTTATATACAGTGGATACACAAACATTTCCTCTGGCTCATATGCTGCCGCCTGCCTTGCGGAATCCAGCAGGCTTTCCACCGTCTGTCCCGGTATGCCATAGATGAGATCCAGATTGATACAGGGGAATTTACTCTTTTTCAGGATACGGGCTGCCCGGTGCACCTGCCAGACCCGGTGTCTCCGGCTCAGCGTCCGCAATTCTTCATCATGAAAGCTCTGCACTCCCATACTTACCCGGGTGACACCATTTTCCTTCAAAAGTGCCGCCTTTTCTTCCGTCGTCTGAGCCGGAGATGTCTCCACGATGACCGATTCTCCCTCAAATCCCATCCGGTCCCTGGCTAAGAAAAAAACCCTTTCAAGCTGTTTTTCTGATAGCAGCAGCGGTGTCCCGCCCCCCAGTGTCAGATCTGAAAAATCTGCTCTCTCTGGAAGAATGGTTCTCAGCTGCTCCACCTGTCTCTCCATGGCATCCACATAGGCTGACATAAATTCATCAGACTGCCCCGTCACGGAGAACAGATTGCAGTAGCCACATTTACTCTGACAAAAAGGAATATGAAAATAAAGGCTGTTCTGTCCTCCTGACAGCCTTTGTATGTAATCTTCCAGACAGACCCCCGACAGCGGACCATAGGCTGTCTTGTGGGGGTAACTGTACATATATTGAACATATGGATTATCCATGTATTTTCTCCTATTATAGTGTTGGTATCACAAGGTGAAATGTTTATATGGTACCGTATTGACGATGGGATGGTTAAAACCATGATACAGATATCCGTCCTCACCATAACAGGTGCCGTGATCCGAACAGCAGATGACAAAAGTATCTCCTTTTTTATAGAAAGCGTGAAACAGCCGTTCCAACTGTGCATCCACATAACGCAGCGCCGCTCCATGGCTTTCTACACTGTCTTTTTTCGTGCCTTCGACATAAAAATAATTAGGATAATGGATCGCAGAAATATTAATATACATCATCATTAACTGTTCCACAGGCAGCCCGCTTATCTTTTTTACAGCGAGATCGATCTGGTTTTTTGTAGATTCCCTGACTTTCGGTCCAAAGGATGGATTCCAGAAACTGTGCATAAAATAGGAAGGCATCACCTTTCCAATGTCTGTCCGCTGGTCAAAAAAACTCAGGCCCCCGATGCAGAAGGTCTCATAGCCTTCCTTTTCCAGTCCCTCCACAAAGGTTGCTCCACGAAAACAAAACGCCCCCTCCGGCGCCTTTCTCCCCATCCCGATATCCTCGGAAAAAAACAGTTTTTCCCTCTGTTTCATATTTTTAATTCCGGCATCCATTGGAAGAAATCCGGCAAACATGGCTTGATGGGAGGGATAGGTAAAATTTCCCGGTGCCTCGCATCGACGCCATCTGCCATACCGGTTCAGGACCGGCGTCCCTCCCCGGTTCTGTTCTTCCTCCGCCACATCATAACGAAGGGAGTCAATACAAACAAATAAAATATTGTAGGCTCCCACGATTTCATTCATATTCATAACTCGTCTCACCTGTCTCCGTCAGCTGCCCTTTGTGCCATCCATTCCACCTGCCGCCTGTAGATCCGGTTCTCATAAAAAATATCCTGATACATCAGATCCCCCTGGCCATTCATCTCGATGATCTTTGGTTTCAATGATCCCTGCTCCAGAAGTACATCGATGCCAGCCATCCGCAGTTCTGGAAAACATGACATGGCTTTTTCACATAAGGCATTGATCTCACAGATCACTTTTTCTGAAAGCCCCAGATCCGAAAATGCCAGAGGAGAATTGTTCAGATGAAGGTTTGTCACCGGACCAGAAGAACACCTTGCCACCACAAATTCACATCTCCCGAACTGCCAGACCACCCGGAGGTCATAGCTTTTCCCTTCAAAAGAAGCTTTGGGGTGCCAGCGCTCCACCACTGCTCCCAGAGACAGCACCGCATCCAGCAGGCGGCTGATCTCCTGAGCATTCTCCATGCGCCGGAGCTTCTTCGTATTCACCAGCTCCTCTTCTTGAATAATACAGGATGTATATGCCATCATCCTACCCTGCCCCGGAGCCATACGAAATGCGGTAACTCCCGCGGCACCGGAACTATAAACAGGTTTAATAAATACGGAAAAAATCCTCTGACACTCCATGGCCTCTATAAGCTGTTCTGCATTTTCAATTTTGTCCTCCAGCATCTCCGTGACCGGAACCTGGTTTTCCATCAGTATTTCTTTACATTGTCTTTTGTCTAATAGACGGAGAATTTCAGAGGGAGGGTTCAAAAAGATCCCCCCTGCCCCCTCTGACTGTTTCATCAGCTTTTGAAATGATGCCAGATGATCCTTCATCTGAAAGAGATCGCTGCTCTTATAGGAGGGAGGATCCAGCTTCACCACATCCCCGTGAAACTCCATCCCCCCTACTGTCTGCCAGTCCACAAACCGGACCGGCTTATGTAATTCCCCGGCGGCGCGGAGAAAATATTCCGTCCGTTTTGTCTCCGGTTCTCCGATCAATACGATTCCCATAGATTTCACCAGAATTATTCGGTAAGCATCGGATAGCGGTAGATCTCTCCGTCGTACTCATCGTCCTCCTGTGGATCACTTACGTCCACCTTCGCTGACAGCCCTTCCAGCTTCTTCATCATAGCCTCTGACATGTAATGATATTCCAAATTTACTTCTTTGATATTATCATAATCAGGCAGTGCCTTTAACAGGACCTCACCACCCTGATCCGTCATTGTACCCTTGGAAAGATCCAGTTTGTCAATCTGTTTCATATATTTGCAGTCACAGACCACCTCTGCCACCTCATCCTGAATCTCGCTGTCCATAATGCCAAGAGAACGAAGTTTGGGAAAATCTGACTTCTCTAACATGTTTTTTACGTCCTCCACACCGCCGTCAAAGCCATAGTCATCCACGCCAAGATACAGCGCCAGCTCTTCCAGTTCCGGCAGTTCTGCCTCTGCGATGCTGGCAAGCACCTCTTTGGGAAGACCACCACAGATGATCTCCAGACGCTTTAACTTCGGATGACAGATCTTTCCAAGACTCAGATTCGTCCCTCCCTTGACCGTCAATATTTCCAATCCCGGAAGCGCCTCCCAGAGCGCGGAATAATCTGCCTGCTCGATCCATGACACCTCACACTCTTCATAATCCATATCCCCCACAAACAGACTTTTGATCCCTGTGAATTTTTCCTTATTTGCCACAATGCTGTCGATGATGGCCTGGGCACTGTTTTCCCAGGATTCCCCCCAGCAGCCAATGATGATCTCTTCTAGTTCCGGCAGCTGCGGATCTGCCAGAATCTCTTCTGCCATAGTCTTTGCATTCTTTTTGCCATCTTCATAATCTTCCCACTCATATACATACTTTTTACTCTTTTCTGCCATAAAAATAAGACCTCCATTCTTTTTCCCTCCTGGCCCCTGCCAGGATGACATATTTACGATTTCATTTTAGCACAATCCTCCTGCTCTGTCATCTATTACCTTTTTCATAAACTTATCCCTCCAGTTGATATCAAAGTTAACTTTATCTACTTCAAACAGCCGGTGAACCCTGGAAATCATGGCGTCATATTCCCTGTGCTGATCCATCAAGGAACATAATTCTTCACTGCGGACCGGCATAATGACAACGTTATCTGTAAATTTATCTCTCTCCACTGTGGACTGAAGTGGAACTGCCGCAATGGCCTTCCAGATATTTATTGTATTATAGTCAAAGCGGTCCGCAATAAAAAATGATGTAACTACCCTGCCTGTCTTTGCCGTCTCTTCCTCTACCTTCAAATTAATGGAATGTCTTAAAACAGGTTCCCACTCCCCGCGTTTCTGACTATTTGCATTCATAAGAGTTGCCTCAAGCATAACAACTTTATCTTTTTCATAAATAACGATGTCTCCCTGCCCGCCCCCTGCATGGACCAGGGGTTCAAAATCCGCCGATAAAGTCAGATTGTAGCTTCCAAGTAAATCAATCCTTTTTCCCGAGAAATAGTACCAGGCAATTCCCACGATATACTCATAGATTGTAGGCACAGAGGCATCCTGGCTTACCATCTCTTTGATCTGCCTGTCATGGGACCTGTCTGTAAACTTCCGAAGGATCTCCTTGACCTTCTCTGCCGGATAGGATCTCTCCAGGAACAATGCAAATTCTTTTTTTCGTTTTTCTGCAAGAATGAAAGGTATTTTCTCCATGGATGTATCTGGAAATTCCTCGCGGATATGATCCTTAACCTGTGTAATTTCCTTCTCTGTATATTTTAAAATTTCTGATAAAGAGATTACTTCACAATAATAGCTGTATAAACCACCTTCATACTCACTATAACTGCGATAGCAGGAATGAATCTCTTCCGATAAATTTCCTGAAATACGGCTTCGGATAAACTCTGCTTCAAAAATACAGGAACAAAGTTCCCGGTATGCTAATTCGACGAAACCATTATAGAAACGAATCATGCCAGAAGCCTTAAATATTCTCTTCGTTGTATCCGAATATTCTCTGATCTGATCCAGAATCTTTGACAATGAAAACTGGATGTACAAGTATTCATTGGTATGTAACGTAAGGATATCCGGATGCTGTTCATCGAAAACCGTAAAAGATGGTCTGTCTCCTGCTTTCAGCGAAAAAAGGTTCTGCCCCCTGCCAAAAGCCTTATTCAGCATAGCCCTGTTGTCTTCATAAAAAGTCAATACGCCATCCAATTTATCCGGTTTTTTTTCTTCATGGACATATTTCCACAACCGGTCATAAAATTCCCAGTAGACATCCACAGCCGTTTTACTTTTTCTGTTCTTATAGAATTTGCGGAACACCGTCTCCGATATTTTCTCCTGGGTTTTTAATTCTTCAGGTATATCAATTTCTATATCCGATACAATATCGCCTTCTCGGTAATTCACCACATAGTCTTCTATGTTGGTAAAATCAGAATAGGGATTTAACCCTTGAACCAGTTCCGAAAACTCATTTTCAGACAATCTTGTTCTTTTTAATAGCGCAAATATCGCCAGATGGAAGGGAGCATAAAATCTCTTGCCGACAGAATCAAACAGCCGGAGCTTTAGCAGCTGGCGTAAATAGACAATATTAACACCATCGACAGGGAGCAGCTTTTCAAGCTCGTCTTTCTTTATTTTTTGCGGATCAAGTAACAGCTTTCCCACAGGAGAAATATCCCGGTCATCATCTGCAAAGCCTAATTTAACCAGGTTGCTGGTATAATGTCTTGCCCGGTCCTCAATGCCCAGGTTGAACTGGCCAACGAGTTCTGAATGTGACATATAATTGCGTTGGATCCACCCCAGATCCAGATTCTCGACAGCCTCATTAAAATCTGGAATCTTTTTTATTTGTTCCATAAGTTTATCGTAAGGATCATGTTTAACAAAAACATCTGGCGAAAGTTCGATCGCCTGACGATAAAATTCGTACTGAGCGAAACTGTCTGGTATGGAAGCCCATCGCATTTTTTTATTGTTTTGTATATCTTCAAGGATTGTTAAATATCCCTGAAGAGCATGTATCACATCGTTCCTTCGGCCATTTGTGTCCATCAGATTAAAAATCTGTCCTTCTTTAATTCTCACCAGGTTCCTCCTAATAGTTTACAATTAAAACCTCTCGTGTCACGGATTTTTTATTCTTCCTCTGATAGTTTGCGTTATGATATGTATAATCAAGATCAATCTGTCTGTAATCAGGCCTTTCTTTTACCCATTTTTCCAATATATCGTTTCTTCTCCCTTTGGATTCAATGACGTTTGACAATCCAAAGCGAATGTTCCGCCGGGATAGAGTATCCAGCAAATTCAACAGATCGTATTCGTCCTGATCTGTCCATCCCCTCTTCTCATTATAGGCAGCACAGGTAATAAGATAGGGAGGATCTGCGTAAACAAAATCGCCAGGTACAAGATGATCCAGATCAATGTCTTTAAAATTCAAATTAGCAAATACTGCTTTCTGTGTATGGAGCAGATTGAGAAAAACAGATAACTTATCATACATGTTCTGATTAAAGTCTCTCTTTCCCGGCGGCAGATTAAAATCTCCCTTCCGGTTAAACCGGATCTGATTATTAAAGGCATAAATGATCAGTGTGTATAATTTTATGTAATAGTCATCATCCTGAACCTCTGCATGGTTGACATCCTGACGCAGATTCATATAAGGTTCCCGGTTATAGGCGCTCAACCCGTCGCTGCTGTTGCAGCCATAAAATTTATATCCATTTGTCTTTACGTCGGACAAGCCATAGTTCTGTATGACATTTTCAAGCCGATTTATAAATTCCCGGCTGTCAAGCCTCTGCATAACAGAATACAGATTTATCAACTGGGTACAGCTGTCATTGTAAATGTGTGCCTTTGCCGCTACGTTGATCCCAACATTACATCCTCCACAAAACAGATCTACAAAAGTTCCTATCTGCTCTGGAAACAATGGTAATATCTGAGGCAAAAGCCTGTACTTTCCCCCGGTGTAATTTAATGGTGACTGTATCATAGTTTCTCTCATTCCTACTTCCCCTGATCACAGGTACAAAGAAATAACCGCTCCTGATTGTCGGCAATGTCTGACTTACCTGTTGTAAAAGCTTTATAATTTTCCGAAAATACTTTTACTTCCCCTTTGTTATTCAGTATTCTATAAATATCATCATCTGAAATCTTCGCATTGGAGCGATCATTCCCCTTCGCCGCCATATTGTTATAAGAAAGCAGAATATAGCGGCAGTCAAGATTTCTAATCAGATCTTCAAATGCCTCCGTCGCACTTTTGGTACAATATCTGCTCTTTAAATGCCTCCGGTCCATCTTCCTGGCAACACCAAATACCTCTGGTTTTTCCCACCGCGCCACATTTTCCAGCAAATGATAGGCATCACAGTACTGCCTGGAATTATAAGGTGGGTCTATGTAAACCAGATCTGCTGATATATCTCTGGCCAGATCATTTGAATCCACATTAAAACACTGATTATACGGATTATTTACTTCACTTACATCCGGCAAAGCCAGTTCAAGATGTGCATCGAATTCAACGTCCCGCCGATAGGCGTCATAATGCCCGCAGGTCTTGGCTATTTTATCCATGGCATAAAGTAAGGAGGTGATCAAAATCGCCCGTTCCCTGAAATTAATTCTGCCCTGCTGGTATTTCTCCTCTATATCTTCCCTTATAAAACCTATTTTGGCACAATCCTCCAGACTAAAGTAAGTATTGGCAAAATTCTGGGTCATATAGTTATCTTCCTTTCCCTGCACATCATTGTAGGCATCGATCATATTTTCCAATAGATCTTTATGATAGGGCTCGGCAGAAAACCAGGCATAATTGGAAATATAATTACTATATAAAATATCGTTTGTGGTCAACTGCTTCTCTTGAAATGCAGATGCAACCACTCCTGTTCCTGCAAAAATATCCACAATTGTATTTACATCTTCACACTCATCTTCCACCACTTTCTGGATGAACGAAAGCAGGCGGTATTTATTTCCCAGATACCGTCTATTGTTAATTTTAGTGGTTTTAGCCATTTGAATTACCTCTTACTATGTTCTTTCTTAAACCCCATGCAGCTTTCAGCAGTAAAAGTCGATTGCTTCGTGCCCTGCCCTTTACAATAAAGTATACCACATCTACCCCCTGTTCTCAATTGTTGTTTCCTGCCGCAGCTTTTCGGATTTGATTCCAGAAGGTTTTTCTGTTATACTTAGCACGACAGTGCAAGTTCGCACCGTCAAGCTAGTCAAACGACAAAACCAGAACTGGTCAGAACGGAGAATAACCAATGAATCTGAAAAAATCTTGTTTTACCGCATTTATGTCCTGTATCAGCTTTATCCTGTCAACCTTTGTATCTTTTCCTTTTGTCGTGCCATTTCAGCACTGCTGCAATGTGATCTGCGCGGTGATGCTCGGTCCGGTTTATGGATTTATCTCTGCACTGATCACCGGGTGTATGAGAATACTTCTGACTGGCAGGCCTGTTACTGCCATCATCGGGGCCGTCATAGGGGCTCTTTTATCGGGACTTTTTTACATTATATCAAAGAAAATGATCCTGGCGGTGGCTGGGGAGATCATCGGTACTGGACTGATCAGTGCCCTTTTGAGTTATTACGTCATGAAATATGGCTTTGGCGTAAATCTCTCCACCCCTCTTTACTATATTCCGCTGTTTATGCCCGCCTGCATCACCGGGGCATTTCTGGGATATGCCATATTGATCCTTTTAAAAAGATCCGGCTCATTATCGAAAATACGGGAGATGTTACAATGATTGAGGAAAATGTGATCATAAAAAATATCAATATAATGGAGCCAAAGATTCACTCCATAACAAATACCATCACCATTAACGACTGTGCCAATATCCTTCTGGCAGCCGGTGGGCATGCCACGATGGCAGCCGATCCGGCGGAAGCTGCTGAGATGACCTCCCACTGCGACGGTCTTGTACTGAATCTGGGAGCAGTTTCCTCTCTGGAAGCGATGCTGGCGGCAGGAAGAGAGGCCAACCGTCTGGGACATCCTGTCGTCCTGGATCCGGTGGCTGCCGGTGCCACTTCTCTCCGCAAAAATGCCTGTCAGCGTCTTTTGTCAGAACTGCGTTTTTCCGCCATCCGGGGCAACGCCTCAGAGATCAGCACTCTTTCCCATCTCCTCACTAATTCGGGAGACACTGCAGAATCTTTTGTAGATGCCCCAGAATCAGAGATCATGCAGGAAAAAAATCTGGAGACCTGCCTTGAGAACGCCCGCAGTCTATCGCGGCATACGGAGGCCCTTATCGTGGTATCTGGAAAAGAGGATCTGGTGGTGCACCAGGACCAATACGAGATGATCCGGGGAGGCTCTGCTCTCTCTGCCCGGATCACCGGCAGCGGCTGTATGCTCACCGAACTGATCTGCCTGTGCATGGCCGCGAATCCCAAAGATCACTGGAGTGCGGTCTGCACTGCAGTTCGTCAGATGAACCTTGCCGCCGAAAAAGCAGCCCGGAAAATCCAGGCTGCTGATGGAGGAACGATGTCCTTCCGAATGTATCTCATTGATGAGATCAGCAGACAGTTTACAGGTGGAGTACCCGGTCTCTGATCTCCTGGGTGCGTCCCTGGTTCCAGAACTGGGTTCCAATATAGCCACAGGTTCGCCTCGCCACAAAAAGTTTCGTCTGATCATGGCAGCCACAGTTCGGACACTGCCACATAAGCTTGCCGGACTCATCCTCTTTGACCACCACTTCACCGGAATAACCGCATTCCTCACAAAAATCGCTCTTTGTATTCAGCTCCGCATACATGATATTATCATAAATATGACGCATTACAGAGATGACAGCGGGAATATTATCCTGCATATTCGGCACCTCTACATAGCTGATCGCCCCTCCCGGTGACAGCTTCTGAAACTCAGATTCAAAACTAAGTTTGCTGAAGGCATCGATTTCTTCCGTCACATGGATATGATAACTGTTGGTAATATAATTTTTATCGGATACACCCTGGATCACGCCGAAACGTTTCTGCAGGCACTTGGCAAACTTATAGGTGGTAGATTCCATCGGTGTTCCATATACGGAATAACTGATATGCTCCTGAACTTTCCACTCCCCGCACTTATCATTCAGCCGCTTCATCACCGCCAGGGCAAAATCCCTTGCTTCCGGATCCGTGTGGGATTTTCCCGTCATCCGCACACACATCTCATACAGCCCCGCATAGCCGAGGGAAATAGTAGAATATCCATCATACAGCAGTTTATCGATTTTTTCTCCCTTATCCAGCCGTGCCAGTGCCCCGTGCTGCCATAAGATCGGCGCCACATCTGATACCGTTCCCTTTAACCTTTCATGACGACAACGCAGCGCCCGGTGGCACAGCTCCAGCCTCTCATCTAATATTTTCCAGAACTTATCCATATCGCCATAGGAAGAACATGCCACATCCACAAGATTTATCGTCACGACTCCCTGATTAAACCGGCCATAATATTTATGGCTTCCGTCTGGATTTCTCTGTCCGTCCTCCACTGTCAGGAATGAACGGCAGCCCATGCAGGTATACACATCCCCCTGCTTTAACTGACGCATCACTTTGGCAGATATATAATCCGGCACCATTCGTTTTGCTGTACACTTCGCTGCCAGCTCCGTCAGATACCAGAACTCAGAATCCTCTTGGATATTATCCTCATCCAGTACATAGATCAGCTTAGGAAATGCCGGTGTGATCCACACCCCTTTTTCATTCTTTACTCCCTGGATCCGCTGTCCCAGTACCTCTTCAATCAACAGCGCCAGATCGTGGCGGGTCTGTCCCTCCACTTCGTCCAGATACATAAACATCGTGACAAAAGGCGCCTGTCCGTTACAGGTCATCAACGTGATCAACTGATACTGGATCGTCTGAATCCCCCGCTTAATCTCATCGGCAAGTCTCTTCTTGACAATTTCTTCAAGCCTTGTGTCATTGGAAGAAAGACCCAGAGATGCAAATTCCTCCTGAACTTCCTTTCTCAGCTTCTTGCGGCTGATGTCCACAAAAGGAGCCAGATGAGCTAAGGAAAAAGATTGTCCGCCGTATTGGTTGCTCGCCACCTGCGCCACGATCTGGGTGGTCACATTACATGCCGTATAAAAGGAATGTGGTTTTTCGATCAAGGTATCACTGATCACCGTACCATTCTGAAGCATATCCTCCAGATTGATCAGATCACAGTTATGTTCCTTCTGGGCATAATAATCCGAATCATGAAAATGAATGATGCCCTCTTTGTGGGCGTCCACGATTTCCTTCGGCAGCAGAAGACGCATCGTCAGATCCTTGCTGACCTGCCCCGCCATATAATCCCGCTGTGTCGAATTGATGCTGGCATCTTTATTAGAATTTTCCTGATTGACTTCTTCGTTATTACACTCAATGAGAGACAGGATCTCGCTGTCCGTCGTATTTGCTTTTCTGGCGATCTCACGCTGGTAACGGTAACGCACATACTTCTGCGCGATCTCATAACCGCCCTCCTGCATGATTCCCACCTCTACCATATCCTGTATACTTTCCACATTGACAGCGTGGGAAGCGCTTTCAATTTGATCCGATACCCGTTTCGTCACATCTGCAATCTGAAGCAGCGACAGGCTTTTGTGTTCCTCCACCTCTTTATTCGCTTTCTGGATCGCATTGCTGATCTTCTCTGGATTAAACTCTACTTCTTCTCCATTTCGCTTGATAACCCTTGTCCTACTCATGATTACAATTTCTCCAATCCTTCTTAACAACTGAATATAGTATTCCTTTTACCTTCAAACACAAGATGTTGTGTTCTATCATATCACTCCCCGGTATAGATGTAAAGAGGATTTGGGAAAAAAATCAGATTCCATTATCTTCCTACAGAATTCCCACCTTTTTTAGTAAAAATTCTCCATTTGTTGTCTTGGCCACCCCTTGCTGAAGCGTATAGGTAAAATACATCTCACCATCATGATATTCTTCACAGAAACTGTAATTTTTTATCCCCTCGGTTCCCTTTTGTTTTTCACAGATCTCAAGGTCATGGGTCGTAATTATACCGCAGCACCCCTGCTGGCAAAGCTTTTGTATGACGCCCTCGGCTCCCTTTCTGCGGTCCACGGAATTCGTCCCGCGAAAAATCTCATCGATCAGAAAATATACCGGTTCCGCTTCCCCCGCCGCATCGATGATCTGGCGGATTCGGAGCAGTTCAGAATAAAATGTAGAGATTCCCTCCGTAGTGCGGTCCACGATCCGCATAGAGGTCATGATCCGGGGACGGCCACAGCTCACAGCTTCCGCACACACCCAGCTACCCGCCCTGGCCAAAACCATATTGATACCCACGGTGCGCATAAACGTGCTCTTCCCGGACATATTAGAGCCGGAAAGGATCACAATGCCATCCTCCATCTCAAAATCATTGCATACCCGGTCCTTATTGGACAACAGCGGATGTCCCAGTTTTACCCCGCGAAAACCTTTACTTTCTTTTGTCACTTCCGGCGCACACATCTGGCTGCAGCTGCGTAGCAGATTGGCAAAACTTAGATAACACTCCATCTCTCCCAGTGCTCCAAACCAATCCTCCGCCTTTTCTCCATAAACTTTTTTCCAGTTCTGCAGAGCAAACGCATTCTTGTAATTCCATAAAAAAATCACATTAAGCAGAAAGTCCGAAAGCAGATTATAACACCAACCCACGTTCCTGGAAATACGCGCCAGTTCATCCATTCCTTTTTGGGCTTCCGCCAGTATCCCCTGCAGTTCCTTTCCCCTCGCCGCAGTGAATTCCCTGGAGAGCACTTCCCTGACTGCCAGATTATAGGGCATAATCTTCCGTGAAGCTCTGCGCAGCTGTTCCAGATAATGCCGGGTTCTATATTCTCCCAGTCTCCACAAACAAAATTGGATAAAGAGAAGAGTCCCCAGCAGGACAAATCCCGCATTTGTGCGAAAGCACACCAGATAACCGCAGGCAGCTATCGTCAGTCCCCGCATGACATTCAATAGTACAGAAAACCATTTGCTGCCAGAGAAGGGCTTCTGATCCTTTAGCTGCTCCAAAAGCTCAGCTGTCTCCTCTCCGGTATCAATCTGAGAAAAGACGTATTCCATATAGGCTGCCCTTTCATAATCCTCGCCGATCTCATAGATTATCTGCTGTCTTTTTTCAATCTCCTCTATCGAATACTCCGGTGAGAGAAGATCCTCCGCCAATTTCCTGCGCCCATGAAAGGTGTGGGTACAATTTATATATTGAAACAGAGATCGTTTCCCTATGATATCCAGATCCTGGGCATAAGGATGTTCTTCCCCTGCCAGATCTCCCCCATCGTCTTCCCCCTCCTGCCACTCTCCCAGCAGCCGTTTCCTGTCCCTGCCCGCTATACCGCAGATGCCCTTCATCTGCTGAATCCCTTCCAAAACCCGGTTGTGCCATATCAGAGTAAAGACAAACAGCACCAGCTGTGCCGCCGCCACAATGCCCCATCCCAAATAGTTAGAAGTGAAGCATAACTTGACGCCGGTAAAAACCAGTGCTGCAAATAATACTAATTTTACAATTCCTAAAATATTACTTTTTCGATTTGTTGTTTCTATCTTATATTCAGAATCTTGGATGATCTTATTCAGTCTCTGTTCCATGAACCCTCCCTGCCACAGGCAACACAAACAATCCATGAATGGAGAACAGCTTTGCTGTTCAAACTTCGCACCTTTCACACTTTCAATAAGAGACAGCCATGGGCTGGAATCTCTTTTTCTTCATTTAGAGAAAGCGCCTCTCCCTCCCAGAGATCCTCTGCCGTCCCAGATGCATAACTGAGATATTCCTCCGGCGCCACAGCCACCTCATCCTCACTGATATTAAATATCGCAAGATACAGAGATGAATCTTCTTTGCTCTCTGACTGCCATAGGATCACCCGCTCATCTCGGAAAATCTCCCTGGCCCCTTTTGATCTGTCCAGCATCCCCAGTACCTTATCATTGCACAACAAAGATAAGGTCCAGTCATCCAATTTGGGAAGCTCCGCCCCCAGCATAAGCGGTGAACGGAACATACACCAGAGTGTCATCATCGTCCTCTGCTCTGTCTTCGAGAAATTGGTCTGCCTCTCATCCTGAAAACCTTTTCCTAACCAGCCCAGAGGCAGCATATCGCAGTCCGGGTATCCTCCGTCCCGGACCTGGTCCTGCCATTTTCTACAACGGTCGAACATATCCCGGAGAGAGTCCCAGTGGTCCCAGAAATCATCGGTGATCCGCCACATATTGGCATTTTCATGATAATGCTCTGCCCATTCTAACAGTGCCGGTCCCGGCGACAGACTGAGAACGATATCCCTGCCACAGTTTTCAATGGCTTTATGAAGCATCGCGATCTCCTCTTTGGCAGATTCCGCATCGCCGCGGCAGATGTCGTCACATTTTACAAAATCCACTCCCCACTGGGCATATAGAGCCATCAGAGAATCATAATACTCCTGCGCCCCTTCTTCTCCCGGAATCACCCCATACATATCCGGGTTCCACGGGCAGATCGAATAGGGACTGGCGATTTCATTGGCCCTGCGCTCTGTCCCAAGGATCCTGGAATGGTTATGGGCTGCGATACGGGGAATTCCCCGCATGATATGAATGCCAAATTTAAGCCCCAATTCATGTACATATTCTGCCAGGGGTGCAAAGCCCCGTCCTCCGGCAGAAGACGGAAAACGCTGGGGACAGGGAAGGAGTCTGGAATACTCATCCATCTCCACCTCCCAGAATGGGATATACTGATGTTTGTCCCGCTGGCTTCCGGCATCGTAGGAATACCATTCGATGTCCACCACCACGTATTCCCAGCCGTGGGATTTGAGATGTTCAGCCATATAATCCGCATTTGCCTTTACCTGGTCTTCTGTCACCGTAGTATCGTAATAATCGTAACTGTTCCAGCCCATCGGCGGTTTATTTAACTCCAACATTGTTTCAGTTCCTTTCATTCTAATCCATGGTTTTATGCATGCCGGATATCCGTATATTCAGAAATTTCCCGGCTCACCGTCACCAGATCTTCCACACTCAGGTCATGCACCGATGCGTGTCCGGTGATCCTGGCAAATGTTTTTAATTCCGCCAGTGATACGTTAAGAAAATTCGCCACTCTCTGTGCAGACGCTTCCACTTTCATCCGTTCCCTGAGCTTAGGATCCTGGGTCGCGATACCCACTGGGCAGCTTCCAGATCCACAGATCCGGTACTGCTGGCAGGCAGCAGCAATCAGCCCTGCACTGGCTATCGCTACAGCATCCGCTCCCATGGCAAGCGCCTTGGCAAAATCTGCAGACACCCTCAGTCCCCCGGTAATCACCAGGGAAATATCTGAGTGCACAGAATCCAGATATTTTCTGGCACGATGCAGTGCGTAGATCGTCGGAACGCTCGTCGCCTCCCGGAGGAAAAACGGACTGGAGCCGGTAGCTCCTCCTCTTCCGTCAATCGTTATAAAATCTGGCTCTGCATATACACAGTACTCCAGATCCCGCTCAATGCGTCCTGCGGAAATCTTTATACCAATAGGACGGCCATCGGAACGGTTTCTGAGCATATCCACCATCTCTTTCAGATCTTCCTTTGTGTTCAGCTCTGGAAACTTACTTGGGCTCTGAACATCTTCTCCCTGCTTTTTCCCCCGGAGCTCAGCAATCTCAGCTGTCACTTTTTCTCCAGGGAGATGTCCCCCCATCCCCGGTTTGGTTCCCTGGCCAATCTTGATCTCGATGGCATCAGAAGTCCTGAGATTCTCATCTGTCACACTATATTTGTTTGGAACATATTCAAATATGTATTTATATGCAGCTTCCTTTTCTTCTGGAAGAATCCCTCCCTCTCCACTGCACATTGCCGTCCTGGCAAGAGCAGACCCTTTTGCCAGGGCCACCTTAATTTCTCTGGACATCGCCCCAAAAGACATGTGGGAAATGTACACAGGATTCTCAAGGATCATTGGGCGTTTGGCATGCTTTCCTATGACCGTCATGGTCGTCACAGGAGCATCCTCATCCAGTGGCGGCGGATTCAGCTGGGCGCCAAGAATAAGAATATCATCCCAGTCTGGCATCTTCATCCTTGTTGCCATAGAGCTGCTCACTGACCTGCCGCTCACCGCCATCTGGTGAATCTCTTCCATATATCTATTGGATTCGTCAACCCGGTAAAATTGTGGATCATAATCCAGATTTGCATTGGAAACATCTTCTTTTTTTTCCCGTTCAGCTGTTTGAATGGATTTGTTCTCCTGCTGTTTGTTCTGCTCTAAAGACTTTGATTCCTCACGGAATTTAGATGAGGGCTGATGGCATACCGGGCACTCCTCCGGCGGATTTTCCCCTTCATGCACATAACCGCACACAGTACATACGAATCTCTTCATTTCCTTTCTCCTTTTTTGTTGAATATACGAACCGGTCAAATACAGATAACTAAATCAATCCGTATTTTCGCCTTCTGCTGCCTGAATAAGGTTTGCCGGGGTACTCCCAGCTGTCCAAGATTATATAACAGTCAATACACCCAGGGATTTCAACAAAAGTATGACGAGAAGCAGTGGTGCAATCACCTTTATCATAACGATATACAGCGTCTTTCTTCCAAATTTTGCTCCACCCTTTTCCACCTCATCGATGATCGTCTTAGGCTTAATGATCCAGCCCACCAGAATACATGTCCCGATGGCAACTACCGGCATTAGACAGTTGTTACTGATATAATCCATCACATCCAGGATCTGCGCTCTTGCTCCATTAGGAAGTCCAATATCAAAATATAATTTATTATATCCGAGACACACGATAACTCCCGCCACAAGGGCAATGGCTGTCTCGATCACCACGGCCTTTTTCCGGCTCATATGGAACTGATCCATAATACTCGCTACCACAGCCTCCATGACGGAAACCGCGCTGGTCAGTGCCGCAAATAGAACCATGGCAAAAAACAAGGCGCCGATCACATGCCCCATCTTTCCCATAGCCGCAAATACTTTGGGAAGTGACACGAACATCAAACTCGGTCCTGATGCTTCCATTCCCTCTGTTCCCATAAAAGTAAACACTGCCGGTATGATCATGACTCCTGCCAGAAAAGCTACCACTGTATCGAAGATCTCGATCTGATTAATGGACTTAACCAGATTGGAATCATCCTTCACATAAGAACCATAGGCCACCATGATCCCCATCGCCACGCTGAGACTGAAAAAAAGCTGTCCCATGGCATCCACCAGCACTGTAAAAAATCCTTTGAGAGTGAGATTTTCAAAATTCGGAATAATATATACAAGAAACCCCTGCATTCCGGTACGTGTGGTGCCATCCTCCCCGGTACTCTGGATCGTCAGGGAAAATACCGCGATAAATACTACCAGCAGAAGTAAAAGAGGCATGATGACTTTGGAAAAAGATTCAATTCCCTTATTCACACCCCGGAATACCACAACGGCTACCAACAGCAAAAACAAAACCATAAGAATGACCGGCTGCGCCGTACTGGCAATATATCCGGTAAAATATCCATCCTCTGCCGCTGCCATCCCGTCGCCGGTCACAAAAGCAAGAAAATACTTGAGCACCCAGCCACCGATCACACAGTAATAAGGCATAATGATAACCGGAACAAGACTTGCCACAACTCCTAATGGCTTCCATTTCTTACTCAGCTTTCCGTAAGCAGTAAGCGGACTCTGTTTGGTCTTTCTGCCAATGGCGATCTCCGTCGTCAGCAGAGTAAACCCAAAGGTCACTGCCAGGATCAGATAGATCACCAGAAATAATCCACCGCCATCCTTCGCTGCCAGATATGGAAACCTCCATATATTTCCTAAACCCACGGCACTTCCCGCTGCTGCCAGCACAAAACCAAGTGACCCCGAAAAGGAATTTCTCCTCGCTGTTTTTTTCATCTCTTTGTCCCCTTTAAAGTTTTTCCATATTATATCATCTTTCTTTCGCTGGGACAACTATAAAAATTCTTTTATCGGATGGGAGAACCACAAAATGCGCATTTTCCCTCTTTTCCTTTTACGATCTGATTTACACCAGCACAGCTGCCACAGACACAGGACACATATTTCATCTCCTGCCCCCCTGTCTCCTGGGCATCCGGACCCGAAGCCGACACGGATACTTCCCCCATTGTAAATTCCGGCTTTTTATACTGCCCGGCAATAAGTAGGCAATTTCTTCGCTCATCAATCACTGCATCCACAAAAAATTTTCTTTTAATCATCACATCCAGTTTTTTCTTAACGGCTTTTTCAGACTCTCCCACTGCTGCCGCCAGCACCGGAATGGATCCTGTCGGATCCGCAGATAAAAAAGCTACATATCTCTTAAAATCCTGGACACTCTGTTTCCGCTTTACACTAAATAAAATCAGAATAAAAGCCAGCACGTCCATCACGATACAAAATGGCAAAAATCCATCGGATGCCAATTCTTTCTGAAACAGAGCCATGATCGTACATACTCCAAATATTATTAGAAGCATAACCCCCACTGCCATCTGAATTTTCTCAATCACAGCACTTTTAATGATCGCTGCCTTTGTATTTTTCATCTTATGTACCTCCTGTTTTTAGGCAAAAGCCAAATTCATTTTATTATATCATTTTTTATGTAACATAACAATTCCTAAAAATCAGTAACTGTTATAATGAATATGAAATCCAGCATTTTCTACCTCACAGCCTCATTATGTTCCTGTACATACGCCATTCTTTTTTCCTGCAGGGTCTCTATTTCTCCTTCTTTCGCTGCCCACGCATAGATTCTAATGGATTTCCAGCCGGTCACCTTGCATCCCCATCGGTTCAGTGTCATTTTTTCATTTTTGTATAGTACGTATTTTGCATCCAGCAGTGTAGCCAGCGAATCCTCCCGATCAACCGAACTTAATGTGATATATAGCCGGTCCCCTGGTTTCACCATGTTAAACTCAATTAACTTGTCCATCTTAGGCAATGACAAATCCATTTTCTTTCGATTTACTTTTTGGATATGAGTCAAATCTACTTCTGGCTGCGGTAAACATATGTCAAATAATTTATTTGCTAAATCATCGCTTCTTTTTTGTATATCCCCATATGAATTGAAGTGAGGATACTCTTTTAATGAAATAGCGGTATTTTGTCTTCTTGAATTTTTATCTCTGTAATAGATCCGCAGATTCCCTATTCTATTTAATATATTTTGCATAAATGTATCATAATCCATCCCATCAATAACAATATGATCGGGAAAATCATGTCCATCTTTTAACACTAATACATCCTTATCTTCATCTTTAAAGTATTTATACTGTGTTGAATCGGCTTTTGGTGTTTGTACTAACAAATGATCCAGACTAAATGAATCCGTGAAAGAAGCTAATAAAGTATAAGCTTGATCATATGAAACGACCGCTTTGTTATTATTGATAGAAGTCGAATCATACAATGACAACAAGGCGATAGTAATCTTTCTATTTTGTTCATACGCATCAAGAGAATTTATATCGTCTTTCAATTTTTTAGTCGTAATCCCCTGTTTTAAATATTCAGCAGCGAGAGCATTCACAACGCTATCTTTCACCACCTTATTATTAGAATATATTTCTGCCATAATGCCAGAAAACATCGTAATAGCATCTTTACTGTCCCGGCTGCTGACCGTCAAAAACTTAATCATAAAGCTAATCGTTTCAGATACAATATCTATGACATCTTCCTTTGAAAGTTTTCCTTTCTTATATTCAATTAGTGTTCTAAGAAAAAGCGCTTTCGGATGTTTGTAGGATACATCTACAAACACCTTAAAGAAAAATTAGAATTTGAAAACCATAAAATTATGAGTGATTATTGCTCTCCATAGGTTATCAATAAAATCCTCCAAAAGCCTTGAAAATAAAGGATTTATCGTAATGTGTTCGCCTTATCCCTTTATATGATTTCACACAAGTTTACTCTTTCCCTGATTGCTTATAAGGGCAAAATCAAGGGCAAGAAAATCTCATAACAAGATATAACAGAGTGTGGCAATCGGGGAAATGTGATGTATGTGCGAATATATTATAACGGAGGATTTTTTAATGGATAAGTACATTTATGATGAAAGCAATGGTCTTTGGTATGAACTACAATGAGATTATTATATTCCTTGTCTTACTTTACCAACCGAAAAAGAATACAAGCCTATCGGTTTATGGGGGCAGCGACACAAGCGATATTTACAGGAACATAAGAGGGCGCTTTACGCCACGCTACTCACAAGTGGCAAGTTGAATGATTATCTTGCGGATGTCGATAAACAGGCGGAGAAACGCTTTGAAAGACTTGTAGAACAGATGAAGCAGGCACAGGGTATCACAGAACGCCTAAAGGCGAAAAATGCCTTAGAATGGGTTGGACAGATGAATAACATTTGGGCTTGTGCTATGGAGATTGTGGAGAGGGAAATTATATTCGTATAAGTAGACAAGGCGGCAGGGAGTAAATTCTCTGTCGCTTATTTTTACTATATTTTCGTTACGAAACTTGACAAAAATCTCTCCTTTTATTATAATTTATGTTATATAACAACAATTATAATACGACAGGGAGGTGAAAAATATGCCACCAAAGGTGAAAATTACAAAAGAGATGATTATAGATGCAGCATTTGAGATAGCACGAAGTGAGGGGGCAGAAAATATCAATGCACGAACTGTATCAAAAAAATTAGGCTGTTCCACTCAACCTGTTATGTATCATTTCAAAACAATAGAGGAATTGAAAAAAACTGTATATATTAAGGCAGATGAGTATCATTCCGAATATATAACTAATATTCAGAGTGAAAATCCGATGAAAGATATTGGACTGAATTATATACGCTTTGCTGAAACAGAAAAAAATTTGTTTCGGTTTCTATTTCAAACAAATGAGTTTATAGGAAAAAATATTTCTGAGTTGATAAATTCTGAAGAATTACAGCCTATTATAGCTATACTGAGTAAAGAAGTAGAGGTCAATACAGAACAGGCGAAAACTATTTTCCGTTCATTATTCCTGATTGCACACGGATATGCAAGTATGTTTGCAAATAACGAAATGACCTATGACGAACAGACGATTATATCTGATTTAGACTTGGTATTTGACGGAACAGTTTATTCATTAAAAGGAGGATTATAATGTATCGTTTATATAAGAAAAATGAATTAAATTTCTCATTGGTTTGGATTATTTCCTATGTTGTTTTGTTTAGTGTTGCTGACAGCTTTTCTGCTTCACTTGGCACTGAAAAAATAATTGCTGCACCCGTTGCTATAGTTTTTACATTGCTTCTTTTAGTTTTTGTGAGTAAACACAACTTAAAAGAAAAATACGGTCTGTGTTCTTTTGATGGAAGCCTTAGAAATTTCTTATATTTTACTCCGCTACTTCTAATTATGAGTATTAACCTATGGGATGGCGTTACGATGAAGCTGTCTGTTTTAGAAACTGTGTTATATATTTTAAGTATGCTCTGCGTTGGATTCATTGAAGAAATTATTTTTCGTGGATTTCTGTTCAAAGCATTATACAATGACAATGTAAAGTTGGCGATTGTTATCTCAAGTGTTACTTTTGGAATTGGACATATTGTAAACTTACTGAACGGAAAAGATTTAATACCTACACTCTTACAAGTTTGTTATGCAATCGCAATAGGTTTTCTTTTTACAATTATTTTTTACAAAGGAAAGAGTCTTTTACCGTGTATTATTGCACATAGTTTTGTAAATTCTTCGAGCGTTTTTGCTGTTGAAAATTCTTCAATGAAGTTTCATATTATTTCAAGTGCAGTATTATGTATTATTAGCTTAAGTTACGCACTGTGGATATTGAAAAAAACAAAACAATTTGATGAATATGAAAATAATGATAGGCGGTGATGAT
>CANBKJ010000039.1 GCA_947369165.1 uncultured Lachnoclostridium sp.
GTTATTATGCTTTAATGGGAAAGAGTTATAAATTAGCTACTCGGCGAAAAATTATTTGTGGTTACGTAAAGGCTTTATATTGATAGAAAAAACTTTTTTGAATAAAAACACATAAAATAAATAACCTATGTTTTATCACAGGGAAAAACAAAATAAAGAACGAGAGTAGAAGGAATTACGGATGATTATAAGTGCAAGCAGAAGAACAGACATACCGTCATATTATTCGGAGTGGTTTTGTAACAGATTAGAAGAAGGATATGTTTTGGTGCGAAATCCAATGAATCCTCATCAAATAAGCAAGGTTAGTTTGTCGCCGGAAGTTGTTGATGGGATTGTATTCTGGACAAAAAATCCTGTCCCCATGTTAAAGAAACTGAAACAGCTAGAAAAATATAACTATTATTTTCAATTTACATTAACCCCATACGGACCAGAAATAGAAAAAAACTTACCCTCTAAAAATCGAGTGCTCATACCAGCGTTTCAACAGCTGTCGAATGAAATTGGAAAAGAGAGGGTGGTCTGGAGATATGATCCCATATTTATTAGTGACAGGTATACAACAGAATATCATTGCAGATATTTTGAAGTTCTGGCTTCCAAACTTGCATCATATACAGAGAAATGTACCGTAAGTTTTATTGATTTATATAAAAAAACGGAACAAAATATGAAGCTATTGAAAATACAGCGGGTTACATCAGAGCAGCAGGTAGAACTGTTGCAAAGATTTGTTGAAACGGCAAAAAAATATAATATTTATATAGATACCTGTGCGGAGGTTTGTGATTTTACCGATATCGGAGTTTTTCCCGCGCATTGTATAGATAAAGAGCGTTTTGAAAAAATAGGGAAATACAGATTACATGTTGGAAAGGACAAAAATCAAAGAAGCGAGTGTGGCTGTATAGAAAGCATCGATATTGGAGCTTATGATACGTGCCTAAATGGCTGCCTGTATTGCTATGCGAATAGAAGTGAGTTAAGAGTGAATACTAATTATGAACAGCATGATTTTCAATCACCATTATTATTTGGAGAACCAGATGAAAAGGATACCGTGAAAGAACGGAGTGTAAGATCATTTGCCGACAGGCAGATGATCTTGTTTGACTAATAATCAAACTGGTTCAGATTGGCATTATTGGGTCAGGGAAAAGGAGTGTTTTCAATGGAAAAGGTTATACATGAATTTACTTCAGTTATTTTACAAAAAGAAGATATGGATGCGGCTTATGTAGAGGTACCGATTGACATAAAGAAGGTATATGGAAAGGGACGGTTATTGGTTCATGCTACTTTTGATGGGGAGCCTTATGACGGACAAGTAGTAAAAATGGGAACACCAGGTTACATTATCGGTGTCAGGAAAGATATACGTAAAAAGATTGGTAAGACTTTTGGGGATGAAATAATGGTGACGTTAAAGGAGCGATAAGAATTTTCCCAAAAAATTGCTTGAGAAGCCATGATTTATGTAATAAAATGTTGGTAAAATAGGTGGAAGTTAAACAAATATAAAAGTATATCTATAATTAGATGTGTCATAATTGAAATTGAGAAACTACGAGACAATATTTTGTATTTAGAACTGACAAAACTTTTATATACTAAATAATACGAGGTGCCCTATGCAATTACCAAGTTCCGACAATATGGAAATAGAAGTCCAATACCTAAACCATCTGTTCGATAAGACCAGCGAATGTTACAAATTCTTTTGGTTTCAAGCGATCCTGACAAAAGTTTTAGAGGGAAAAGATGTTATTACATATGAAGAATTAATTGACGAAATGATCGCCGATGCCTGGTATATGGTGACGGAGTATCACTTGAATATGGGACCAAAGGATACGTTAGAGAGACTGGTTCACCATATCAGCGGTATTAGCAGCATAAAGTCCTCAGAAAAGAAGGAGAAGGTGCTTGACTATCTGAAACAATGTGAAGATAAAGAGGTTGCCCAGAAAAAACGTACCCTGACATATCATGTTCCCTATCGTCTGCAGGCGCCATTTATGGAGACGATGAAAGGTGACGCGTGGAATGTGTCAGAGGGAAATCTGATCGCCAGGATCAATCGGGAAAAACGTCTTATGTATTACTTTTCAGATTTGAATGGTATGCAGACAGAGATCCATATTCAACCAGAATGGGTTAAGTATATTCACAAAAACCAGGAGATATTAAAGGGATGGCTTAAATACAATATGATCATGTATCTGCAGAAACGGAATCCAAGTGTGCCAGGTATTTCAGATAAGCTTAAGGCTCCAGAGGTACGCAAACTGGACAAAGTACAGAAGTATTGGAAACTGTTGTTAAAACTCGGGCCAGTTCGTGAGATTTATGGGGATGAGATAATAACAGAGAAAGACATTTCCATCGATCATTTTGTACCCTGGAGCTATGTGGCGCATGATGAATTTTGGAATCTGCATCCGACAAAAAGAGAAATCAATAGCAGCAAAAGTAATAATCTTCCGGATTGGGATATTTATTTTTCAAAATTGTGCCGGCTGGAATATTATTCCTATGAAATGATGAATACCTGTGAATCTGTTATGGAGGCTTTTGAAATATGTGCCAGCGAGCATTTAAATAGCAATGAGATACGGGGGCGTATTTACAAAAAAGGCCTGTCCCTTTCTGAATTTTCAAATGCACTGGAAGAAGTGGTTCAGCCCGTTTACCAGTCGGCGAAAAACTGCGGGTTTCAAAATTGGATTTACACAGGGGATAATGGAATTTGAACCTGGTTTCCTCCCGCTGTAATGAAAAGAAAGACTAACTATTAAAAGTCAAGTCTAAAATGAAAGTTTTTGAATGAATTGCAGAAATGCATTTCAGATATTTTTGAACCTTGAAAACTGCATGACAAACAGAGTGTTATTGCTGGCACTCTAAAAGGAGAGATAGTTACAGAAAAGAATTAAGTTGTTGGAAGGTATGCTTGTCCTGATTTTTCCAGTGCAAAAATCAACCGCACAAGTTTCTTGGTGGCATGAGATAATGCAACATTATAATGCTTGCCTTCTGAACGTTTCTTTTCCAGATATGCACCAAAGGATTTATCCCAGTGGCAGACATATTTTGTGGCATTGTAAAGGGCATATCGAAGATATCTGGAACCTCGTTTCTCCATATGGGAATAACAGTTATCTAACTGTCCCGATTGATAAGTGGTGGGAGACATTCCTGCATATGCAAGGATCTTATCCGCAGAATCAAAACGGCTGAAATCTCCAATCTCAGCGATAATCATGGCACCCATCCGATAACTGATACCAGGAATGGTAAGAATCGGTGACTGGATTTCTTCATCCATAATTCGTTTGATGGCTGCTTCGATTTCATCAATCTCGACCGTTAATTCCTGAATGAGTTTAATGGTGTGTTTTAGTTCCAAAGACTTGGCAGGCATATAAGAACCGATGGAACTTCTTGCAGCGTCACGAAACATGACAGCAGTATCTTTTCCGTATCTGCCTTTCGAACTCTCAGAGAGCAGATTGGAAAGCCTTGTCAGATGTGCATTTGCAACAGCATCTGCGCTTGGAAATTCAGAAAGCAAAGCATAAACGGATGCCATATGAAGCGTAGGAACGAGTATTTCCAGTTCCGGGAAAAGAATACAGACAAGTCTTGAAACAGAACTTTTCAGCTTTGCCCGTTCTTTGACCTTATCAAAACGATAACGGGTTAGTGACTTTAATTCCTCGTTGTGGTAAGATGTATCTGAGTAGGACTTTAAGTTCATATCAGACATCATCATAGTGGCAATAGTACGGGAATCAACTTTATCCGTTTTTGTCTTTCTAAGGCTGAGACTTTTTCTGTAAAGATTTGTGTGAAGCGGATTGATAACAAAGGTGGTCAGACCTTTATCAAGAAGAAATCCCAGAAGATTGTAACTGTAGTGTCCGGTGGCTTCCAGTCCTACTTTTACTTTAGAAAAATCATCTGAAACAGATTCGATTCTTTGAAATAAGGATTCAAAACCATCCCGGTTATTAGAGATGGTAAAAGCTTTGAATAGTACTTCTCCATCTGAGTTTGTAATAAAGCAATCATGCGTATCTTTGGCAACATCAATTCCAACATAGATCATAAAAATCCTCCTTTGAATAAATTGGATACTGTTTGGAACCACTGGTACTCTCTGCGATTGTAACCTCGTTCTAAATAAACCGTCATGCGGTATCTAACTGATTAACAAATATACAAAGAGACTGTGGTTGTAGCCTTTCTTAAACCATCAATTGGTAGGAGTGATTAAACAATCCACAGTATCTCCAACAGTATAGCATACAGTCCTTGGAGAGGGACTATAAACACTACTACTTTATAATACGAGGAGAGATCTTATGCCAGCTTTATACCTCCCCAGCTTCACCTCCTTGAACTCTGCCATAGCGTCAATCTTTGGAAATAACATTCGCATTGTACATGCCAGCCCCGTTGCCGGTGGAGATATAAACAAAGCCTGCCGGCTGAAATTGACGAATGGCATGAGCATTTTTATGAAGGCGAACAGGAAGGACAAGTTATCATTTTTTACCGCAGAAGCAGCCGGCTTAGAGGCGATTGCACACACCGGGGAGATCGGGACGCCGGAGCTGCTCTGCTATGGGACAGACGAGGATCGGGGTGGATTTTCTTTTCTGCTTATGGAATGGATCCAGGGAGAGAGGCGGAGTTCGCATTACTGGGAGACATTTGCAAATCAGCTGGCTGCCATGCACCGGGCACCGGCGCAGGATTTTATCACTGGTGGAAGATATGGTTTTCATCAGAATAATTACATTGGTGCCAGCCCCCAGACGAATACAGCGTATGACAGTTGGGTGACATTTTTTCGTGATTGTCGTCTGGAACCACAGATCCGATCTGCGGAGAATTATTTTGGGCCAGGGGACTTGAAAAGGACTGGCTGGTTGCTGGATCATCTTGGTGACTTTCTGGTAGAACCGCAACGTCCATCTTTGCTGCATGGTGATTTGTGGTCGGGAAACGTTATTTTGGGGAATGATGGGAAAGCGTGGCTAATCGATCCGGCAGTTTATGTGGGACATGCGGAAGCGGATATTGCGATGACAGAGCTTTTTGGTGGGTTTCCCCAGGAATTTTATACGGCATACCGGGAGACTGGCCTTCTGCAGCCGGACTATGAAGAGCGGCGTGATTTGTACAATCTGTATCAGCTGCTAAACCATCTGAATCTGTTTGGAAGGAGTTATCTCTCATCGGTACGGCGGATTCTGGATAAATATAACAAAAGCATTTGATATCTATAAGCGTCTTTTATAATATGGCTTGAATTCCTACTTGACTTTTAAGTCCTACAAGTGTAATATCTTATAAAAAGTTCCTGGGAGCAGGGATTTTTTTGAAGCATTAAATCTTACAATTGTAATAATATTAAATTGGCGCTGTTGGGCTGCGTGGAGGGAAAAATGAACATGATCAAACAGGTGGGCATACTTGGGAGTTTTGTACTTCTGTCAGTGGTAATTATGATTGGATGTGTGAAACGCGTAGAATCGCCCCAAAAAGCTTCTGTAAAGGAGGCGGAAAATAAGGTAATATCGGAGCAGCAGGAAAAAGGCTATGATCTTCCGATAGAAGAAAACGAGAAGCAGGAAGCTCAGTCAGATTGTATCGAAGTTATGGAACTGATCTCTGAAATTTATGCCAAAGCGGATAAGGGGAAAGCTTCCAATGTTGTAATTGGCCAAAAAACTCTTTTGGAGATGCGGAATAGGGTGAAGCGGACAGGACGACCTGTTATGACTTCTATTACATACTCTAATATGGGAAATTACGGGAAGATGGAAAGTTTTTTAGCTGACTGCCGGGAGGGAAAGAGCGGAACTGTGACCATATATGAAATTCATTCCGATGGCGGCATCGGGAGAGAAAAATATATTTTTGATGGGAAGGAACTTTTCGTGCTGAGTGCCAGTGCAGGTTGGGAAGAAGGCGGACCGGTTGTATTTTATCTTTCTTATACTAGGATCAAAGAGTGGAGTTATTCAAAAAAGGGATGGTTCTGCTATCAATTATGTGTGCCGGAACCACCAGAGGTGACTGAGATAGTGGATGGCAGCCGGATGATCCGGATTAAGCCGATGAAAAAACGTTACCGTGAACTGTCAAAAAAATGTGTGCTGGGATTAGGGTATCAGGGGAACAATCTGCTGTGTTCAAACTGGGACGATTCTCATATGATGAAATTAGATTTTAATGGCATGTTTGATTGTTTATATGAAATGAAATATGGAAAGAAGTTCGAGGTGAAGAGCTATGGTGATGGCATTCCAGGCAGCGAGTTCGAGAGCCTGATCATGGAATATCTTCCGGTGACGCCAGCAGAGTTACGAAAATATGCCGTGTATAATGAGAAAAAAGGGGAGTATGCCTGGGAGCGGCTTGGGTGCTCAAATTATGACCTTACATATTTTGGAATGAGTATTCCTGAGGTGACAAAGGTACGGGAAAATAAGGATGGTACCATTACCTTGACAGTGGAGGCCGTTTGTGAGATGGTGGCTGGTGAAGAGGCGGCGGTAACACATGAACTTACAGTCCGCTTTCGCGAAGATGGAAAATTCCAGTATTTGGGCAACAAAATCTTAGGAAACGACATGAAAAATATACCGAATTATCGTTACCGGGTGGGAAAAAGATAGGTGGAGTAATAATAATTTTATATTGCCAGTCAACATACCATTTGATATAATAATATTGTATGTTTAACTTTTGCGGAGGAAAGGATTTCATGATAGGAGGTTCAGAAATTCATGGTAAAGGAACTACAAAATAAAATAAAAGATTCCAAAGGACGCTCCATTTTATGGGTTGTGTTGGGGCTGTTAGTTTTGATAGTTGTTCTGATGATCTCCAGTTTCTGGTTTCTAAAAACTGCCCAGAAAACTACAGAAAACTCTGTTTACGATGTAAGTGAAGTATATTTGCAGGAATTGACCAACCAGAAGGTAAACCAGTTCCAGATTAATTTGGATAATCAGACAAGACAGCTTCGCATTGCAATTGCTACCCTCAATGCAGAGGATACTGGCAGTAAGGAAAAATTGCAAAACTGCATTAAAGAGACGAACCAGGTAAATAACTTTGATTTCTTTGCATTAATTGATGAAGAGGGTACTATTTATACAGAGAGTGATGTTGTCAATGACCCTTCGAAATATCCATTTGTTAATAAAAATCAAAAAGAAGCAGAAGTTTCATTGGAAAGGGTGGATGGGAATAATCTGATCATGGTCACGGTGCCGCTGGAGAATGCTTCTTTTGAAGGAAGGAAAATAACCAGGGCGGCCGCAGGAATTAATGCGGAAGCTTTTTCTGAGAAAGTCTTTTCACAGTACGATTTTGGCCGGATTTTCTGTGAAGTGATCATGGCGGATGGATCTTTCGTCATAAAGACGAATCATAATCATTTAAAGGAAAAGTCCAATTTGTTTACTGGATTGGGGAGGGAGGCAGTTTTTGGTGAGAACTTTTCGTTAGATCATTTAAAAAGCGATATAAACTCAGGTAAATCTGGTGTCGCCTCCTACTATCTGCAGGATATCCTTCACTATACATATTATGCGCCGATCGAGGGAACGGACTGGTATATGAAGACGACGATACACTATGATCTGGTCAGCAGCAAAATCGATGCGGTTCGGCAGACAATGACACGAAACAGTCTGATCCAGCTTGCATTGGTGATATTAATTCTTCTTGCCGTATTTGTCATTTATTTGTCGGTGCGCAGGAAAAATGAGAAGCTTAATTATCAGAGACTTCAGGCGGAGGAAAGCAACAGGGCAAAGAGTATGTTCTTGTCCAATATGTCCCATGACATCCGCACACCGATGAATGCCATCATAGGCTTCACCAATCTTGCGATCCAGAGCAAAGAGAGCATGGAGCGTGTGCAGGGCTATCTGGCTAAAATACTGGCTTCCAGCAATCATCTGCTGACGCTGATCAATGATGTTCTGGAGATGAGCAGAATTGAGAGCGGGAAGATTTATCTGGATGAGACGGAGTGTAATCTTTCTGAAATTCTCCACGATCTGAATACGATCATTATTGGGCAGATCGAGGGAAAACAACAGGAACTTTTGATGGATGCGGTGGATGTTGTAAACGAAGATGTGTACTGCGACAAGCTGCGGTTGAATCAGATTCTGCTGAATCTTCTCAGCAATGCGATCAAATTCACCCCTTCTGGTGGAAAAATATCGGTTCAGTTTAAACAAAAAGAAGAGGCTCCAGAGGGATATGGCGCCTATGAGCTTCGTGTAAAAGACAGCGGAATTGGAATGACGCAGGAATTTGCAGATAAAGTATTCACTCCTTTTGAGCGGGAAAGGACGTCTACAGTCAGCGGGATTCAGGGAACTGGGCTTGGAATGGCGATCACGAAGAGCATTGTCGATCTGATGGATGGAAGGATTGAAGTAAAGACTGCGCCAGAGCAGGGGACAGAATTTATCATTCACGTGAACTTCAGACTTCAGGAAACGCAGAGGGAGTATACACCGATCGCAGAACTGACCGGTGTAAAGGCGTTAGTGGTGGACGATGATTTTGACGCCTGCGATGCCGCCACCAGAATGTTGTTAAAATTGGGAATGCAGTCGGAGTGGACCTTATCGGGTAAGGAAGCTGTTCTTCGTACCAAACAGTCCGTCAGCTTAAACGATGCCTTTGGTGTCTATATCATTGACTGGCGTCTGCCTGATCTGGGCGGCGTGGAGGTTGCGAGACAGATCCGGGCTATCGTGGGTGACTCAGCGCCAATTCTTATTATGACAGCATATGACTGGGCCAATATAGAAGATGAGGCGAGAGCTGCAGGGGTCAATGCCTTCTGCAGTAAGCCAATGTTTATGTCAGATCTACAGGCGACGTTGTCAAAGGCGATCGGCCAGCAGGTGATGATACCGGAAGCTTCAGAGGCACCGGGGGAGACTGCTGATTTTACAGGCAAGAGAGTTCTTCTTGTGGAAGACAATGAATTAAACCGTGAGATCGCTCATGAGATTTTGTCTCAGGCTGGATTTGAAGTAGAAGCGGCAGAAGATGGCTCCATCGCAGTGGAGATGGTTAAAGAGTCTACGCCGGGATACTATGATCTGATTCTTATGGATGTTCAGATGCCGATTATGAATGGGTACGAGGCAACCAGAGCGATTCGCTCCCTGGAAAATAAAGACCTGGCTTCGACGGTAATTATTGCCATGACAGCGAATGCCTTTGAAGAAGATAAAAAGGCAGCGCTGGATGCCGGAATGAATGACCATATAGCGAAGCCGATTGATATGGAAGTGTTATTTGAGGTGCTGGGCAAAGTATGTAACGATTAGTGTACATGAAACAGAGATGTCTCAAAAATAATCAGGGGCAGCCCTGCGGGTATGGATTACCCGTGGGGCTGCCCCTTTTGTCAGGCATGCTCCTGCATCAGTGCCCGGAGCAGCATAATATGATATTCTTCATCCTTTATGATCCGGGCAAGAACAGCATTGACAGAGCGGTCCTGAATCATATTGATATGTATTTTGTATTGATTGATGGCAGACTTTTCGGCTTCGATGTCCGCCAGCAGCATCTTTCCGGTGATTTCTGGGAGAACGAGGTATTCTGGCGTCCACATGGATTGTCTTCCGTTTTGGTGTCTTGCTGTGAAATCTACCGTTCCGCCTAAGAGCTGGATCAGTTCACCGAGCTTCTGCAAGTGCATCATTTCTGCCATGGCGATTCCCAGGAGGGATTTTGCCAGGGTACATTTCTCACCGGAAAGCCGGTTTTCATTGTTGATGTACTGGGTAATCGCAGACATTTCTGACACAGATCCACAGTAGTCGATACTTAAAAGGTTGGCATAAACCGGGTTCTTTTTTTCAGCCTGTATGGGAGGATAAGGTAAATCAACCATGATCGGTCTTATACCGGCGAAGCTGCAGTTATTGACGAGTTGGGTTGCGTTTTCTTCCATTTTTAAAACTCTCCATTTTTTTTATATAACAATATATTTGAAATTTAAGATAATATGCGTCTCCGGGGCTTAGCTTTACTTTCATGGAAAATTAAAAATAAGTTTTACTTGACTTAGAGCCCACTCCAGGTTGTATGATACTATTACAATATGATGCCAGGGTCAAAATATTTTATGCAGATGGGACAGACCAGAAAGGAGGCTGTGATGACGATAAAAGAAGCGAGTGAGAAATTTCAGATTACCCAGGATACCCTGCGTTATTATGAACGGGTGGGGATGATCCCGCCGGTGACAAGGACTTCCGGCGGCATACGGGATTATCAGGAAACCGATCTGGCGTGGGTAGAGCTGGCGGTGTGTATGAGAAGCGCGGGCCTGCCGGTGGAGACAATGATCGAATATGTAAAGTTATATCAGGAAGGAGACTCCACGATCCCGGCAAGACACCAGCTGCTAACGAACCAGCGGGAAGTGCTGCTGGAACAGAGAGCGCAGATTGATGATACACTAAACCGTCTTGAATATAAGATCAGCAGATATGAAGAGGCATTAAAAACGGGAAAACTGACATGGGAATAGAGAAGGAGGAAAATTATGTATTTAGAAGCTATAAATGGACCTGAGGATGTAAAGAAACTGGATATCAGGCAGATGGAGCAGCTGGCCGGGGAGATGCGGGAGGCCCTTCTAAAGCGCCTGAGCTTACATGGAGGGCATTTTGGCCCCAATTTCGGAATGGTGGAAGCGACTATCGCCCTGCACTATGTATTTGATTCCCCTAAGGATAAATTTGTCTTTGACGTGTCCCACCAGAGCTACTGCCATAAAATGCTTACTGGGAGAAAGGAGGCATATCTTAAGGAAGAACATTATGATGATGTATCCGGATATTCCGATCCGACGGAGAGCCAGCATGACTTTTTTAATATCGGCCATACTTCTACCTCTGTGAGTCTCGCCAGCGGTCTTGCCAGGGCAAGAGACCTGAGAGGGAATAAGGAAAATATTATCGCCGTCATCGGTGACGGATCTCTCAGTGGCGGGGAAGCGTTAGAAGGCATCGATTTTGCGTCGGAGCTGGAAAGTAATTTTATTATTCTGGTAAATGACAATGACATGTCCATCGCGAAGAACCATGGGGGGCTGTACAAAAATCTCAGGTCGCTGAGAGAAAGCGGCGGAACCTGTGAGTGCAACCTGTTTCGCGCCATGGGGCTGGACTATGTCTATCTTGGAGAGGGAAATGATATCGCAAAGCTGATCGAATTGTTCCAGAAGGTAAAGGATATCAATCACCCTATCGTGGTTCATATCAATACGATAAAGGGAAAAGGCTATGCTCCTGCCGAGAAGAATAAGGAAGACTGGCATTGGTGTATGCCTTTTGATGTAAGTACGGGAGCAGCCACAGAGGCTTTTGAGGGGGAAGATTATGCGGATCTGACCTGCGAGTTCCTGATGGAAAAGATGAAAAGGGATCCTATGGTCACTACGGTTGTGGCAGCGGTTCCTACGAATATCGGTTTTACGGAAGAAAAGAGAAGGGAAGCCGGCCGGCAGTTTGTGGATGTGGGGATTGCCGAGGAGCATGGCATCGCGTTTTGCTCCGGCATCGCAAAAAATGGCGGTAAGCCGGTATTTGCCACCCACTCCAGTTTTATGCAGAGGACCTATGACCAGCTGTCCCAGGATCTGTGCGTCAACCGCAATCCGGCGACGATATTGGTCAATACCGCTTCGGTTTATGGCATGAACGACATTACCCATCTGGGGATATACGATATCGCCATGATGTCAAATATTCCGAATCTGGTCTATCTGGCGCCGACAAACAGCGAGGAATACTTTGCCATGCTGGACTGGAGCATCGAGCAGACCGAACATCCGGTAGCGATCCGTATTCCCTGTAATGGTGTCATCCATGCGAAAGAGATCGTGGATACTGACTATAGTGTGCTGAACCGCTATCAGGTGGTGCAGAAGGGAAGTGGAACCGCGGTTGTAGCACTTGGGGACTTCTTCCAGTTGGGAGAAGAGGTGGCAGCGGCGATTGGGGAAAAGACGGGGATTACTCCCACCCTGATCAATCCACGCTATATCACAGGATTGGATGAAGTACTGTTAAAGCAGCTAACAGAGGATCATGCCTTTGTAGTTACTCTGGAGGATGGGATATTAAATGGTGGTTTTGGAGAAAAGATCGCCAGGTTTTACGGCCCCTCCAATATGAAAGTGTACAACTATGGGCTGAAAAAGGAATTTCTTGACCGATATGTGGTGGAAGATGTGATGAGGGAAAATCATCTTACCCCGGAACTGATCCTGCAGGATCTCGAATTTTAATATAACGATTTCTACTGCGTAGACAGGTATAAGATCAGCTGCTGGCAACGCCGGCAGCTTTTCTTATTTCCTGCATATGCTTGATTTCGTCCTCCTGGGTAGAGATTATATTCTCAGCGAGGCGGCGGACTTCGTCGTTGTCAGTGCTGTCTAAGATGGCGTGGGACATATCTATCGCCATCTGGTGATGGGGGATCATCCCGTCGATAAAAGCCTGTTCCACGTTTTGGGCTGTGGAGGCAGTATGATGCATAGTTTTATGCTGGGACAACAGCTCTCCATATTTTGTCAGAAAATCCTGCTCCTTTTTGGTGTCTTTTTGCCCGGAGTTGTCGATCTCATCTTTCAGGCGTTCCATCAATTGGATCTCCTCTTTCTGTGTTTTGTAGATCGACTCAGCCAGAAGTTTTAGCTCCTCGTTGGCGCTGAGACGGAGATATTCTTTGGCCATATCTAACGCGGCTTCATGGTGGGGGATCATACCCTCAAGATAATCCTCTGAAGCATTTCCTTCCGGGTCATTATAATCTTCTTCCATTTCTTCCATCATATCTTCCATGATATCCTCCTGTTCCCGCAGAAACTGGTTCAGGTATTTATCCTTATCCATAGGAGAAGAGGTCGCCTGTATGGAATCTCCGGTTGTGGCATTTGCATCGGCTCTCTCAGGGGCGGAATCGTGATCGGTGCCTACGCCGCTGGCAAATCCCCACACGAACAGGATTATAAGGACAACGACGATAATTAGGCCGATCAGTCCGTATTTTTTTCGATTATTCATCTTGCACTCTCCTTTTGTGTTATTTTCCATTATTATTTGTGATTGTGATGGAGGTTATACATAAAATCTTTTCCATCGTAAAGAATAAAAAGTGCAGTTTTGAAAAAATCCAGTGTACTTGAAAAATGGAGATGATGATATGCTGATAATCAATGGCAGAATACTTACCATGACAGGAACAGACTATGAACAAGGGTATTTGTATAGTCAGGGAAAAAAAATAAAAAGAGTGGGAGATATGAAAGAGTTCCCAGAGTCTATAAGACAACAATGCCAAAATGAAAAGGACCAGGTGCTGGATGTTCAGGGAGCATGGGTGATGCCTGGGCTGATCGATGCCCACTGCCACGTTGGGATTGCTGAGGAAAAATGGGGAGCTGTCGGGGATGACTGCAATGAAATGACGACACCGGTAACACCGCAGCTCCGTGCACTAGATGGAATTAATCCTATGGATCCAGCATTTCACGATGCCATTCAGGCAGGCATCACATCATTGATGACGGGTCCCGGAAGCTCGAATGTAGTGGGAGGACAGTCTGTGTTTATGAAAGTGCAGGGGCGGTGTCTGGATGAAATGGTGGTAAAGGCGCCAGCTGCCATGAAAATAGCCTTTGGTGAAAATCCGAAAGTAAATTATGGAGATAAAGATAAGATGCCAGGAAGCCGGATGGCCATCGCAGGAATGCTTCGGGAAGAACTTTATCGGGCGTGTCAGTATGAAGAGCAGAAAAAGAGAGGAAATATCAATCCAGGAGAGGAAGACTTCCGTATGGAATGCTGGATTCCAGTACTCCATGGGGAAATATCATTAAAAGCCCATGTCCACCGGGCGGATGATATTCTGACAGCGATTCGTATCGCAAAAGAATTTGGTCTGGGTATGACACTGGATCACTGTACCGAAGGCCACCTTATCGCAGATGCAATCGCGGAATCTGGATTTCCAGCCATCGTTGGTCCAGATCTTACCTCCCGGTCAAAGATCGAGGTAAAAAATATGAGTTTTAAAACTGCAGGGGTGTTGGAACAGGCGGGCGTGAAGACGGCGATTATGACAGATCATCCAGTGTCCCTGATCCAGTACCTTCCCCTCTGCGCCGGCCTCAGTGTCAAACAGGGGCTTTCCATGGAGGGCGGTCTGCGGGCAGTCACCCTCCATGCGGCGGAGATCTGTGGAACCGCAGACCGTGTTGGCTCACTGGAACCGGGAAAAGACGCAGATATTGCGGTATTTTCCGGTAACCCGATGGAACTATTCACCCAAACCCTTTATACCATTATTGACGGTAACATTACATTTCAAAATGCTTCGTATTCTCAGCCAGCTGGACAGCAAGTCTTGTAAGCTCGCCAATGGCTTCATGACATTCTGTGACGATGTCATTGAGCTCCATCATGGAAGCAGATGTTTCTTCCGTGCTTGCAGCATTTTCTTCCGCGATGGAAGCAAGGTTGTCCACAATGCCGGTAACGGTCTCTTTGTGCATGTTCAGGGCTGTGGTCTGTTCCCTGATCTGTGTAATGGCTTCGGTTACCTCATGAATTTCTGTATTTAGTGATTTAAACATTTGTTCTGTCTCACACAGCTTGTCATTCTGAACCTTAATATTATCTGTCACTTCATTCATGGTTTTTACGCTGGTATCAGAATTCTCAAGAAGATCACTGACAATCTGTACAATACGTTCCGCGGACTGGCGTGACTGTTCAGAAAGGTTTCGGATCTGATCCGCTACCACAGCAAAGCCTCTGCCGTTTTCGCCCGCCCTTGCAGCCTCAATACTGGCGTTCAGGGAAAGAAGATTGGTCTGGGCGGCGATATCTGTAATCAGTTCCGTCGCCTCCCGGATCTGCTGGGCAGATTGATTGGTGAGGTTGGTCTGTTTCTGTACCTCATTGACAGATTCTTTTGTTTTTTCGCTGATTTCTGTCAGTTCTTCCAGATTTCTGCCGGCTGTCTTATTGTATTCTTTCATCTTTTCTGAACTGCTGTTCAATGTCTCTACATTGTGAGACGTCTCTTCCAGCGCCTGTCCCATTTCATTGACCCTCTGATTGGCTGACATCGTCTCGTGAGCCTGACTGGTAGCCCCACCAGCGATTTCATCTACGGCTATATTTACATTGCTGATGGAGGTTGAGATAAGCTTAAAGGAAGAGGAAAATTTGTCGGAAAAATCCTCCAGCGCCTTTGAAGAATTGGTAATACTGGTGATAATCTCATGTAGAGAATCAATCAGACTCTGAATGGCCCTTGCGATATCTCCCACTTCATCGCCCCGGTCCAGAAGCTGAGGCCTCATTTCAAAGTTCAGCACACCTCTGGCGACGTTTCCAAGATTATTGACAGCGCCGTCCAGACTCTTCACAATACGGATCACCATAAAGAGAACGATGATAAAGGTAACGACAAACATGCCAAACATAGCCAGGGACATCGAAAGGATCGTGCTTCTCATTCCCTTAATAACCTGATCCCGGCTTCTGCCGCAGAAGATGCTTCCAATGACATCTTTGGTGCCCGGCTGGTACAGAGGTACATAATAACCAGAATAGGGTTTGCCAAACAGCTTAATGTCAGTGGAAAAATAGTCCTCTCCCTTCTGCAGTTTTTCATAAATGTCGGCGGAAATCCTGGTATTGATTTCCCTTTTCCCGGATTCGTCTGTCAGGGTAGTGAGGATACGGGTGTCCCCATAGAAAAGGGATAATTCCACATCCTGTTCTTCTTTAATGTGATCGATCAGATCATAATCCCCGCTCAATGTCTTTGCTCCTTTGGTAAGGGTATCGCCATTCATGGCAAATTCGCTGTCTTCATTCAGTTCCATGTAGGTCTGGCGGATGCTTTTTGCAATTCCGCTCACTTCCCGTTCTACCAGGTTGTCCGACAGGTCGTTTTGCTTTACGGCGCCGAGCACAATACCGATTATCGTAATAAGAAGAATCGGTACTGCCACAGTCAGGCTAAGCTTCAATGCCAGCCTAAATCCCTTTTTTTCTTTCATAAAATATTCCCCCTTTAACTTAAAATAATGTGTATTAAAATGAGAGTAATCATATTATACCTTTTTGTTCCAAAATTTGCAAGAAAAAAGGGTGACTTGTTTAATATTGACATGTGGCTGGAAGTTTGTTATATTATTTGATAGATAAAAGGGAGTAGCTGGCACAAAAGTGTTTGCGGCACCGTCAGTACGAGAGCCATACTTATCCCATTGTTATCATCGGGATGTTATGAGTGATCCGGTCCGTAACGAAGCAGCGAGACTTTTGTTGTAATTGTGAAATGCAAATTGCAGCAAAAGCCTCGTTTTTTTGTTGCAAAATCATGAGACTGGAACATGGAACCAGAGAAACGGAGGAAATATGGCATTACAGATTATTTTACTGGCGGTTGGATTTTTTCTATTGGTAAAAGGAGCTGATATCTTTGTGGAGGGTGCAGCAGGAATCGCAGACCGTTTTAAAATACCACAGCTGGTGATCGGGCTTACGATTGTAGCGATGGGAACCAGTGCACCGGAGGCGGCCGTCAGTATGACAGCGGCATTGAAGGGGAGTGCGGGAATAACGGTTGGAAATGTGATAGGGAGCAACATATTTAACACATTGGCTATATTGGGCATCACAGCGTGTATTGTTCCTCTGACAGTAGTGGAAAATACTCTGCGGTTTGATATACCATGTATGCTGGGGGCTGCTATACTTTTGCCGGGACTGGGACTGACTGGTGGAAAGATCACACCCTGGGAGGGTATGGTACTTCTGGCTGGCTTTGTTGTCTATCTGGCGTGCCTGTTACGAATGGCGAAACGGGAGAGGGGGAAAGATGGATGTGAGGTTTTGAAGAGGGAAGAAGAGAAATGTGGAGTGATTAAGCTGGCAGCACTGGTGGTTTTTGGGCTTTTTCTAATTATACTAGGAAGTGATATTTCTGTGGATGCGGCGGTAAAAATAGCAGGAGAGATGGGAGTCAGTGAGAGGGTGATCGGCCTTACTGCTGTTGCCGTGGGGACGTCGCTGCCAGAGCTGGTTACCTCGGTGTCAGCGGCGGTGAAAGGAAAGGCAGATATTGCGATTGGAAATATTGTGGGAAGCAACATATTTAATATTTTGTTTATTGTCGGGATCACCGCTTGTATTATACCGGTTCCTTTTTTGGAAGATTTTATTCCGGATATTCTTATTGCGATAATGGCGGGAATTTTTCTCTTCATTTGTGTGAGAAAGAAAAAACTGACCAGGGTGGGAGGTGTACTTCTCTTGACAGGATACATAATTTACTTTATATATTTGGTATAATAATAATGAGAAAAAATGGCTAAAAGGAGGCATATGCGATGCGAAAAACCAAGATTATCTGTACCATGGGACCAGCGACAGACCGGGAGGGGGTGCTTGAAGCTCTGATCCATGAGGGGATGAATGTGGCAAGGTTTAACTTTTCCCACGGAAGCCACGAGGAACAGAGACGCCGGATGAAAATGGTGCGGGAGCTGAGGCAGCAGTGCGATAAGCCGGTGGCGATGCTTTTGGACACCAAGGGGCCAGAGATCCGTACTGGAGTTTTTGAGGGAGGAAAGGCAGTTCTGGAGCAGGGGCAGCAGTTTACCCTTACCTGTCGGGAGATCGTGGGGAATTCCACTATGGTTTCCGTGACGTATCCCAAGCTTTATGAGGACGAGAAGCCAGGAAACCGTATTCTGATTGATGACGGGTTGATCGAGATGGTGGTGAAAGAGGTCCGGGGTGAGGATATTATCTGTCAGGTGGTGAACGGGGGCGTAGTCTCTGACCATAAGGGAGTCAATGTGCCGAATGTCCATATCAGTCTTCCCTATATGAGTGAAAAAGATAAAGAAGATATTCTGTTTGGGATCCAGCAGGATGTGGATTTTGTGGCAGCATCTTTCACAAGAACCGCCGAGGATGTGAAACAGGTCCGGCAGCTACTGGATGAAAATGGCGGCGAGGACATCAATATCATTGCCAAGATTGAAAATGCGGAAGGGGTAGAACGGATCGATGAGATCATTCGGGCGGCAGACGGTATCATGATCGCCAGAGGGGACATGGGAGTGGAGGTGCCGGATGAAGAGGTGCCGGTCATCCAGAAAATGATTATCAAAAAGGTATATGAGGCTGGCAAACAGGTGATCACAGCAACCCAGATGCTGGATTCCATGATCAAGAATCCGAGACCTACAAGGGCAGAGACCGCCGATGTGGCAAATGCGATCTATGATGGAACCAGTGCCATCATGCTGTCCGGTGAGACGGCGGCAGGGAATTATCCAGTGGAAGCGTTGAAGACGATGGTTCGTATCGCCGAGCGCACAGAAAAGGATGTGGATTACCGGAAGCGTTTTTTCCAGCATGAAAGAAAAGCGAACCCGGATATCACAGACGCCATCTGCCACGCCACCTGTACTACTGCCCACGATCTGAATGCCAGGGGGATCGTCACTGTTACAAAATCCGGACGATCTGCCAGGATGATTTCCAGATACCGGCCAGACTGTGACATCATTGGCTGTGCCATGTCGGAAAAGGTGACAAGGCAGCTGAACATGTCCTGGGGAGTGACGCCAGTGTTGCTGGAGGAAAAGAATAAGGTATTTGAGCTCTTTGACTATGCAACGGAAGCGTGTCTCCAGAAGGGACTGGTACACAAGGGAGATGTGGTGGTATTTACATCGGGAGTTCCCATCGGCATATCTGGTACCACAAATATGATCAAAGCTCAGATCATAGTTTGATCCAGGCATGGATCTGATTGAAAAAAATTTCTTTTAGGTTGACTTTTGCCTCCTTTTGGTTATAATTATACTTGGGAAACGATTTGATTTTATAGATTCCGCGACAGTACATCGCGAAACCAAATAAAAACTACTTAGGAGGTAAATTTCTCATGGCAACAAAGGCTAATTACAAACTTGACGAAATTGGTGCTGGCAAAGTTGGTTTTTCCAAAACCCGTGCTATCATCGAAGCTGGATTTTATGGTAACAATGTAGTAAAGGTAAACACGTTGAAGGAGGCATATAATCTGGCAAAAAATTCACCAGGAACGATTGTTACAGATATGCCTGTATACAGGGGAGAAGAGTTCGGTCTCGATGCAGACGCGAAAGTATTGCTTTTTAATGATGGTGCTGTAACCGGACGTTATGCAGCAGCACGCCGTATCAAGGGAGAGCCGGGCGTAGATGCTCCAAAACTGGATAAAGTAGTTATGGACGCTATGTACAAGACTCGTTTCAGAAAACTCTATCATGCTACTGTATTTGTAGGTCTTGATCCGGAGTTTATGGTAAAAGCTCATCTTCTGATTCCAGAAGGAGAAGAAAACATCATGTACAACTGGATGCTGAATTTCCAGTACATGTCAGATGAGTATGTAAAAATGTACAAAGAATCCAAGATGGTTGGCGACGGCAAAGAGGCAGATATCTATATCTTCTCAGATCCGCAGTGGAAACCGACCCAGAGCCCGGATGTAGATTACAGCTGTCTGAGTGATGATCAGACTCTCTGCTATTTTGATACAAACGAGAACTGTGCTGCCATCCTCGGAATGAAATACTTCGGAGAGCATAAAAAAGGAACCCTTACCATGGCATGGGCAATCGCAAACCGCAATGGTTATGCTTCCTGTCACGGTGGACAGAAAGAATATACTCTTTCTGATGGATCCAAATACGTAGCTTCCGTATTCGGTCTTTCTGGATCTGGTAAATCTACACTGACTCATGCAAAACATGACGGTAAATATGGTGTTACGGTTCTTCATGATGATGCGTTCATCATTAACACAGATTCATGTTCTTCCGTAGCTCTGGAGCCTACTTACTTTGACAAAACAGCAGATTATCCGACGGGATGCCCGGACAACAAATATCTGCTTACTGCCCAGAACTGTTCTGCTACACTGGATGAGGACGGAAAGATCCAGCTTGTTACAGAAGATATCCGTAATGGCAACGGACGTGCGATCAAGTCAAAACTCTGGTCACCAAACCGTGTTGACAAAATCAGTGAGCCTGTAAACTCCATTATCTGGATCATGAAAGATCCTGCTATTCCGCCGGTAGTAAAACTCAAAGGTTCTGCCCTTGCTTCTGTAATGGGTGCAACTCTTGCTACAAAGACTTCTACCGCAGAGCGTGTAGCAGCAGGAACAGACTTGAATGCACTTCGTATCGTGCCATATGCAAACCCGTTCAGAACTTATCCGCTGGTAAATGACTACGAGAAGTTCAAAAAGCTGGTAGAGGAAAAGAACGTAGACTGTTACATCGTAAATACTGGTGACTTCATGGGCAAAAAGGTACAGCCAAAAGATACTCTTGGAATCCTTGAGTCTATTGTAGAAGGAAAAGCACAGTTCAAACAGTGGGGACCATTTGAAGATATTGAAATCATGGATTGGGAAGGCTTTATTCCGGATCTGAACGACAACGACTATAAAGCTGCCCTGAAGAGCGCTATGGAGCATCGTGTAACTGCTGTAGAGAATTTTGCGACAGCAAAAGACGGATATGACAAACTTCCGGACGAGGCACTCCAGGCAGTGAAGAAACTGGTAGCGGCACTTAACTGATTAAAAATTGTCTCAGAAGAAAAAATAAATTGATTTAGACATAAGCACTCTTTCCCTGTAAAAAGGTAGTTTCATGGGAAAGGGTGCTTTTATAACCTGCTGCTGAAGCCTGGCGGGAAAAAACTATTTACATTTCCTCATAAATATGTTATCCTACCCTTGCAGGCGGAGAACAGAAAAATTTTTTCATTTTTCTTGAATTCTAAATATATCTATGATAGTATATATGTATAAACTAAACTATGTTTTATGATTCCGCTGCAATCACAGAAAATTTAGAAAAATAAGATGTGGCGGAATGCAGATATCCAGTGCTGCCAGGGCGGTGTTTTTTCTTTGCATTTCCTGCATGAAAGAGGGGGATGCGTTGGGAAAAGCGACAGGGATACTGAATTATCGGCAGCGTGTAAAAGAGTTAAAAGAGCTGAATCTGACCAGTGACCTGCTTTCTTCTGTTGTTTTTGAAGATATAGCAGCGATTCAGGATGTACTTCGTATTTTGACAGGAATTTGCGACCTGAAAGTACTCCGGGTAGAACCGCAGAAGAGTTTTCGGAATCTGTATGGCCGGAGCTCCGTACTGGATGTATGGGCGGAGGACTCATGGGGCAGCCAGTACAATATGGAGATCCAGATCGCTGAAAACGAAGACCATTTAAAGCGGTCCCGTTTTATCCAGAGCCGGATCGACAGCCGTAGCCTGGGGAGTGGCATAGGATATGACGAACTGCCTGATCTTTACCTGATTTTTATTACTCAAAAAGATTTTTTGAATGTAAGGACAGGGATCACAAGGATCGTCCGTATGATAAAAGGAACGGATCGTCATGCAGAGAACGGAGTCCACGAAGTTTATGCAAATCTTGAATATCCAGCGGAAGACGAGGAGATTACAAGGCTGTTACAGTTCATAGGGGACACAAACAATCCGGAAATATCATGCGATGGCTTTCAGAATTTGTCAGAGCGCGTGGAATATTTGAAGAATGAGACAGGAGGTGCCAGAGATATGTGTGAATTGATGGAGAGAGAATGGAATAATGGCAGGGAAGAAGGGCGTAAAGAAGGGGAGTTGTTACATCTGATCGATCAGGTGGTCAAAAAACGCGATCGAAAAATGACGGTGGAAGGGATTGCAGATGCGCTTGAAGAGGAAGAGGTGATGATCGAGCGGATCCTGCTGGCGGCTGCCGAGGCGGGATCGAATGCGGTGGAGGAGATCTATGCCTGCTTATAACAGGTGGATGATGGATTTGTAAAATCAGTGTTGTAAAAAAGTATCAAACCGTTTTGAATGGTTATAGAGGAGGGATATCATGAAACGACTTTGTTCCATGACAGTTGTGTTAGTTCTTCTGGGAAACATTTTTTTGTGCCAGGGGGCTGTGATGGAGGCAAAAACCAGACCTGTTCTGAATAAGAAGAATGCAACTTTGACAGTTGGCGAGAAATTGCAGTTAAAATTGAAAAACTATACAAAAACGATTCGATGGACCAGCTCAAATCAGAAAGCTGCAAAGGTTTCAAGACGTGGTCTGGTGACAGCGAGGGGAAAGGGCAGCGCCCGCATAACAGCGAAAGCTGGCGGAAAGAAATACCTATGCCGTATCAAGGTTGTGGCAAAAACAAAAAATTCTTTTGCCAGAAAAGTTTTAAAACTGGTGAATAAAGAACGTGCTAAGGCAGGACGAAAAGCGCTAAAACTGGATACTTCCCTAAATAGCGCCGCCAAGGTACGTGCCAAGGAGATCACAAAGGTATTCTCCCATGACCGCCCGGACGGAAGCAGCTGTTTCAGTATTATGAAAGAAATGGGGATTTCCTACCGGGCTGTGGGTGAAAATATCGCAGCTGGCCAGCCGACGCCGGAAGAGGTGGTGAATAGCTGGATGAATTCCGAGGGACACCGTGCCAATATCTTGTCGCAGGATTTTGAAAAACTGGGGGTCGGTTATGTGAAGACCGGCGGAGTATATAAGCACTACTGGGTGCAGTTGTTTTCAGCATAGTTCAATGCTCCAGTTCGCATTATTGAGCTAGCTAGGCTTCACTAACCCACCTCATCTGATTTTTTTCTTGACAAAAAAGACCACACACGCTATAATAATTTAGCATGCGTTCGTGTGGTCTTTTTGTATACAAAAAATTCTGCTCGGATGTAATAAAAACCGGATTCTTTCGGGAAATCCGGGATCAAATCAATTACAGGAGGTGAAAATTAATGCCAACTTTTAACCAATTAGTAAAGCAGGGTAGAAAATCGGTTGCGAAGAAGTCAAATTCTCCAGCACTTCAGTACACTTACAACTCACTGAAAAAGAAATCTACAGAGAGTGCTTCTCCACAGAAGCGTGGTGTATGTACTGTTGTTCGTACTGCTACACCGAAAAAGCCTAACTCAGCGCTCCGTAAGATTGCCAGAGTTCGTCTTTCTAACGGTATCGAGGTAACCAGCTATATTCCAGGTGAAGGTCACAACCTTCAGGAGCACAGCGTTGTTATGATTCGTGGTGGAAGAGTAAAAGACCTTCCAGGTACCAGATATCATATTATCCGTGGAACACTTGATACTGCTGGTGTTGCTAACAGAAAGCAGGCTCGTTCCAAATATGGTGCGAAGAGACCGAAAGCAGGAAAATAAAACTTTCCTGAAATAAATTTTTCCGTCATACAAAATGGCGGCAGAATTTATCAATACGGGAATGCGCATGACTATGGCGTATCTCCGGATTACAGAGTTACTGTAATTACTAATTTAAAAGTACCGGATTAATTTTTGCATCATTATTTTATAGAGACAGTTTGCGATGGCGCGGGCTGTATACGAAACGAAGCAAGATTTAAGCTGGTGCGGACACTAGTAGTGAGTACCTGTGAATTAATATTATTATTAAGGAGGGAAGTAACGTGCCACGTAAAGGACATATTCCAAAAAGAGATGTGCTGGCAGATCCAGTTTACAAAAACAAAGTTGTGACAAAGCTGATCAACAACATTATGTTGGACGGTAAAAAGGGTGTGGCTCAGAGAATCGTTTATGGTGCTTTCGAGGAAATCTCAGAGAAGACCGGAAAAGATGCATTGGACGTATTTGAAGAGGCGATGAATAACGTAATGCCTGAGCTTGAGGTAAAGGCAAGACGTATTGGTGGTTCCACATACCAGGTTCCGATCGAAGTAAGACCAGACCGCAGACAGGCTCTGGCACTTCGCTGGCTGACACTTTATTCACGTAATCGTGGAGAAAAGACAATGAAAGAAAGACTTGCCAGTGAGATCATGGATGCAGCGAACAATACAGGAGCATCCGTAAAGAAGAAAGAAGATATGCACAAGATGGCAGAGGCAAATAAAGCGTTTGCTCATTACAGATGGTAAAGGAGAAGCTGCTTGAAGCAAACGCTTCAGAGTTTGCTCATTATCGTGGTGATAAGAGAGATTTTGTGCATTAGACGAGAAAATATAGGAGGAAAGAACCTTGGCTGGAAGAGAATATCCATTAGAGCGTACCAGAAATATTGGTATCATGGCTCATATCGATGCTGGTAAGACAACACTTACAGAGCGTATTCTGTATTATACCGGTGTCAATTATAAAATCGGTGAGACTCATGATGGTGCTTCCACAATGGACTGGATGGAGCAGGAGCAGGAAAGAGGTATTACCATTACTTCTGCGGCTACTACCTGCCACTGGACACTGGAAGATCACCACAAGGCAAAACCAGGTGCTTTGGAGCATCGTGTCAACATCATTGACACCCCTGGACACGTAGACTTTACGGTAGAAGTAGAGCGTTCTCTTCGTGTTTTGGACGGTGCTGTCGGTGTATTTGATGCGAAAGCCGGCGTTGAGCCTCAGTCCGAAAATGTATGGCGTCAGGCTGACACATACAATGTACCACGTATGGCATTCATCAATAAGATGGATAAAATGGGTGCAGACTTTTTCTATTCGGTGCAGACGATCATTGACCGTCTGGGCAAAAATGCGATTCCTGTTCAGATTCCGATCGGAAAAGAAGACGATTTTATGGGCTTGATCGATCTGTTTGAGATGGAAGCATATTATTACAAAGATGATAAAGGCGAAGATATTGAGATCACAGAGATTCCAGATGATTTGAAGGATCTTGCTGAAGAATGGCACAGCAATCTTGTAGAGAAGATCTGCGAGCTGGATGATGATCTGATGATGCAGTATCTGGAGGACCAGGAGCCATCCGTTGATGAGCTTAAAAAGGCCCTTCGTAAAGGAACGATCGCCTGTGAGGCAGTTCCTGTATACTGTGGCTCTGCTTACAAAAATAAAGGTGTTCAGAAAATGCTGGACGGTGTTATCGAGTATATGCCGGCTCCTACAGATATTCCTGACATTATGGGAACAGATGAAGAGGGCAACGAGATCACTCGTAAATCATCCGACGATGAGCCATTTTCTGCTCTTGCATTCAAGATCATGGCCGATCCATTCGTTGGTAAACTGGCGTTTTTCCGTGTGTATTCCGGAACATTGAACTCCGGTTCTTATGTATTGAATGCGACCAAAGGAAAAAAAGAGCGTGTTGGACGTATCGTTCAGATGCATGCCAACAAGCGTAATGAAATTGATAAAGTATACTCTGGTGATATCGCAGCAGCAGTTGGTTTCAAAATGACAACCACTGGTGATACGATCTGCGACGAGCAGCATCCGGTTATTCTGGAGTCCATGGAATTCCCAGAGCCGGTTATCGAGCTTGCGATCGAGCCTAAGACAAAGAATGACCAGGGTAAAATGGGTGAAGCTCTTGCAAAACTTGCGGAAGAGGATCCTACCTTCCGTGCTCATACAGATTCAGAGACTGGTCAGACGATCATCGCTGGTATGGGTGAGCTTCATCTGGAGGTTATCGTGGACCGTCTGCTTCGTGAGTTCAATGTAGAAGCAAATGTAGGTGCTCCACAGGTTGCTTACAAAGAAACCTTTACCACACCGGTTGATGTGGATAGCAAATATGCTAAACAGTCTGGTGGTCGTGGACAGTATGGTCATTGTAAGGTTAAATTCGAGCCTATGGATCCAAACGGCGAAGAAACATTCAAGTTTGAATCTACGGTAGTCGGTGGTGCGATTCCGAAGGAATATATCCCTGCTGTCGGAGAGGGAATCGAAGAAGCTGCACAGGCTGGTATTCTTGGTGGATTCCCTGTACTTGGTGTGTATGCGAATGTATGGGATGGTTCCTACCATGAAGTCGATTCCAGTGAAATGGCATTCCACATCGCTGGTTCTATGGCATTCAAAGACGCGATGAAGAAAGGTAATCCTGTTCTTCTTGAGCCGATCATGAAAGTAGAAGTTACAATGCCGGAAGAATACATGGGTGATGTAATCGGAAGCTTGAATGCGAAGCGTGGACAGATCGAAGGTATGGACGATATCGGCGGCGGCAAACTGGTTCGTGCGTTTGTGCCACTGGCAGAGATGTTTGGTTACTCCACGGAGCTGCGTTCCGCAACTCAGGGACGTGGTAACTACTCCATGTTCTTTGAGAAATACGCACAGTGTCCGAAAAATGTTCAGGACAAAGTTCTTGCACAGAAAACGGACAAATAGTAATAACGAAAAAGCGGGCATTTAACACGGAACCGCGTCATTTATAGATTTTGTTGAATCAGGTAGATTTAACAAAGGAAAGCCAACAAGTTTTATGATTTAGGGATTGATTTTTTTGGAAATATCCCATATAATAGAGACATATTGGCAATCAGAGCAAAATTTCTAAAACAAAATAAAAAATATGTTAGGAGGACGTTTAGAAATGGCTAAGGAAAAGTATGTAAGATCGAAACCACATTGTAACATTGGTACAATTGGTCACGTAGACCATGGTAAAACAACATTGACAGCAGCTATCACTGCTACACTTGCTGCAAGAGTAGAGGGTAACGCAGCTGTAGATTTCGCAAATATTGATAAAGCTCCAGAAGAGCGTGAAAGAGGTATTACAATTTCCACTGCTCACGTTGAGTATGAGACAGAGAACAGACATTATGCACACGTTGACTGCCCAGGACATGCTGACTACGTTAAGAACATGATCACTGGTGCTGCTCAGATGGATGGTGCGATCCTTGTTGTAGCTGCTACTGACGGTGTTATGGCTCAGACAAAAGAGCACATCCTTCTTTCCCGCCAGGTAGGTGTTCCTTATATCATCGTATTCATGAACAAATGTGATATGGTGGATGACGAAGAACTTCTTGAGCTGGTAGAGATGGAGATCACAGAGATCCTTGAGGAGTATGAGTTCACAGATTGTCCGATCATCAAAGGTTCTGCTCTTGGCGCATTGGAAGATCCAAGCAGCAAATGGGGCGACGCTATCATGGAACTCATGAGCACTGTTGATGAGTATATTCCGGATCCAGAGCGTGACACAGATAAGCCATTTGTAATGCCTGTCGAGGACGTATTCTCTATTACAGGACGTGGTACAGTTGCTACAGGACGTGTAGAGGCTGGTACACTTCACCTCAATGACGAAGTAGAGATTGTTGGTATCAAAGAAGAGACACGTAAGGTTGTTGTAACTGGTATCGAGATGTTCCACAAAGAGCTGGAAGAGGCTCAGGCTGGAGACAATGCTGGTGTACTTCTCCGTGGTGTTCAGAAGAACGAGATCGAGAGAGGACAGGTTCTTTCTCAGCCAGGTTCCCTTACCTGCCATACAAAGTTCACAGCACAGGTTTACGTACTGACTAAGGACGAGGGTGGACGTCATACTCCATTCTTCAACAACTATCGTCCGCAGTTCTATTTCCGTACAACGGACGTAACTGGTGTGATCGAGCTTCCAGCTGGTACAGAGATGTGCATGCCTGGTGACAACGTAGAGATGACTATCGAGCTGATTCACCCGATCGCTATGGATCAGGGTCTTACATTCGCTATCCGTGAGGGCGGACGTACAGTAGGGTCTGGTCGTGTGGCTACTATCATTGAGTAATCAGTAAAAAGCTAGATTTTAT
>CANBKJ010000040.1 GCA_947369165.1 uncultured Lachnoclostridium sp.
ATAAAAAAATATATGTAACCTGCTTTATTTTGTAATTTATCAAGTAATGTATCAAGTTTTAAGTTAGGAGGTCCTGAACATGAAACAATGGAAAAAAATAGCCGCCTGTATTGTCTTTAGCATGGGGTTGATTCTTTCGGCAATGGGAACTATGGTGCCGCCTGAACAGGCTGAGGCGGCAGAACAGCCAGCAGGGTATCTGGCAGTGTATGTGGCAGCTTATGAAAACAACATGGGAGTGGAACACGCACAGTTTCCGTCAGGAACTTACACGGATACCTGCAGGACAGATGTATTATATTATGGTTTGTCAAAAGACGGGGTTCATTTTGAGGGACTGAATAACGATAAGGCAGTCTACTACCCCAAAGGATTTCATTCACTGGGTTCTCCGGTGATTTTTCGGAAAGCAGATGGGGGCTACGGACTGCTGGCGTCTGTCAATAATGCAAAAGATCAGATTTTTCTCTGTGATTCCAAAGACTTAATTACTTTTCAAAATGAGCGTGTATTGGCATTAAATAATAAAGGAATTTTTGTAAAAAATCCGATGGTACAGTACGAGCATGCGGATAGGGTGTATCGCATTTACTGGGAAGGTGGAGATGGAAATTCCTATCTGACGACGACAGAAGACTTTTCGGCTTTTTCTGAGCCGGAAATAACAGAGTATCAAAAAGAAGAGGTGACAGCGGATCTTCCTGCTTATGCACAGAAAGAAGAGGCAGCTATTTTTAAACTGACTCAGGAGGAATACGACAGGATCAATAAAAAATACGGGAAGATAGAGAGCGTGGCGGTTCATGGCGCCGGGGACCGGGTCATAAAAGAAGGGGAGCAGATAGATCTGCCAAAACATGTGGAAGTGGAGTACAGTGACGGATCTGTTGCTAAAATGGGAGTTGACTGGGAGCTTTCTAATATTGATTTTGATCTGGCGCATTTGCGGGAAGGAACTTACCAGATACAGGGAACGGTAAAAAGCGGCACCTATCACTCACCTCTTGCCAGATTCCGTGCGGATCCCTTTGTAGCATACAACGAGCAGGATGAGATGTATTATCTGACCGGGTCCAATCTGAATGAAAAATCGGCAGCAGGGGGCGGCGCCTACAATACCATTGTATTAAGAAAAGCCGATTCCATCAATGGGTTGACGGATGCCGGGGAGGTGGACATATGGACCAATAAGACCGTCGAGATGTCAGATAACCGGAAGGATGTGATCACGGGCTGGTACTGGGCGCCGGAACTTCATTACATAGGAGGAAAATGGCGTATCATTGCCATGGCTACCGTAAAGAGTACTGTGGACGGAGCGACGAAAAATGATGGCTGGGCCCAATGTATCTTTACCTGTGAGGGTGATGATCTGATGGACAAGAATAACTGGAAGTACGATGGATATATTGGTGAGACCACGGATAACCAGAAGGTAGGAGCTTTTGACACCACATTTTTTGAGTACAATGGGCAGTGTTATTATGTTACTCCGAGAGATACTAAAATATTTATCACCACGGTAGACCCAGAGGACTTGACGATGCCGACAGGTCCGAGAGTTCAGATATCTGGACCGGACCGGGCTTTTGAGAGGAATCTGGGAAGTAAACAGGATATCGAAGAAGGTCCGGGAGTGCTTCTTCATGATGGGAGGATTTTTGTAACCTACTCCTGTGCTACCGTGGATATGCATTATGGCGTATGTCTTGTCTATGCAGACCTGAAAGATGATTTGATGAATCCCGACAGCTGGCACAAATACCAGACTCCCCTTCTGACGACGGCGGATTTGACCAGCACCGTGAAACAAGGGGTATTTACAAAGGATACAACGGAGGATGGAGAGTACAAAGGAGTCTTTGGACCAGGGCACAACAGCTTTACCGTGGATGAGAATGGTAATTCTGTCATTGTATATCATGCGAGAGACTGGGAAGATTCCTATCCTGGTGCTACAGGTGATAACAAGTACGGTTTGACTGATCCAGGGCGGCACGCCTATGCAAACAGTGTACATTTTGGCGCAGATGGATTTCCCATATTCAATATGACTCCCCAACAGATTTTGTCCGATGATCTCAAACATATTACCATGAACATTCAGGTGAAATCAGGGAAAGGGGAAACGGTATCCACGGCGGCCCCGTCGCCAAAGCCTGAAAATCTTGTTGTCCTGCCCCCTCAGGATACTACGGTCCCGGCGGATCATGGTTATCATGCCAAAAAAGGAAAGATATATACCGTGGGAAAGAATAAGTACCGGGTAAAAAGTGAGACCAAAAAGCATGTTTCATTTGTGGGCTTTAAAAAGAAAAACAGCAGATTTCTCACAATACCATCTTCTGTAAAAATCGGGGGACAGGTATACTCTGTTACAGAAATAGAGAAGAAAGCATGTATGAACTGTAAAAAACTCAGACGCATTACAATTCAATGCAAGAAGCTGAAGAAAATTGGAGCAAAGGCATTTAAAGGAATCTCAAAAAAGGCAGTGGTCAAAGTCCCCAAAGGGAAGTATAAGAAATACAAAAAAATGCTGCTGGGAAAAGGTCTGCCAGCGAAGGCAGAAATCAGTTGAAAGGAGAGAGCAGAATGGATGGAAGAATAATCAGGAGAAGTATGGCTGTGTTATTTGCAGCGGCTTTATGTATCACTTTATTCAGGGGAGGAAATTTAGTGAAGGCATTTACTTCGGATCGCGGAGACGGTACCTTTTCCAATCCGGTGATATTTTCCGATGTACCCGATGAGGATATTATACGGGTTGGGAAAGCGTATTATATGATCAGTACGACGATGCATATGTCGCCGGGAGCGCCGATTATGCGCTCCTATGACCTGGTAAACTGGGAGATCGTAAACTATGTGTATGATTATCTGGAAGAGGATGATGCCCGTTCCCTCAAAAACGGAAAGAGTGATTATGCTTATGGCTCCTGGGCTGCCAGTCTGCGTTATGACCAATACCAGAAAAGGTTTTATGTGACCTTTTCATCCCAGACTACGCCAAAATCCTATTTTTTTGTAACAGATGATATCGAAAATGGTTCCTGGCACAGAAGTGAAACGGAGAAATGCTACGACTCCTCCTTTCTTTTTGTAGATACCGGAACCGAGTGTAAAAAATATATGATCATTCCTGTTTCCAAACAGGGGACGAAAGCAGACGGATCAAAATATTCCTATAATCAGACAGAGATGTGTGACCTCATTGTAAATGAAGACACATGGGATGTCACCCTGGGAGATGAGAGAACGCTTTTGATCGACAACAACAATTATGAAAATCCGCCGGCCGGTCTTGCAGCGGAGGGAGTCCATGCTTACAAAATAGGAGAATACTATTATTTTTTTATGATACAGGGAGCCGGCAACCCGGTCAGGCAGCAGATCTGCTGGCGCTCAAAGACATTGGAGCATGGTAGCTTTGAGGTAAAGAAAGTATTTACCGGAGGAATCGTAGATGCGGAGGGAAAGACGGTGAACAGCAGCTGGGGTGTTGCCCAGGGAGGCATCGTGCAGACCCTGGAGGGAGAGTGGTATTCTATTATGTTTCAGGATTACCATTCCGTAGGCCGCATCCCCGTGCTGGTTCCGGTGAGCTGGGGGGAAGACGGATGGCCGGTATTTGGAAACGGCGGAAAATCCGTGGATCAGGTGCTGCCTATTCCTGTCAGTGGGCAGGAGAAGAAAAGCATTGTCCAGTCCGACGAGTTTGATAACGGAACAACGCGGAGAATATACGACGAGGTCAAAAAGGGAACCGGCATCACCGCGGGGATTCCGGTGGATGAGCTGGAGGCAGGCCTGGACCGTGTGGAAGATAACGAGTATGGATATAACGGTTCCAATCTGAAGCCTGTATGGCAGTGGAATCACAATCCCAACAACAATCTATGGTCTCTGACAGATCGTGAAGGGTATTTAAGACTGAAATCAGGATTGATCAGTAAAAATATCCGGGAAGCGCGCAATACCCTGACCCAGAGAACCTTTGGCCCCACCAGCGGCGCAGTAACGATCGTAGAAGTGGGATATATGCGGGAGGGAGATGTGGCAGGCCTTGCTGCCTTTCAGAATCAGTATGGATTTGTCGGTGTGAAGATGGAAAATGGAAGGAAATATTTAGTCATGCACCGGGCAGAAAAGATGGGTGATGCGGCGGGAAAAGAAATAGAGATGTTGGAGCTGGCGCAGGACCGGATTTATCTCAAGGTAAACTGTGATTTTAGAGAAAACAGGAAATTGAACCAGACTTGGAGGATGAAAGATGAGGCATATTTTTATTACAGCTTAGATGGCGAGCACTGGACACAGATCGGAGACACACTGAAAATGTCCTATGACTGGCCGGATTTTATGGGGTATCGTTTCGGACTTTTTTACTATTCTACCAAGAATTGTGGCGGTTATGTAGACTTTGACTCCTTTCAAGTGGGTTCGGTAGACGGGAAAAGAGCTGAGCTGCAGAAATTAATTGAAGCTGCTGAGAGTATCCAGCGTCAGCCTGCTCATACGGATCACCAGTGGGAAGAATTTACCCAGGCGATTGCTGGTGCCAGAGAGGCAGTAAAGGATCTGCCGGAAGAGGAATCGGAGATGGATCTGAGAGAGATCGAGAGAAACAATAGCACTGCCTATGTGGCGATCCAGCGGTTAGAACGGGCAGTAGAAACGGTCAGTAAAGCGGCTCCCTCTGAGACGGAAACACCCGCTCCCCTTGAAACACTGCTTCCTTCACCATCCCTTCAGACACCGGCACCACGTGCTTCTGTCTCTATGCCGCCCCAGGGCAGAACAGATATACATAGTAACCGGATTGTTATCAGGGCAGCAGGATATCCATTGATCAAGAAAGGAATGTATCTGGTAAAGGGATCTAAGGTAAGCCTGCGGGCGGAGGTACTTCCGACACATGCGTCGCAAAGGACGGTAACTTTTACTTCCGATAAAAAAAATGTGGTATCAGTATCTTCTAAGGGAGTGGTAAAAGCAGTTAAGACCGGAAAAACGAAAATAACCATCGCTGCCATGGATGGAGGCGCAAAGGCTGTGCTCCCTGTCCAGGTGGTGAAAAAGAAGAAAGTGAATCAAGTGTTGAAAGCTGCAAAGAGTACGCTGAAGGTGAGAAAGGGAGGGAAGGCAGAGCTGCAGATAAAGAAACTGACAGCAAAAACAACGAATCCTGTCACTTATAAATCCCTGAATAAAAAAATAGCCCCCATCGACCAATATGGAAGGATCACCGGCAACAGAAAAGGGAATACAAAAATAAAGGCAGTCTGTGGGAGTAAGACCATTATGGTAAAGGTAAAAGTGGTGTAATATCATTGCAATTCTGAAAATTATCAACTATAATAAAATTGAGATTGGAGGTGGGTATATGGATGCTGCAAGAAATTTAGAACAATATACTATAGATGATATTTATGCTTTACCTGACGGAGAACGAGCTGAGTTGATTGATGGAAAAATTTATTATATGGCTCCACCAAGTAAAACACATCAAAGGATTAGTGGGAAACTTTATCAGACGATAGCGAATTACATTGATAGCAGGGATGGGAAATGTGAAATATATGCTGCTCCATTTGCGGTTTTTTTGAATAGGGATGGTATCAACTATGTTGAACCAGACATATCTGTTATCTGCGATACCTCTAAATTGGATGAAAAAGGATGTTATGGTGCCCCTGATTGGATTATTGAGATTGTTTCACCTGGGAATAAACCAATGGATTATTTTACGAAACTTTTCAAATACCGAAATGCAGATGTAAGGGAATATTGGATTGTTGATCCAACAAAAGAACAAATCATGGTATATAGATTTGAGAAAGAAACAATGGAACAATACTCTTTTGGTGATGATGTACCAGTAGGAATATACGAAGGTTTTTCTATAAAAGTGCAGTAAGATATAAGGTATTGTAAATAAAAATCCGGCGGTTATATGAAAAACCGCCGGATTTTGTTCTCTACGAGAATCTTAAGTTCTTAAACATCTTCGATTGTTTTCTGCTGATTCCTTTTGGAATCCGCACAGACACTTTCTCTGGTATTCCCCGAAAGGCATGTTTCCCGAGTTTATGAAGCTGTTTGGTCTGAATGAAGATCTTTTTCAGTCTGATACAGCTGCGGAAGGCTCCTGATCCGATCTTCTGGATATTGCTTCCGATGGTAATGCGCTTTAATTTTTTGCAGTTCCGGAAGGCATTTTTCCCGATGGAAGTCACCTTCAGTTTATGTCCCTGAATCCTTAGCGTGGCAGGAATGACTGCCTGTTTCAGGTTCTTTTTGGATGTGGCAGTAATGGATACGGTTCCGCTTTTGCCTTTCAGGCTGGAAACCTTGTACTTCAATTTTTTATAAAGAAAGGTTTTTCCTTTGGCAAGTTTCTTTGTGCCTGGTCTGCCAGGACCCTTTGTCACTGCCGGCTGCGTCGGTACAGGATGAGCTGTTCCTGGTTGAGGTACAGGCTCTGGATTGCTGCTGGGAGCCGGGGTTGATGCCGGAACAGGTCCCGGTATGGGAGTTTCCTCCATAAAGGCATCCGGGGGATCGTTGTAGTCTTCTGGATCCGTGATGGATGTGATATCAGAGGGATTTCCGTAGTTAAGAGTATTGGCAGCTGCCTCAAAATGGATCCCTTTTTTCTGTTCTGGGATCACATCGTAATCAAGCATAAATGTTTTTTCTGGTCCCAGGTAGCTTTCTTTGATGTCTTTGTTGCTTATGACAAGCCTTTCGAGACCTAATCCCGCATGCATGCCATAGATCCGGACCCTATGGACTCCGGCAGATAAATGTTCTTTTGAGGCAGAAATGTGAATATTATTCATGATTCCGTCCTTCCACCGGTTGTCGCCGTCGGCGGCATAGGAGATGTATTTTCCATCCGGAAGGGAGTTGACATTTTGTATCTGGCTGTCATCTACCTGGATTCCATAAAACAATTCTACTGGCACATAACCCCAGTCGGAGGGTTTAAATATATTATTGGTCGGTGTGGTATAGGCGGTAAAAGTATAATCATCATCTTCGTCAACATAGAACTTATATTCCAGGTATGGAGCCCCGGCAGGCGGTTTGTATTCGGTAACGGTTCTTGTGTTATTTCCGACTTTTACTTGATATGTATTGCCTGTTTTCTCTGCAAAGCTCTGTGTGACAGGGAACATCTTCATGACGGAATCGTATCTTCCGTAACCGTGGATACATTCCCAGGAGACGCCGCTTGTGGAGCCAGTATTATTTGCATATTCTTTTCCATCTATGGTGACCACATCATGGCTCTCGATATGTGTTCCGATTCCTTTACTTTTGTAATCGGTATAAGAGGTCTGAACTGTCAGTTTTACGGTCTGGCCATTTCCTTTTATGACCACGGTACCTGTTTTGCCGGAACGAACCTTTGTCCAGTCCACGGAAATATAAAAATATGCCGCTTCGGATACGGTGCCGCCATTTACAATCTGGCTGCCATCTTTATCCGTGATCTGTATCCAGTCAGCCAGGGTCCCGGTGGTGAAGGAATAATCACTTGTGCCGCCATTGCTCAGGGTCACACAATACCGTTGCTTCCCTGTGTTCGTAAACAGAGGAAGAGTGAGAATACCTGCTTCATAAGCACTGGCATCGCCATCTACAGAAACCAGCATTTTCGCGTCCTCGGATAAAGTGATCCATTTGGCCTTGGGATAACTCCAGCCATCGGAGTTCCAGGATACAAATCCAACATGGGGAGATGACATCATTTTTTTCCACTTGCCATGTGTCATCTCATTATTGTAATAGTCTGTCAGTTCCTTGTCGTATTCGATACACTCTTCCACCAGAGAAGCATATACATTTGCCAGTGAACTATTCTGCTTGGCGTAAAAATCATTGAATGACTTAAATATCATCATCCGGGTGACGTTTGCCGTGGCCACCGCCTGATAGTAAACGATCTGGTAATAGGCGTCATCCCAGTCGGTTCCCCGGAAGTAATGGTCATAGTAATAATCTGCTTTTTCCATCGTTTTCAGACAGAGATCCAGAACTTCCTGGGCCTCGTTGTAATTTACAATGCTGTAAAGTTCCGGTTTTACGTACTCAGCTTTTCGGTATGTACTGATCTTTAAAAAATCTGCCACACAGTCAGCAACACCTTCTGCTGCTTCGTCCGGACAGTTTGCTTTGCCGCCGAGCTGGGCCTGCAGCCATTCTTTCCGATAGGTTTCAGCGGTATTGGGCTGTCCCCATTTTTCCATGTCGTAGGCTAGGGCCATGGCATAATTCAGTTCCATTTCCACCGGCTTGATGTCGCCGACATTGACAACCCAGATATTGCGGATGTTATAATCATATGCCATGGTCAGCTGATCCCAAATATGTTCCAGTTGTGTGGAACTGACCCATTCATATGCACCGGTTCCGACGTGTCCGTCCAAATGATAATACAGTCCCCAGCCGGCTTTTCTGTTTCTTGCACTTTCTTCCGGGATGGAGCGGAGATTGCCATAGTTGTCGTCCGTCAGCATAATAGTGACATCGTCAAGTCCGTCCCACTTATTCAAGCCGTCGATACTTCCGTCGTCGGGGCCGTAAAAGTATTCTTCATTTTCACTGTAGGGGATATAGATCCTTGGGGCCTCCGCTGTTTTGGAGTCCGGGTGATTCTGCACGTAATTGTCGATGATTTCCGTCTGGTCAGATATGATCCGCTTGAGAAGATCAATATTGTGCTGAACTCCGCCTTTTAGTGCACTGTCTCCCTCGCCCCGCATACCCATGGTTATTGTATTTTCAAATTGACCGTTACGCTCGATGCCACCCTGCCAGAATTGATAGATAGCATCGGCATTCTTTGTATAATCCCAGGCATTGCTCGTTCCATAGGAGGAATATTTTTTCTGCCATTCGATTCCCGCACGATGGCATGCTTCGTGGTGGGAAGTACCCATACATACCCCATAGGCGTCGGCAAGTACTGCATTGGCCAGCCGAAAGGATTTGGTTTTTCCTTCATCAGAAAAACTGTTCCCCCACATGGCGGGCCACAGGTAGTTGGCCTTCATCCGGATGATCAGTTCAAAGACGTGCTGGTAACAGTCTTCATTTAGACCACGGAATGCCTGCTGTGCCCAGCCGGTAAAAGAAGGTGATTCGTCGTTAATAAAGAATCCCCGGTATTTCACAGAAGGTTCTTTTGACAAATAGGACTGGGGCTGGTTAAATTCCAGCAGACCGGGATCGAGATATACAGCAGAGTGGTGTGCTGGTACAGCATCCGCCATATAGACCCAGGGAGATACACCGATTCGTTCAGAGATGTGGAATAAACCGTACATGGCACCGCGTTTGTTTGAACCGGCGATGACCAGAGCCTGGCTGATCCCGGAGTAACCGCAGGAGGAAAGTACGTCTCCACTTACAAACTGCATTTGGTAACAGTCCCATTTCAGTTTACCGTCCTTGTACAGCCCGGATACATCAATGCTCTCATTGGAAATAAGCTGGTCTATGATTTCGTTATGCCCAATGGTTCCGGCAATGATGACATTGCCCGACAGCTGATCTGTGCTCGTGGCGACGTCTGCCGGCGTACCCGTTACGCGTTTCACATCTTCTGCAAATGTGTCGGCAATGATTTTGAGACCGCAGTATTCATTTTCGCCGTCACGGCTGACTTCCTCCTGGTCTGTGTCTACATATACGGTGGCGGAAGTCCATTCGTCGGCAAGCAGAAAACTACTGGAAGTTCCGGGTTTATCTTCCACAGCTGCCCTTGAAATGTTTACGTGTAGGTTTTCCATAGTCGCTGTCATTGTAAGAATAAGGATAAGTGATAAAATTCTCCTTTTCATCTTACGCTCCTTTCTTTGCATTTTTTACCGCGTTGCTACATTTATATGCTTGTATTGTATCATATTGTTATGATATAATCATTGCATTGAAGATACTAGATATTGCGTGAACGTATACTTTTTGGAGGGGTTATGGAGATTTCACTGGGGGACATCATACAAAACGATGCGGTAAAAGATATACTGTGCTATCACAATGTCTCTACAGACTTGTTTACGGGGCCCAATCCATCTTATCACAGACACGATGGATATGAGATTTATCTTTTTATCAGTGGGAATACGAAGATGTACGTAGAACAAAGCTGCTATGAGCTGGCTTCCGGGGACTGTGTGGTGATTCATCCGGGACAATTACACAGGAGCATTGTGACAGACACCGATCCCTATGAGCGGATTGGCATCAACATAACAGAAGAGGCGTTGCGGATACTTTCATCTGCTGCCACGGATCTTCTTACCTGCTTTCATCTTTGTGAAGAGAATCATATCATTCATTTGTCTGCTTATGATATGGAGCGGTATATAACACTGACGGATAGGTATCTGAAAATTTCCCGTTCCTCAGAGTACGGTAACGATCTCATGAGGATTTATTTTCTTACGGAACTTATTTTATTTACAATCCGGCTCTTTGGCGATACGAAACGAAGGACATATGATAATGTTATGCCTGTGCTTGTTTCAAATACGATGCAGTATGTGGAGGAACATCTGACAGAGGATATCTCTCTTGAGAAACTTAGTCATTGTTTAAACTATAGCAGCAAATATATCAGTGTGCAGTTCAAGAGACATACAGGGTTGTCGCTTCGGGAGTATATTCTGGACCAAAAAATTGAATGTTCCAAGAGGCTGTTGACGGCAGGCAGCAGTGTTTCAGATGCCTGTCTGGGTTCGGGGTTCAGTGATTATTCAAATTTCATACGCAGTTTTAAAAAAAAGACAGGCATCTCCCCCGGACGTTTCGGAAAGGGAAAAATTAGCATCCAATAATAAAAGCTTTTGACGACAAAAACTTACAATTTATTACAACCACCATATCTTGTACTAGATATGGTTATTTTTTTGATATGGAAGCTAGATATGGTGGCTGGGTTATATTTAGGCCACTGAAAAATGAAGTTTTACATCAAGTGTGTGTCAAAAAAATGCTTGCTTAAATCCCTAAAGTGGAGTAAAATCTAATTAAAAGTGGAGCGAAGTGGAGTAAAGTGGTGCCAAGTGGTAGATAGAAACACATTTTAAACATGCCGCCACAGGCGGTAAAATAATTTCATGACTAATCAACCAGGCTGTCGTTATTTTATTTCCATGGAGGAAGTTGGTGAAGTCTTATGTTCATGGGTACCTATGAACACAGTATCGATACAAAAGGAAGAGTGATTATCCCGGCAAAGTTCAGAGAACAGCTAGGGGATTCTTTTGTTGTGACACTGGGACTGGATGGGTGCCTGTTTGTGTATCCGGAGAACGAGTGGCAGGACTTCGTCAAAGAACTGAGAGAACTTCCGGGCAGCAAAGAAGCCCGTAAATTACAGAGATATTTCATGGCAGGAGCTGCACCCTGCGATGTGGACAAGCAGGGACGTGTTCTGATCCCCGCCAATTTGAGAGAAAAGGCGGGATTGGAAAAGGATATTGTCTTTGTGGGAGTAATGAGCAAGATCGAGATATGGAGTAAGGAACATTGGGATGAAAATGATGACTTTGAAAATGTAGATGAGATCGCAGAACATATGTCTGAACTTGGACTTTCGTACTGATCCTGGTGACTGGATGCCGCCAGACCAGGCGGGGCAGATAGCTAAATGGAGGAAACGATGGAATTTAATCACATATCAGTGCTATTAAAGGAATGTATCGAAGGTCTGAGTATCGATCCAGAAGGAATCTATGTAGATGGTACTCTTGGCGGAGCCGGCCACGGTTATGAGGTCTGCAGACGTCTCTCCGAAAGGGGAAGATTCATCGGAATCGATCAGGACGAGGACGCCATCATGGCATCGACGGAGCGGCTCTGTGAATTTGGAGACAAAGTTACGATCATAAAAAGCAATTATGTACATATGAAACAGGTACTTGCCGAACAAGGAATTGATAAGGTGAACGGCATCCTTTTGGATCTGGGTGTGTCATCCTATCAGTTGGATACGGAGGAGAGAGGATTTTCGTACATGGCAGATGCGGCGCTGGATATGCGGATGGACCGTACACAGATGCTGACTGCTGCAGATGTGGTGAATTCCTATCCAGAGGAGAAATTATGCCAGATACTTAGGGATTATGGAGAAGAACGCTTTGCCAGAAGTATCGCAAAGCATATTGTACAGAGACGTCAGGAAAGGGCGATAGAGACCACAGGAGAATTGGTGGATATTATTCGTGCTTCTATGCCTGAAAAGGCGAAAAACAGCAAGGGACACCCGGCGAAACGAAGCTTTCAGGCGATCCGCATTGAGGTTAATCATGAGCTGGAGGTTCTCCAGGAAGCGTTGGAGGATATGGTGTCGCTGCTGGCAGATGGGGGAAGGTTGTGTATCATCACCTTTCATTCGCTGGAAGACCGGATGGTGAAGAATTTTTTTCGCAGGATGGAACATCCCTGTACCTGTCCGCCGGATTTTCCGGTGTGTGTCTGTGGAAATAAAACAAAAGGGAAAGTGATTACAAGAAAACCGACTCTTCCAGGAGAGGAAGAATTGGCAGGAAACAAACGCTCAAAGAGCGCCAAGCTTCGTATCTTTGAACGGAGAGACTAGGGGGATTTATAGGATGGCAGGAAAGACGACTTACATATACGGAAATACGGCGCGAAAGCTAAGCGCAGAGCCGGCGAGGCGGATCGAACGAGAGCCGGGCAGGCGGCCCCAGAGAAGACCGCAGCCGGTAAAAAGAAGACGGATAGACCGGGTTTCTGTCGCGCTTATCGTAATAACATTTGCCATAGCGTTCTCAGTGTGCTATTATTATCTAAAACTGCAGTTTCAGAATACCTATCTTAGTAAAGGTGTGGTAGGACTTGAGAGCGAAGTGGTGGAGATGGAAAAAGAAAATTCCAATGCACTTCAGGAGCTGGAAGAAGAGCTGGATCTGGGAGCGATCTACAAAAAAGCAACCAGGGAGCTCGGGATGAAAAGTGCTAAGAGCGACCAGATCTATACTTATGAAAGCAAAAAGAGTACACAGGTGAGACTGCATAATAAGTAGGAAAAGGTGAATTGGAATGGTGATCCGCAGAAGAGTCCACAGGATAAGAAGAAGACCAAAAAGATTTACAAGAGGGATGAAACAAACCCTCTTTCTCTTTTTGGTGTTTGTTTTTCTTCTGTTTCTGGCCCTTGGCATGAAAATATACACATTAAACAGGGATAATGGAGATGCCTATAAAAAGCAGGTGTTTTCCCAGCAGTCCTATACCAATAAAGTGCTGAGTTTCAGACGGGGGGCAATTAAGGACCGCAATGGAACGATTCTTGCCCAGAGCGTCCGTAAATTCAATCTGATCCTGGAGCCGAGAACGATTCTGGCAGATCCGGAGGTAAAGGCGGATACTCTGGCGGCGATTGCCCAGTATTTTGCCTTTGATACCAGCAGTATAGAGCAGATTCTTGCGGAGCATCCGGAATCTATGTACCAGCATGTGGATGGGCTGAAAGAACTTACCAGGAAGCAGATCTCCGGATTTTTAGAGGAGATAGAAGAGAATAAAAAGAAGAAAAAGGATAAGAAAAAGATACAGGGCGTATGGTTCGAGGAAATATTTACCAGGGAGTACCCGCTGGATACGATAGGTGCCAATGTCATCGGATTTACTTCCTCAGAAAATCAAGGGACCTACGGTGTGGAAGGGAGCTGCAACGATAAACTTAACGGAAAAAATGGAAGGGAGTATGGCTATTTTGATGCCAATATGGATTTTCAGAGAACGGTGAAAAAGGCTGTAAATGGAAATTCCGTGGTGTTGACGCTGGACGCCAATGTACAGAGGATCGTTGAGCAGCAGATCAAAAAGTATAACAGGGATGTGGGGGCAAAAAACATAGGTGTTCTGGTAATGAACCCGAAAAATGGAGAGATACTCGCCATGGCCTCCCAGAACAATTACAATCTGAATGAGCCAAGAGATCTCTCTCTGATGTACACCCAGGAAGAAATTGCAGGGATGGACGAAGAAACCACTACCAAAAATCTGATGGAGATGTGGTCAAATTTCTGCATCACTCATGATTTTGAGCCAGGCTCTACCTATAAGCCATTTACGGTAGCAGCGGCGTTGGATGAGGGAACGGTGAAAGACTCGGATACCTTTGGATGTACCGGAGTCAGAAACGTGGCGGGAACAGAGATTCACTGTGCGGTTCGCAGTGGTCACAATGTTGTATCATTACAGCAGAGTCTGATGGAATCCTGCAACAGTGCCCTTATGAAGATCGGGGAAGATCTTGGGAGAGCGAACTTTAGCAAATACAATAAGATCTTCGGGTTTGGGCAGAAAACAGGCATCGACCTGCCGGGAGAAAGTGCTGGCTTAATTCATACAGAAGAGGAACTGAATCCAGTGGAACTTGCCACCAGCAGCTTTGGACAAACCCAGACGGTGACCATGATACAACTGGCAGCAGGATTTTCTTCCCTTATAAATGGAGGAAATTATTATCAGCCACATATTGTTAAGGAGATTCAGAATGAAAACGGTGCAGTAGTAGAGAATACAGAGCCTATTGTGGTGAAGAAGACGGTGTCGGAGGCCACCAGCCGTCTGATCCGGAAATATATGAAAGCCACTGTAGAAGAGGGAACGGCAGAGCCGGCGCAGGTCAAGGGGTACTCCATCGGAGGAAAGACCGGAACGGCGGAGAAAAGGCCGGTGACAGATAAAAAATATCTGGTTTCCTTTATTGGATGCGTTCCGGCAGAAGATCCCCAGGCCGTCGTATATGTAATCATCGATGAGCCCAATGTGGAGGATCAGGCCCACAGTACTTATGCCACAGAATATGCGTCGAAGATCATGAAAAGAATCCTTCCTTTTTTGGGGATCTACTCGGATGCGGAGGAGACTCCGGCTCCATCAGCAGAGGACGGGCAGTCACAGGAAAATGACCCGGCGGCGGATGACGGAAAACCAGCAGAAGGCACGACGACTAGGGAAGAATAGGTATATCTTTATTCTCTTTATAATACATTAATAAAGATATATGTTTCTGAGGAGGCAGTATGCTGGTCAGGCATAAGACATATCAAAGACAGAATCTGTTTTTGACGCTCTTTGTGTTCGCACTTATTCTCACCTGTATGATGGCAAGGCTTGGATATCTGATGATTTATCGGGCAGACTATTATGGGGTGCTGGCAAAAGAGCTGCACGAGAGAGAGCGGGCGATCAAAGCTGAGCGGGGAAAGATACTCGACCGCAACGGCAACCTTCTGGCGGGCAATGTTTCTGTGTCTACGATCTCTGTCATACACAGCCAGGTCAAAGAGCCGGAGCGGGTAATATCCATTTTATCCAAAGAGCTGGAGATCGATGAGGCGACAATCCGGAAAAAAGTGGAAAAAGTTTCCTCCCGTGAGAAGATAAAATCCAATGTAGAAAAAGAAGTTTCCGACAGGATCCGGGGCTACCGTCTGGCGGGGGTCACGGTGGATGAGGACTATAAAAGATACTACGAATACGGCTCCCTTGCCTCAAAGGTTTTAGGATTTACCGGTGGAGACAACCAGGGGATCATTGGTCTGGAAGTTTCCTATGAAAAGTTTTTAAAAGGAATCGACGGTTCCATCCTGACGATGACTACAGCAGGGGGAACGGAGATCAAAAATGGTGCGGAAGACCGGATCGAGCCGGTGGCGGGCTGGACGCTGACCACAAGTCTGGATCTGAATGTGATGAAGTATGCAAACCAGGTGGCATATACCCTGCTGGAGCAGAAGCAGGCGAAGACGGTGGAGATCATTATCATGAACCCGCAGAACGGGGAAATATATGCCATGGTCAATGCCCCGGAATTTGATCTCAACCATCCCTACGAGCTGACAGAGGGATCGGAGGGATTGTCACAAAAAGAAAAGATGGATAAGCTGAATAACCAGTGGAGAAATCTGGCAGTCAGTGACACCTATGAGCCGGGATCTACCTTTAAAGTCATTACCACTGCAGCGGCTCTGGATAAGGGAGTTGTGAAGATGACAGACACCTTTTCCTGTCCGGGGTATAAAATAGTGGAAGACCGCAGGATACGGTGCCATAAGACTACAGGGCATGGTGCTGAAACCTTTTTACAGGGGATCATGAATTCCTGTAACCCGGTTTTTATGGAAGTGGGAGCCAGAGTGGGCGTGAGTGGAATGTTTGAGGAAATAAATCGGTTTGGGATCCTGAAAAAAACCGGCATTGACGTGCCGGGAGAGGCGGGGACCATTATGCATAAGAAAGAAAATGTTGGGGCGGTGGAACTTGCCACAATGTCTTTCGGACAGTCTTTTCAGCTGTCTCCGATCCGGATGCTGACTTCCATCTCCCAGATTATAAATGGAGGAAAAAGCATTACGCCGCATTTTGGTGTCAGTGCCACGAACAGCGACGGGACGGTGATGAAAAAATTTGCCTATAGCAGTGGCGAAGAGGTGATCACCGAGGAGAAATCCAAAGAGATCTGCGAGGCGCTGGGGCATGTGGTGACAGAAGGCGGAGGAAAAAATGCCGCGGTAGAGGGATATATGGTGGGGGCCAAGACGGGAACCAGCCAGAAACTTCCCAGAGGAAACGGAAAATATATTGCATCCTGTATGGGATTTTCCCCGGTGGAGAACCCACAGGTGATTGCGCTGGTCCGCATCGATGAACCCCAGGGGCTGTATTATGGAGGAACCATCGCGGCACCTGCGATCTCATCAATCTATACCAACATTCTTCCGTATCTTCTCGAAGAATAAACCCTTGCGATTGTGGCAGTAATGGAGTACAATTACAATTGCATGATTTGCAAAATAAATTTCGATAAAATGAGGTGTAAAAGGTGAATTTTAATTTAAGTATTTTGATGCCGGTAGTTATTTCTTTTGGAATCAGTGTGATCCTGTGTCCCATCATTATTCCCTTTCTGCGGAAGCTTAAGTTTGGGCAGTATGTGAGGGATGACGGTCCGGAATCCCATCTAAAAAAGGCAGGGACGCCTACCATGGGCGGTCTCGTTATTCTGGTATCGATCCTTCTTACGTCTCTGATCTACATAAGAAGATATCCCGATATCATACCGGTTTTGTTTATGACATTGGGATTTGGGATCATAGGCTTTTTGGATGATTATATCAAAGTTGTGATGAAGCGTTCTCTGGGATTGAAGCCCCTGCAGAAAATGTTTGGTCAGTTTATCGTCACCGCCATTTTTGTATATTACTATTTCAATGTGGCGAAGATTGAGGCATCCATTGTGATTCCCTTTACCGGGGGAACAGTGTTTGCTATGCCAGACTGGCTTTTCATCATTTTTGTATTTATCGTTGTACTGGGGACTGTCAATGGTGTAAACTTTACCGACGGCCTGGATGGGCTGGCATCGGGGGTCACTGCCATTGTGGCGACCTTTTTTACAGTGGCAGCGTTGGCGGTCAATGCGGCTATGGCTCCGATTACGGGGGCAGTGGTGGGAAGTCTTTTGGGATTTCTACTGTTCAATACGTATCCAGCAAGAGTGTTTATGGGAGATACGGGGTCGCTGGCACTGGGTGGTTTTGTAGCTTCCATTGCGCTGATGCTGCGCATGCCGCTCTTTATCGTGATCGTTGGTTTGATCTATCTTTTAGAAGTGATCTCGGTTATGCTCCAGGTAGGTTACTTTAAGCTGACCCATGGCAAGCGGATCTTTAAGATGGCGCCGATTCATCATCACTTTGAATTGAGTGGTTTTTCAGAGACACAGGTGGTGGCAGCCTTCAGCATTGTTACGGCGATCTTATGCCTGCTGGGACTTATGGCGATGTAAAGACGATGTTTGAAAAAGTGAGGAATCAAATATGAATCTAAAGGATAAAAAGGTTTTGGTTGTCGGTCTCGGAAAAAGCGGAATGGCAGCATATGAACTATTGAAGAAGATGGGGGCGCTGGTGAGCCTCTATGACGGAAATAAAGAGATGAAGATTGAGGCGGTAGATGTGCCATTATATCTAGGAGATCTTCCGGAAGAAATGTTTTCCGGATTTGATTGTGCCGTATTCAGTCCCGGCGTTCCACTGGATATTCCGGTAGCCCGGTATCTGATCCATAACAGGGTGCCAGTGATTGGTGAGATTGAGCTGGCCTGGCTGATGGAGAGAGGCCAGGTGATGGGGATCACAGGAACCAATGGAAAAACCACCACCACCACGTTGACCGGTGAGATTATGAGGGCCTATAATCAGAAGACCTTCGTGGTAGGAAACATCGGAAATCCTTATACGAAAGAGGTATTAAAGAGTGAAAAAGATTCTGTGACAGTGGCAGAGATCAGTAGTTTTCAGTTGGAGACCATTGATACCTTTTCGCCGAAGGTAAGTGCGGTGCTGAATATCACACCGGACCATTTGAACCGGCACGGGACCATGCAAAACTATATTGACGCAAAGATCAGCATAACGAAAAATCAGGGGGCAGACCAGCTCTGTGTCCTGAATTACGAAGATGAAGTACTTCGGGAGAGAGCCCGTCACATGAGATGCCGAACCTTGTTTTTCAGCAGCAGAAGGAAACTCAGCCAGGGTATGTACAAGGATGAGAATGGAAATCTGGTGATGGCAGAGGATGGAAGGGTGATCCTGAATCAGAAGGAGACCCGTCTTCCAGGGGATCACAACGCAGAAAATATCATGGCGGCGCTGATGATGGCGTTTGAGATGGGAGTTCCGGAAGGGCTTGCGGCAGAGGTGGTGCGGAACTTTCAGCCGGTGGAACACCGGGTAGAGTTTGTAAAATCTGTGAATGGAGTGGATTATTATAATGATTCCAAGGGGACCAATCCCGATGCTGCGATCAAGGGAATCCAGTCCATGGACCGGCCGACGGTGCTGATCGGAGGCGGATACGATAAGGGTGGCGATTTTTCTGAGTGGATCCGGAGTTTTGACGGAAGAGTGAAGCGTCTTTTGCTTCTGGGGGCCACCAGGGAGCGGATCGCCCAGAATGCAAAGGATTGTGGATTTACGGATTATCAGTTTGTGGATACACTGGAGGAGGCGGTGAGTACAGCCAGCGAGCTGGCTGCAGCGGGAGATGCGGTGCTTTTGTCGCCGGCATGCGCCAGCTGGGATATGTTTGACTCCTACGAGCAGCGGGGGAATATGTTTAAAGAATTAGTAAATGGTTTGGAGTGAGATCGGAATGAAAAAAAGCGGGCAGGACCGGGCCAATTATCAGCGGGAAAGTACCTTTGATTACAGTCTCCTGCTCATTACCCTCTGTCTGGTAGGGTTTGGGCTGCTGATGATCTACAGTTCAAGTTCATATACTTCACAGGTGAAATACAATGATGCTGCTTACTTTTTAAAGAAACAGCTATTCGGAGTCATCGCCGGGATTACGGCGATGCTGGTGGTGGTAAATATCAATTACCATGCCTATATCAAGAAGATTCCAGGGCTTCGGATCCGGCTGGTCACACTGATCTATTTCGTGGCGGCGACGCTGCAGGTTCTCGCTTCCCTGATGGGAGCCGAAAAAAATGGCGCCAGGAGGTGGCTGATCATCGGTCCCTTATCGCTTCAGCCCTCAGAGATCACCAAGATTGCGGTGATCCTGATCGCGGCCTATTTCATTCAGATGCGTCCGAAGGAGATGAGTAAACTGCGGGGGATCGTGCGGGTGTTTGTGCCGGTGGGGCTGCTTCTGGGGCTGGTGGCGATGGAAAATCTGAGTACGGCCATTGTCGTCTTTATCGTTGCTTTCGGCATGTGTTTTGTGGCAGCGAAAAAAAAGTGGATCTACATTGGCATCATTTTGGTGGGGGTTGTGTTTTTTGCCCTGATCATTCTGTTCGGAGAAGGCTTCCGAATGGAGCGGTTTCAGATCTGGCTGGACGTGGAACACCATGAAAAGGGATTTCAGATATTACAGGGACTGTATGCCATAGCCTCCGGAGGCGTATTCGGTACCGGGCTGGGAGAGAGTATGCAGAAGCTGGGCTTTATACCGGAACCTCACAATGATATGATCTTTTCCATCATCTGTGAAGAGCTGGGGATGGTGGGAGCAGGAATCGTTATCCTGATGTTCATTCTTCTACTTTGGAGAATCTATAATACGGCGGTGACGGCGCCGGATCTGTTTAGCGGACTGATTTGTACCGGTGTTATGATACATATTGCTACCCAGGTGATGATGAACATTGCGGTGGTGACCAATTCCATGCCCTCTACGGGTATCCCGATGCCTTTTATCAGCTATGGAGGAACCAGCGTGTCGATCCTTTTGGCAGAGATGGGGCTGGTCCTGGGAATCTCGAAAAAACGGACTAAGACATGATACCAACATCTTCTAACCGCATATTTATAATACTATCATAAATATGTGGATGGGGGATTCCGGTGTTAATAGAAGTAGAGGGTGGCAGAAAGGCTGCCGGGGAACTGACGGTGCAGGGTGCAAAAAATGCAGTTCTTCCTATGATCGCAGCCACAGTACTGTGCAGACAGACAACGGTGATTGAAAATTGTCCCAGGATACAGGATGTCTATTCCATGACAGCCGTACTAAAGGATATCGGTGCAAAGGTCAGCTGGGAGGAAGATAAGCTGATCATAGACACAGCTTCGGTGACCAAAAGTGAGATTACCCAGAAAGAAGTAGGGGATATCAGAGCTTCCATTCTATTTCTTGGCAGTATGTTAGGCAGGATGCAGGTGGCAGGAATCCGCCTGCCGGGGGGATGCTCCATCGGTGCAAGACCAGTGGACTATCATCTGGCAGCATTTTCTGCCATGGGAGCAGAGACCAGCCAGCAAGAGGATGTCATCTGCTGTGAGATCAGAAACAGAGGGGCAGAGCGGGTTAAGCTTCCCTATCCCAGTGTGGGAGCGACAGAAAATGTGATTTTATATGCTGTGCTTCGGAAAGGGACTACGATCCTTGAGAATGCGGCAAAAGAACCGGAAATCAGAGAATTATGTGAGTTTCTCAGGCAGATGGGTGCCCAGATATCTGGTGATGGGGAAGAATGCATCACCATCCAGGGCGTCAGTGAACTGCAGGGTGTGGTTTACCGGCTGAAAACAGACCGGATCGCCTTTCTCACCTATGCGGCAATGGTGGCTGGAAGCGGCGGCAGTGCCTGTCTTAGGGTGTATGGTGACACCTTTGAGGCAGAGAAGAAATACCTTGCCATGACCGGCTGCCGCATGGAGACCAGAGGAAACCAGATCAGAGTCTCCGGCGAAGGCGGAATCCGACCGGTTCCCTATATCCGCACAGAGCCCTATCCTGGTTTTCCTACCGATGCCCAGTCTTTATTTTTGGCCCTTTTGTCCCGTTCTTACGGGGAGAGCCTGATCGAAGAAAGCGTATTTGAGAACCGGTTTCTCGTGGCGGGGCAGTTGAGAAGGATGGGAGCAGATATCGAGGTGGCGGGACAGCGCGCCTGTGTCAGAGGGGTGACAAGACTCCACGGAGAGATGGTTCAGGCTACGGATCTTCGCAGCGGGGCAGCGTTATTGCTTGCAGGTGTAATGGCAGAGGGAAAAACAATAGTGGCTCAAAGTCACTATATACTTCGGGGATATGAGATTCCGGTAGAAAATATGCAGAGTCTCGGCCTGTGCGCCAGGTATGTGGTCTAGCACAACGATTGCAGGCCAATGTAAAGGCGTGCTGGTATGCTGATATAAGGAGATGGATGAAAATGAAAAATATACCATGGAGGATCGTGGTTCCCGTGACGGTGGCTGGTATTCTTTTGCTTGTCATTTTTTTGTTTCAGGTGACGACAGTGACGGTGGAGGGTAATACTTTTTTTTCGGAAGAAGTAGTGGCATCGGAAGTCTGTGGCAGTTTTATGGATAAAAATATCGTCGGATCGTGGCTCAAAAACCATCTTGGCTTTTCGGTGAAACTTCCCTATGTGAGGGAGTACGAGATCACCTATCCGGGAATTCATCAGATTCATATCAAATTGTATGAGAAAAAGATCATTGCAGGGATTGTATATATGAATCAGTATATTTACTTTGATAAAGACGGCATGGTGCTGCGGAGCACCGGAGAGGAACTGCCGGATATACCATTGTTTGAGACGAAGACCATGACGACTTTCACCATTTATGAGGAAGTAAAGATGGAGGATGAGGAGCTGTTAGGACAGATCATGAATCTTGCCAATCTATTCCAGCATTATGGGGTGGACTGGTCACGGGTTATTTTTGATAACAATAATGCTGCCTATCTGTATGCGGGTGAGATTCAGGTGAAACTGGGCAAAAAAGACAGCTACGATGAACAGATTTCCGCTCTTTCCAGTGTGCTGGCGAAAGCACAGGAGGAGCAGCTTTCGGGAGAAATTGATATGACAAATTATCATTTTAAGGGAGATATTATTCTTAAGAAAAAATAAGTGCTATAGAAATAAAAAACTTGCATTTTTTACTTGATTATTTTTGGAAAAAACTATATTATATATAATATATGCTTTAATGCGCGTATATTCTATATGATTTTTCTTATCGTTTAGATTTTCTGTTTGGATAGAAGGAGGAACTGTGGTGCTAGAGATTATGAATAATGAAGCAGAATCCACCGCTAAAATTCTTGTGATCGGAGTTGGAGGCGCTGGAAATAATGCTGTGAACCGGATGATAGACGAGGGAATCAAAGGTGTGGACTTTGTCTGTGTAAATACGGACAAGCAGCATTTGCGCAGCTGCAAGGCTCCCATGAGCATGCAGATCGGTGAGAAGCTGACGAAAGGGCTTGGGGCAGGAGCGAAGCCGGATGTCGGGGAAAAAGCTGCTGAGGAAAGCCGTGAAGAGCTTACGGAGATCATAAAGGGTTGTGATATGGTATTTGTCACCTGCGGTATGGGAGGCGGAACCGGAACCGGTGCGGCGCCGGTGGTTGCCCAGATCGCTAAGGATATGGGGATATTGACAGTTGGCGTGGTGACGAAGCCATTTAAATTTGAAGGAAAGCAGCGAATGACCAATGCGATGGGGGGCATTGACAAGTTAAAGCAGCATGTGGATACACTTATTGTGGTTCCCAATGATAAATTACTTGAGATCAGCGACAAGAGGACATCCATGGCTGAGGCATTCTGTATGGCAGACCAGGTATTGCAGCAGGGTGTTCAGGGTATTACCGATCTGATCAATATGCCTGCACTGATCAATCTCGATTTTGCAGACGTTGTCACGGTTATGCAGGACAAGGGTATTGCACACATCGGAGTCGGAAGCGGAAAGGGCGAGACGAAATGTCTCGATGCGGTTCAACAGGCCATCACCAGTCCGCTGCTTGAGACAAGTATCGATGGCGCATCTCATGTTATCATAAATGTTTCAGGTGATATTGGATTGCTTGAGGCGAATGAAGCTGCTACATATGTCCAGGAGATGACAGGCGAGGATGCTAATATAATCTTTGGTGCTATGATGGATGAAGAACATTCCGATACGGTTACGATTACGGTGATCGCTACGGGGCTGGAAGAAAAAGATGCCATGTCACATTTTGGACGTTCCTTTAGCACTGGTAGCAGTTTTCTGGGTGAGACATCCGCTACGGTTTCTGCGATGCGCAGGCCCAGCTTTTTATCCGGTATGGGGAATCAGCCACGCAGCACTGCGGGACAGTCTCCGGTATCCAAACCGTCGCAGCAGACTACTGTTGAAGATATGCCGGTAGTGACAAGAACTGTGAAGCCATTGAAGCCGGCAGCACCGTCAGAGAGCCAGGATATACAGGAAGGAATTAAAATACCACCATTTCTTCAGAAAAATAGAAAATAGGAGGACTAAAAGATGTCTATAATGGTTAAAACAATGATACAGGTATTATATATTATTATCTGTATTGCAATTGTGGTTGTAGTTTTGATGCAGGAAGGAAAAAATTCAGGGCTGGGTGCCGTTTCTGGTGCTGCAGATACTTACTGGAGCAAGAATAAGGGACGTTCCACAGAAGGTAAAATGGTAAAGATCACCGCTATACTTGGCGCTTTGTTTATCATTCTTTCCCTCGTACTCTGTGCGAATATGTAAATTCTATACCCGTAAAATTGAGCCAGATAAACAGTAACCTCTGAAGAGTCTTTGTAAGGAAAGCTTCAGAGGTTTTCTTTAGTGCCTCCTGCTGGCTGGATGACAGTCAGAAACTGAGAAAGAGAGGAAAAAATGGACAGAAAGCAAATGGTATATCATTTCATATGTGAAGATGATTATAAACCGTTAAAAGGCAAAGAAATGGCACTGCTCTTTTGCGTGCCCAAAAAAGAGAGAAAACAGTTTCATGATATATTAGATGAATTGGTGGCTGAAGGAAAGATCGTATTGGATAGGACGGGAAGATACCGGCTGCCGGAGGAAAATGTAAATACGGGAGTCTTTATGGCTACCAGCCGGGGCTTTGGCTTTGTGCGGGTGGAGGGCCGGGAAGGAGATGTCTTTATTCCGGAGCCCTATGTATCCAACGCCTATGATGGGGATATCGTCATGGTGCAGATTTTCCGGGAGGGAGATGGGAAAAAGCGCTGTGAGGGAAAGATCATAAAGGTTATCGAGCGGAAAAATGAGACAGTGGTGGGGACATTTACGAGAAATAACCATTATGGGTTTGTGGTGGTGGACCGGGAAAAATTTACCAGCGACGTCTATATTCCCAAGGGAAAGACCATGGATGCGGTCACCGGGCACAAGGTCGTTGTGGAGATTGAGGATTTCGGAGACGGTGTAAAAAATCCAGAGGGAAAGATCATAGAGATACTGGGGCACAGCAACGATCCCGGAGTGGATATCCTGTCGATTATACGTGGATTTGGACTGCCGGAAGAATTTCCGGAGGATGTGATGCGCCAGACAGCACAGGTTCCTTCTGAGGTGACCAGTGATGAGATTGCCGGCAGGATGGATTTTCGTAGCTGCCAGACCGTGACCATCGACGGCGAAGACGCCAAGGATCTGGACGATGCCATTACGCTGACCAGGAGAGAGGATGGAGGTTTTGAGCTGGGTGTGCATATTGCAGATGTGACAAATTATGTCGCTGAAGGATCGGCGCTGGACAGGGAAGCATTAAAGCGGGGAACCAGTGTGTACCTTACAGACCGTGTGATTCCCATGCTGCCCCATAAGTTGTCAAATGGAATCTGTTCCCTAAATGAAGGTGTGGACAGGCTTGCTCTAAGCTGTATCATTTCCTATAATAAAGAGGGGAAGATACTGGATTCCCGTATCGGGGAGTCGGTCATCTGTGTGGACCGGAGGATGAGCTATACAGAGGTAAATGCCATTGTTACGCTGCAGGATGAGAGCGTGCGGGAAAAATTCCGGGAACTGGTTCCCATGTTTGAGACCATGAAAGAACTGGCGGGTATTCTGCGTAAGAACCGTAAAAAACAGGGATCCATTGATTTTGATTTTCCAGAATGCAAGATCGTGGTAGATCGAGAGGGAAAACCACTGGATATCGTTCCCTATGACCGAAACACAGCTACCCGGATCATCGAAGAATTTATGCTGGCGGCGAACAAAGTAGTGGCAGAGGATTTTTTCTGGCAGGAGATACCTTTTGTATACCGTACCCACGAGTATCCGGATCTGGAGAAGATTAAGGAACTGGCAGCGCTGGCAAGAAGTTTTGCCTATACGCTGAAGGTGGGAAATGAAGAGGTTCATCCGAGAGAAATTCAGAAGCTGATCGAGAGCATCGAGGGCTCTGAGGAAGAGACATTTTTGAGCAGGATTACCCTGAGAGCAATGAAACGGGCCAGATATTCCACTGAGAATGATGGACATTTCGGTCTTGCCACCAAATATTACTGCCATTTTACATCGCCCATACGAAGATATCCAGATCTGCAGATCCACCGAATCATAAAAGAAAGCCTGCGTGGCGGCATGAGCTTGCGTCGTCGTCAGCATTATGAGGACATTCTTCCTGGTGTGGCAAAGGCCAGCAGTGACCTGGAACGCCGGGCGGATGAAGCGGAACGGGAAGTGGACAAGCTGAAAAAGACAGAATATATGAAGGATCGGATTGGAGAGATCTTTGAAGGTGTGATCAGCGGCGTGACCTCCTGGGGGGTTTATGTGGAGCTTCCCAATACCGTAGAGGGCATGATTCGTCTCACAGATATGGAAGATGATAACTATGAATATGACAGTGAGAACTACAGGGTGACGGGAAAATACAGTGGCAGAGAGCTTAGACTGGGACAGAAGATAAAGGTGCAGGTGGCATATGCCGACACCTTTGCCAGAACAATAGATTTTGTGATTCCGAAGGAGGTTTAGGAAAATGGGGAAGGATACCGTAAAACTGATTGCCAACAACAAAAAGGCATGGCATGATTATTTTATTGAAGACAAATATGAGGCAGGGATCGAGCTTCACGGCACAGAGGTAAAATCCATACGGATGGGCCACTGTAGTATCAAGGAGGCATTCATCCGTGTGGAAAAAGGAGAGGTATTTGTATACGGCATGCATGTCAGTCCGTATGAGAAGGGAAATATTTTTAATAAAGATCCTTTGAGACCAAGAAAACTTTTGCTTCACCGTAGTGAGATCCGAAAGCTGATTGGAAAAATGGCACAAAAAGGTTACACGCTTGTGCCCCTGCAGGTGTATTTTAAGGGAAGTCTGATCAAGATCGAGATTGCTCTGGCAAAGGGTAAAAAACTTTATGATAAGCGGGAGGACATCGCTAAGAAGGATCAGAAGCGGGCGGCAGAGAGAGAATTTAAAATAAAAAATATATAGGTTAATGTCTGGGTGAAAAGTTTTTTGTCTCAACCATACATGAGAATACGCTGTATTTTGCTACCTTGTATTATAAAATAAAAATAATTGTAACAAAATTGTAATAAATTTAACAAAATTGCATATACTCTACAATAAGTGAGGTAGAGTGTATGAAAAGAATTAAAGTTTTTGTAATGATATTGTACATTATGTTTGTGGTAGAAATCCTTGGAGCCTGGAGTAACACTCCGAAGGCCAAGGAGACGGCAGCTTTTACGGTAGCGATTAAGCCACAGATGATCATTGAAGAAAATGAGGCAGCGGCAGCGGAGCTTGCAGCACGTGTCGAGTATGCTAACATAAAAGCGCAGGAGAGGATAAAAAACAATGAGTATTACTCCAGTATAAACGAAGAGGAAGAAAGGGAACGGGATCATAGACTGGAAAAGGAGCGTCAGCGAAAAGAGCGTATCCGTGAAAAGAAGCGGGAAGAGCGCAGGATCCTAGAGAGGATTGTGGAGGCAGAAGCGGGAGACCAGGATCTGAAAGGACGGATCCTGGTGGCAAATGTGATCATGAACCGCGTCAAATCCAAACATTTCCCTAATACGATAAAAGCCGTCGTATTTGCCCATCGGCAGTTCTCTCCGATCCAAAATGGCAGATACTATAGGGTAACCGTTTCTCAAAAAACAAAGAAAGCAGTAAAGAAAGCATTAGAAGGTAAGGATTATTCGGAGGGAGCACTGTATTTCATGTGCCGCAGCGCTTCCAGCCCTTCTAATGTAGCTTGGTTTGACCGGGCCTTGAAAAAAATAATGACCTACGGCTGCCACGAATTTTTCCGGTAACTGTCAAGCCATGCACAAAAAGAAAAGAACGCCCTGCGCAAGCTCGCTTGCAGCAGGGCGTTCTTTTCTTTTTGTATACGGCGCCCAGCCGAAGCGAGAAGAAGGAAACGAAGTTTCCGGAATCGAGC
>CANBKJ010000041.1 GCA_947369165.1 uncultured Lachnoclostridium sp.
ACGACTTTCCAGAAAACAAGCCTGCGATACGGGCAAGTACGCCTATTTCATTCTCAACAAATAAACAAATCCATCTCTTTTTCATTTATTGTCTTCCCCGCTTTCTAAAATCATCTCATCCAGTGAGTTCCCCGGCGGTACAATCGGCATGACATTGATTTCCCTGTCTATGATAAACTCAATCACCGTAGGTGTTTTTGTATTCTGCTTTGCACTTAGCAGGGCTGTTTTTATTTCCTCTGCTCTTGTTACACGGATACCTTTTGCCCCATAGCTTTCTGCCAGTGCAATGAAATTAGGTGTATATTCTGGGCAGCAATGATTCGGTGTATTACAACCTGTCTCACAGCTTCTTCGGTAACGCATACAAGTACTTGAATAATGTTTATTATAAAACATTTCCTGCCGCAGTTACCATTTCTTGAATATTCATCTGTATACCGCCATCACCAGATATAACAATGACATCTTTATGGGGATTGCCAAGCTTTGCTCCAATTGCGGCAGGAAAACCGTATCCCATTGTCCCCAAACCGCCAGATGTCAGCATTTGCTTATTTTCATTAATCTCAAGGAATTGTGTTGTCCATAATTGATTTTGACCTACATCCGTAGCGATAACCGCCTCTTTGAAACATTCATTGACAGACTGAATGATCATCTGCGGTGTAATACCCTTTTTCTCCATAGTAATCAGGTACTCTTTTTTCCAACGGCTGATTTCATCTGTCCATTCTGGAATATATAATGGCTCTGCCCTTTCAAGCAAGGCACATATCGCCTTTTTTGCATCCGCTACAATGGGAACATCCACAACAATATTGCGTGAAATGGATGCTGCATCAATATCAATAGGGATAATTTTTGCATTTGCCGTTCCTGTGACTGCTTATCAATATCGGCAAGGTATGTATTCAGTCTGCCGCTTGTGAGAAGATTAATATATCTACCTTTAGGATACTGCTTCAGATATTCCAAATGCCGTTGTCCCCAGATACCTATTTCCTTTTCTTCTTCCTTTGGTAATCTTAAGTCTGGGATAAGATACCCATTTTCTTCATGATATGTGCCGCCTAACTGTTCAAATATTGATTTCATATGCAAAAACTCCTTTTCTGTATGGTTTTGTTTCTGTGGGGTATCTGCAAGTAATGTACCAACAGGCTGTATGTATGGGTTATCTTTAAGTTAAGTAATCCCCCTGCCTTTCGTATTTGCCACCCAGTTCCTCAAATAATGATTTTGCCATTGTCTGTTACCTCCACATTCTTTTTTATTTTGAATGTCCGCAAAATCCGTCCTACATCTGTGGGACCACGTAGACTCGCTCCGCTTTGTGGACTGGATCCTAATTCAATGTTATATGGGATGGCGGCCACAGGAACTGGCAAAATTAAAAATTGCAGATGTACATCTTGATGAAGGCTATATTATCGGAGGAATGAAAACCATTGCCGGGAAGAATCGAATTGTACCAATCCATTCCAAGATATTAAATCTTGTAAAGAAAAATTACGAAACATCTTTGGAGTTAGGCAGCGAATATCTCTTTAATGATCCTTCCGCAGTAAAAGGCGGTATGACGATTACCTATGATAAATAATGCCGGACGGTTCAACAAAATTATTTCTGCTCTGCACTTTAGAGAAGATCATCGACCGCACGATCCTAGAAAAACATTTATTACAATGGCAAAGAAGGCCAAAGTTGACGAATATGTAATAAAACGCCTTATCGGTCACAGAATTACAGATATAACAGAATCCGCTTATACAAAACGTGATGTTGACTGGCTCAGAGAAGAGCTTGAAAAGATGCCATAATTCAAACCTCTCTGGCCTCATAAACTGCCGTATTTTCAATGTGTACGGCAGTTTTTTGTCACCTATAGCTTGTAGCCTATGTGTCCTGTGCGTTGCCTACAGAGCGAATTTCGTGACATTTCACCACATCCCACAGTCATTCACAGTCATTTTCATAATTTTACCCTGGCGCAAAAAAAGTACCGCAATCCCTCAAGACTACGGTACTTTCTGTATTTTTAGAAGTTTCCATTATCAGCTGCTTCCTGGATGGAAACGGCCACTGCAACTGTCATACCAACCATCGGGTTGTTACCTGCGCCGATCAGACCCATCATCTCAACGTGCGCTGGTACAGAAGAGGAACCTGCAAACTGTGCATCGCTGTGCATACGTCCAAGGGTATCTGTCATACCGTAGGATGCAGGACCTGCTGCCATATTATCCGGATGAAGGGTACGTCCTGTACCACCGCCGGATGCCACGGAGAAGTATTTTTTGCCCTGCTCCAGACATTCTTTTTTATATGTACCTGCGACAGGATGCTGGAAACGTGTAGGATTCGTGGAGTTACCGGTAATGGATACATCTACACCTTCCTTGTGCATGATCGCAACGCCTTCCTGAACATCATTAGCGCCATAGCAGTTTACTTTGGAACGAAGACCCTCAGAATAGGATATACGGGATACTTCTTTTACAGTATTTGTATAAGGATCATATTCTGTTTCTACAAAGGTAAATCCGTTGATACGGGAAATGATCTGTGCAGCATCTTTTCCAAGACCATTCAAAATAACGCGGAGGGGATTCTTACGAACCTTGTTTGCCTTCTCGGCGATACCGATGGCACCCTCTGCTGCTGCGAAGGACTCATGTCCAGCCAGGAAACAGAAGCACTCTGTCTCTTCCTCAAGGAGCATCTTTCCAAGGTTTCCATGTCCCAGACCTACCTTACGGGTATCTGCCACGGAACCAGGGATACAAAATGCCTGAAGTCCTTCACCGATTGCTGCTGCTGCATCCGCTGCTCTTTTGCAGCCCTTCTTGATCGCGATCGCAGCACCTACTATGTAAGCCCAGCACGCATTTTCAAAACAGATCGGCTGAATGCCTTTGATCTGATCGTATACATTTAAGCCCGCATCTTTTGTGATCTTCTCTGCCTCTTCGATGGATGAGATGCCGTACTCATTCAATACGCTGTTGATCTTATCAATTCTTCTTTCATATGATTCAAATAAAGCCATTATTCGCTACCTCCTTTTATTATTTTGCGACTTCTTCATCCGTTCTCGGATCGATGAGTTTGACAGCGTCGTCTACACGACCGTACTGACCACATGCTTTTTCGTAAGCAGTGTTCGGGTCATCACCCTTTTTGATAAAGTCAGTCATTTTACCAAGGCTAACGAATTTATAACCAATGATCAGATCATTTTCATCCAAAGCGATTGCTGTTACATATCCCTCTGCCATCTCCAGATAACGCGGGCCCTTTTTCAGTGTACCATACATCGTACCAACCTGGGAACGAAGTCCTTTTCCCAGATCCTCAAGTCCTGCTCCGATTGCAAGTCCATCCTCAGAGAATGCACTCTGGGAACGTCCATATACGATCTGAAGGAATAATTCTCTCATTGCTGTATTGATGGCGTCACATACAAGGTCTGTATTCAAAGCTTCCATAACGGTACGGCCCGGAAGAATCTCTGCTGCCATCGCTGCGGAGTGAGTCATGCCGGAACAACCGATCGTCTCTACCAGTGCTTCCTGAATGATACCTTCTTTTACATTCAAAGTCAGCTTACATGCCCCCTGCTGAGGTGCACACCAGCCTACACCATGTGTAAAACCAGAGATATCTTTAACTTCTTTTGCTTTTACCCATTTTGCTTCTTCTGGAATCGGTGCACAACCATGGTTGACACCCTGAGCAACTGGGCACATGTTTTCTACTTCCTGTGAATAAATCATGTCGATAGTAACTCCTTTCTTATTCGTCATTTTCTCTCATTATCGTACAATATTTTGATAAAAATGTCAACGTCGGATATCCTTGCATTTCCGCATTTTGCATAGCCAGTTGTTAAATGCACACATCACGGTTTGTGAAGTGTAAAACTCAAGGATATCACCCAATACTACAGATCTATCTCTTCTCCACCACTTCTCCCTGCTTCTTATAGATACCTGCTCCCGGCACATACCCGCGGACGGAAGAGAGGGGATATACATTGGTGTGGCTCCCGATCACCGTCCCCGGATTCAAAATGCTGCCACAGCCAACCTCCACAAAGCTGCCGAGAACAGCGCCCATCTTTTTCAATCCGGTCTTTATCTTATCCTCCCCACAGCGGATCTCCACCAGCGTCTTATCTGACTTTACATTAGAGGTGATGGAACCTGCCCCCATATGGGATCGGTAACCGAGGATGGAATCTCCCACATAGTTATAATGGGGCACCTGAACCCCGTCAAAGAGGATGACATTTTTAAGCTCCGTGGAGTTTCCCACCACAGCGCCCTTCCCCACAATGGCATTGCCACGGATAAAGGCACAGTGTCTTATCTCCGCCTCCTCATCGATGATCACAGGTCCTGTGATGCTGGCACTCTCTGCCACGGATGCGCTGCGGGCGATCCAGACATTATCTCCCCGTTTCTCGTAGCGGTCTTCAGGAAGGCTCTCTCCCAGGGTCACTATATACTCGCTGATCGCTGGAAGCACCTCAAAAGGGTATTCATACCGGGAAATCAGCTCCCATGCAATGGTATTTTTATCTTCAAACAGCTGCTGATTTGTCAATTCTTTCATGCTCTGCATCCTTTCATTTTTTTGTTAAAGGATAGTATTCCTTCGCCATATTATAATATGATCGTAGCTGTGTCATATTGTTTGTCTCTTTTACTTTTCCCACCTGCTGCCTGACAAAACCGGTGAGTTTATCCATATACTCCTCCTCGCCGATGCCGCCTTCAGCCACGCCTCCCAACCCTTTCTCCCAGCTGGCTGTCAACTTGGGGCTAAGCATAGCAGGAATGGCATATCTCACGATTCCACACACCAGTTCCCCCTTTAGGGTAGGCGTTATGATCTGTGTCTTTTTGTTCAGCTTCAGATACGATATGTGGAACAATTTTTTCAGGATCTCCGCCCTGGTGGCACTGGTTCCGATACCGCTGCTTTTGATCAGCGCCCGCAGTTCCTCATCCTCGATGAGCTGTCCCGCATTCTCCATGGCAAGAATCATGGAACCGGAATTATAGCGCTTCGGCGGGGAGGTCTCTCCCTCCTTGATTTTCATGGAAACCACCGGCAGTTTCATCCCCTTTTTGAGATAAGGAAGAAGCATTCGGAGAGCTTCCGTACTGCCTGCCGATTGCGTCCCTTCGGTCTCCTTCTTTCCGGATTCTGGCGATTCTTCGTCACCGCCTTCGGAGTTTCCGTTCTTCTTTTTGTTGGAAAAAGAATATTCCGTTACAGCTAAAAATCCTTCCTCGATTAGAACTTTAGCCGATGTATAAAACCGCTCCGTATATTTTTTTTCTTTCTGGGGATTTTCCACTGCCAGCACCACATTGATCTTCTGATACACCGCCGGCGGATAGAAAATACTCAAAAAACGACGGACAATCACCTCATACATCTTTGCCGCCACAGGTTTCAATGATTTGAGAGCACCTAGTCCCTGCCCCGTCGGAATGATGGCATAGTGGTCTGTGATCTTCTTATCGTCCACATATCTGGTCTTCGCAAGCTTCTCATGGCTTTTCATCTCTGCGATCTGGCGGAGATAGGGAAGCGCCAGATCATAGCCCTGCAATCCTTTCAGATTTTTGGTGATCTCCTTCGCCACCGCGCTGCTCAGCACTCTGGCGTCAGTACGGGGATAAGTGACCAGTTTCTTCTCATATAGTTCCTGCACTACCTGGAGTGTTTCGTCTGGACTGATCTTAAACAGTTTAGAGGACAGGTTCTGCAGCTCTGCCAGGTTAAACAGAAGCGGCGGGTTTTTCTTTTCCTTCTTTTTTTCTATTTTTTCCAAAACAGACTGTCTGTCCTGATCCATCATGGATGAAGAAAGCTCCTTTGCCGTATCCTCATCCCGGAAACCATTTTCCTTATAAAGCTTGGGAGATTGGAAGTATCTCGACTCTTCCGTCACCTTCCACTCCCCCTCCAGCACAGGAAGAGATTTTTCTTCCTTCACCACCTGATCGTCTTCCTGTTTTGGCAGCTGGGGCGCAAAACTGCCGATCACACGGTAAAATGGCGTCTTTACAAATTTGCGAATCTCCCATTCTCTCGTGACCACCATACCGAGGACACAGGTCATCACTCGTCCCACCGATACGGAAGTCCACTTTTTTCCCTCTACATTATCGTTGAGCCAGCCTCCATACTTGAGAGACAGTGCCCTGGAAAAATTGATTCCCATGAGGTAGTCTTCCTTTGCCCTCAGATAAGCGGAAGCACTGAGATTATCGTATTCCATCAGAGGTTTTGCCTCCCGGATCCCCCTCAGGATTTCATCTTCTGTCTGGGAATCGATCCACACCCGGTATTTCTTTTTTGTATCCGGAACCTGTGCCATCTGGTCCACCAACCGGTATATATATTCGCCCTCACGCCCGGAATCGGTACAGACGTAGATCTCTTCCACGTCTGCCCGGAGGAGAAGTCCCTTCACGGTCTCAAACTGCTTTTTCACATTGGGGATGACTTCATACCGAAAATCCTCCGGCAAAAAGGGCAGGGTTTCAAAGGCCCATCTGGCATATGCCGGATCGTAAGCTTCCGGATAACTCATTGTCACCAGATGTCCCACGCACCAGGTCACCACCGTATCCTCCGATTCGATAAATCCATCTCCTCTTCTTCCCCGGACACCGAGTACCCGCGCGAATTCCTGGGCCACACTGGGCTTCTCTGCGATAAATAATCGTTTTCCCATAAGATCAGTATCCCAGCTCTTCGGCGACCAGTACTACCTTGATCCGGTTTTTTTCTCCACTTCTGCGGGTGACCACGATTTGAGAACAAATACAATCCTCACTGTAACAGTCACCGCATCGCCCAGTTTCAGCACAGGGAGTATTTTTATTGAGACGAACCGTATTTGGAGGAGAGGCAATATCCCTCACCCGGCGGAATCCATCTTCCACTGTACTCACCACTTTATTCATCCCTGCAAGGATGATGACATGTTCCGGACCATAACACAGATAGGAAACACGGTTTCCTCTTCCATCGATATTAATCAGCTCTCCTTCCACCGTAATGGCGTTTGTGCTCATAAGAAAATAATCACTGTTGATCATTTTTGCCTTCATGTCCTTTAACTCTTCCGGTGTCACCGCCTTCGTCCGGTCATAAAGTACACAATCTCCCTCTGCAATGGCATCCATAAGCCCCGATTCTGTCAGACTCATGGAACCTCCAAAGCATACGGTCTTTCCTGTCGTGAGGAACTTTTCCATGATAAGCTGCACGGCCTCTTCCTTTGTCTCCGCAAAATAACCTTCCATATTCCGCTTTGCCAGATTTTTGATCATCGTCTCAGCAAGATTTTTTCTTGCCGCTAATTTATTCTGATCCATTCCTTTTCCCTCTCTTTATTAAAATTTTGACTATATTCTGCCTTTTCATTCTTCTCCACAACTTCACTTCTCCCCGTTGTCTTATATTCAGTAGAAGCTGTGTAATGTACTTCTGACACCTGGCATATTCTTTATCCGGTATCTCGCCTGCACTATACCGGCTTCCATATACACCCAGCACATATCCGCGGATCTCTTCCCTAAGTTCTGCTAATTCCCTGGCATCACTGAAAACATAGAACCTCTGTGTTTTATGTAAGATCTCCTTCATCAGCCCTTTGCTGTCGGTATACTCCCACTTCACTCCCATCCTCTGCCAGATTCCTCTCATATTATCATTGAGACATAAAAGCTTCTGGCGGGCATCCCCTTCCGCAAAAGTTCTTTTCATGCAGCGATATCTCCATACATAACGAAGCCACATACCTGCCAAAAAGAGACATGCAAGACACAGGACAACCAGCACCATTCTGAAAACGATGCGGGATTCGCTGGGGGGAACTTCTTCCGTTTTGTTCTCTACTTCGTCTCCATCCTCTTCAGACGCATCATCTTCCTCCTTCTCCTCTTTCTCTGTCTCATCCGGCTGTTTTGTCATCTCCGGCTCTACCCTCTCATTTTCTTCCGCATCCCACTCGGATTGTCCGTCATCGGGATTCCGCCCAGCTAGAGCACCTGCATCCGTAGAACTGGGAGTGAAATCCACCGGTACCCATCCATCATCATCAATATAAAGTTCCACCCAGGCGTGGGCATTGTTGTCGCGCACGCTGGTCTTCTTATTGACATTCACCCGATATCCGCTGATCATATAACCCTGTGCCAGCCGTGCCGGAATCCCCAATGTCCTCAGAATCATAACAGCCGATGAGGCAAAATGAGTACAATAACCAGTTTTTCTCTCAAACAAAAACGTCTCAATCTCATTTTCACCATCCTGTATCATTCCCGGCCTTAAAGTATATCTATAGTTTTTGCTTAAATAATCCATCGTAAAATCAATTGCGTCAGATACCGAAAGACCTCCAATAATTCTATTCTGGGACCGGTTCCGAATATTTTTTCCATTTTTCCCAATAATTTCCTTCTGAATCCGGTTCCTAAGATTTTTTTCTACCCTTAAATTCTTCTTATTAAACTTTCCCTTGTAATGATCAGGAATGTCATCACCATAGTAGGAAAAGAAAGGCAAGCCCTCTCCATCCGCCGCATAGGCTACATAATTTCCCTTATCATAAGCATTTTCTATTTCAATACTGCGTTCCCTTTCACATGCCATTCCCCGAAGATCATAAGAATCTTTCATATGTGGTCCATACCACAAATTATCCTTAAAGGTATTCCCAATAAATCCCCGGAGATATAACTTATCCTTGTTAAAATAAGCATTACTCGTCACAAAAAGCTCCACGGTTCCAGTATAGTGAATGGATCCTACCTGGCTAAACTGTCCGAAATGAATCCACTGTTCCTTCTTTGCTTTCTTCTCTTCTATCTTATCATTTCCCTGTTGACGAACACCACTTCCCCCAACCATAATCTGCTCACTATACCCCTGTAACACCGGCTCCACATCCTTCCAGGAAAAGGAAGTTACTGCTACCCCGCATGCCAGAAAAACAGTTCCCACCAATAAGAGCAATTTTATAGCATTCCCACCATAGCGCCCCATCCCCACAAATATAATAAAAGACATTCCATATACGATCACGCAGGTTTCATAGGGCACGCCATCGATAAGAATAGGCAGCATAAACACCATAAAGGAGGGCAGCAATGTAACTGCCACAGGCTTTTTCGTCTCATAAAAATAGAGGGTGAGAGCTGTGATTAAAGCTATGATCTGACAAATTGCCAAGCCCACGTATTCACTATCTGTATTATTCCACTGCCCAAGTTCTATGCCAGCAGTCAAATATACATTGTCAGATATCTGATTATACAGCGCCTGAAACCCTGGCAGCAAAAATTTTCTCAAGGCAAAGAAACACACGCACAACGCCCCCAGACATACTCCCAGGCTGTATAGTTCCCTATGCCTGCGCATACCGGCAAAATATCTGACACAATAAAATACCAATGCCACCAAAAGCACGTGAATGAAATAAATGATATCTTTTACTTCATAATAATAGAGACCACTGGACATGCTCGTTCCGCTGCATAAGAGAAGCAGCACCAATGGTATGAGCTGTAGTCTTTTACCCACGATTCATATCCCCCTCTGTTTAAACACTGGTCATACATGTATCAGCTCCAATACATCCGTCCGAAGTTTCATTCGCAGGATCTCATCCTCCAGATCATTTCTACCCGAATAAATAAATATACTATTAGATAGAAATTCACTCTCGAACTGCGCACAATACATGTCTTCGATCCCAGTCTTTCCATCTGTCATATCCGTATGGAATAATTTCTGAAAGGCCTCATAAATATCTTCGCTCCCAGAAATCATTGTGCGCTTCACCTGCTGCTCCCTACACTCCTTCCAGATCACATAAAATAATTTTTTTTCCGAGGTAAAATGAATCATTAGGTAATACAGTATTTCCAACGCATTCTCGATCTTTTGAAGATCCTTTTCCGCCGAAACATCAAAAAAAACTGCCAGATCACAAGCAATGGGAAACCCATAATCCTGTACCATAAGCTCATTGCTTTTCGCTGAAAATTTCCAGTTGATCCGATTCATTTTATCTCCGGGACGGTACAAACGGATATCATAGAGTTCCGATGGATCATTCCCCGACTTCCTCACCGAAAACTGTTCACTCTCTCCCTCCTTTTCTTCATAGAGAATTCCTGTCCGAACCGGAAATTCTTTGTATTCCGGCATGATCATAAAAGATAATTCATCCTCTGGATGAACCGTAGAACAAAAAAGAGAAAAACCGCTGTACACTCTGACTTTTTCCAGAACTATTTTATGGGCTCCGCTGTATTTAGGCATAAATTCAAACAAGGCAATCTGCTCTTTTAACGTTAGAAATGATTTTTTCCGGCCTCTAAAAATCCTTTTTCCCATTCCATTGTATATAGAAATAAATACCCGTACCCGACTTCCCACACAGAGCTCCGATAAACACTCCAGTTTTACCTTAATCTCTGCCTTTTTATTCTTTTCCAGAGTCATTGAATCCGCTTCAAAATAAGCTCTGAAACCTCTCTTTGTAAGAAACCATGTCAACAATGAATAGATTAGCGGAACCAGAACGATCACAAACAGTATGATAAATGCACTCTGCTTACCATATAATACCATAAACAGAGAATACACCGCAAGGCTCGCAATATAGATCAGCCAGCTTTTCCACATAATATCCCCCTTGTTTTGCCATAAAAGCCTCCAGGCAGTGTTCTTATTTTTCTACCGCCTTCACGCTTTTTAATACTTCTTTTATGATCTGATCTTTGTCATTTTTCTCCATCTTCGCCCTTGCAGTAAGATAGATGCGGTGTCTCGCCACGTAAGGAAATGCTTTTGTAACATCCTCTGGAAACACACAATCTCTGCCTTCCATAAAAGCCACCGCTTTGCTAAGATCCATCAGGGCAATGGTCCCTCTTGGACTGAGTCCCTGGGTCAGCAGGGAATGGGTTCTGGTCTCATTTGCCAGTTTCACAATATAATCGTAGATCTCCTCGTTCAGATGAATGGCTTTTACCATCTGCTGCATCTCCAAAAGTCCCTGCCGGTCTACGACCTGAATCACCGAATCAATGGGATTGATGCCCTGCCGTTCTTTCAAGATCAGCACTTCTTCGCTATGGGATGGATACCCCAGGGTCATGCAGACCATAAAACGATCCACCTGGGAATCTGGCAGCATTTGGGTTCCCACAGAACCTGCCGGATTTTCAGTGGCCATCACCACAAAAGGCTTCGGCGCCGGTGTGGTAATACCATCTACCGTCACCTTTCCTTCCTCCATCACCTCTAACAGCGCCGACTGGGTTTTTGAAGAGGCACGGTTGATCTCATCGGCTAAAAACAGATTGCAAAGAATGATCCCCCTCTGATACTCTTTGGATCCATCTGGCTTTATAAGATTAAATCCTACCACATCGGAGGGAAGTACATCCGACGTAAACTGCATACGGTTTGCCTGCATCTCCATCGCCTTGGAAAATGCCATGGCAAGGCTTGTCTTTCCCACTCCCGGTATATCATCCAGCAAAATATGTCCTTCTGCAAGAATGGCTGCCAAAATCATCTCTTTTTCGGCAGCTTTTCCCTTGATCACCTTCCCTACTTCCTCTAAAATTTTTTCCAGCTTGTTCTGCATTTTTTCCCTTCTCCTTTTACCGATCTGATATCTGCCAGTTCACCGGATCTACCCCATACTGCTCCAAAAACGCATTGGTCTGACTAAAGGGACGACTCCCAAAAAATCCCCGGTATGCAGACAATGGACTCGGATGTGGCGCCTTCAGAATCAGATGATTGGGATTGTCAAGCATTTTTGCCTTTTCCTGCGCCGGTTTCCCCCAGAGAATAAATACCACCGGCCGATCGATCTCATTTACTTTCCTGATCACTGCATTGGTAAACTCTTCCCAGCCCACACCCCGGTGGGACATCGGTTTATGAGCCTGTACTGTAAGCACCGTATTCAACAACAGAACCCCCTGCTCCGCCCACTCGTTCAGGTACCCGTTATTGGGAATCTCACACCCCAGATCGTCATGCAGCTCCTGATAAATATTGACAAGAGAGGGCGGAATATCCACTCCTGGCTTCACGGAAAAACAAAGTCCATGAGCCTGTCCCGGATTGTGGTACGGATCCTGACCGATGATAACCACCTTTACTTTCTCCAAAGGAGTCAGGTGAAATGCATTAAAAATGTCTCCTGCCTTCGGATATACCGGCACTTTTGCATACTCCTGCCGGATAAATAAGAATAAATTCTTATAATATTCTTTAGTAAATTCTTCTGAAAGGGCTTTTTCCCATTCTCCTGATAAACCAGCCATCTTTTTCTCCTTTGCTTAACTCTACAACCTGACACTGATCTTTTGTTCTGACAAATATTGTTTCAGATCCCCAATCTGAAGCTCATTAAAATGAAACAGCGACGCCGCCAACGCGGCATCCGCCTTTCCCTCTGTCAATACCTCCAGAAAATGTTCCTTTTTCCCAGCCCCTCCGGAAGCGATCACCGGAATGGATACATTCTCAGAGATCGTCCGTGTCAATTCAACATCGTATCCATCCTTTGTGCCATCGCAATCCATACTTGTAAGAAGGATCTCGCCGGCGCCAAGACGTTCTACCTCCATCGCCCACTCAACAGCGTCAATCCCCATATCTACGCGTCCACCATTTTTATAGATGGACCATCCACTTCCCTCTATCCTTCGCTTAGCATCAATGGCAACCACGACACACTGGCTTCCAAATTTATCCGCCGCCTCAGAAACAAGCTGTGGATTCAAAATTGCCGCTGAATTCACAGATACCTTATCGGCACCCTCCCGCAGTATCATTTTAAAATCCTCAATGGTCCGTATCCCTCCTCCCACGGTAAAAGGAATAAATACAGTCTCTGCTACCTTTCTAACCATATTTACTTTGATATCTCTGGCATCACTCGATGCAGTGATATCAAGGAAAACCAACTCATCTGCTCCCGCCTTATCATAAACTGCCGCTACCGACACGGGATCCCCGGCATCCCGGAGATCCACAAAGTTTATTCCCTTCACAACCCGTCCGTCTTTCACATCCAGACAGGGAATAATTCGTTTTGTAAACATCTATGCCACCATTCCTTTCTCAGAAATCAATAAAATTTTTCAAGATCTGCAGGCCTACTTCCCCACTCTTTTCCGGATGAAACTGGGTGGCAAATACATTACCATGCTCTGCCGCGGCATGAATATTTACCACATAGTTCGTCGTCGCCGCCACATCTTCTGGTCTTTCTGCTCTCAAATAATAGGAATGGACAAAATATACATAAGAATCCTGTGGAATCCCCTGAAACAGCTTTGATTTTGGATTGATCTGTATGGAATTCCAGCCCATATGGGGAATCTTGATCCCCTCTTTATCGGGAATTTTCACGATCTTACCGGGAAGAAGAGATAGACCTTCTACTCCTGTAGATTCCTCACTGCTCTGAAAAAACAAATGCAGTCCCAGGCAGATCCCAAGGATTGGTGTCTCCCTGGCAGCGATATTTCGGAGAACTTCCACCAGATCATACTGGCACATCTTTTCCATAGCCTCTCCAAAAGCACCCACTCCCGGCACGATAACTTTATCCGCCTGGTTAAGAACTCCGGCATCTCTGGTCACCACCGGCTCCTCTCCCAAATACTGTAATGCCTTCTCAACACTTTTGATATTTCCAGCATCATAATCTACGATCGCTATCATTCTGTCTTTCCTCCAAACTATGCTCCTGTTATCTGCTGAAGCCTCTGGGTATACTGTGCCTGATCCGGAATCGCAAGAAGTTCACTGACCTCTTTTTCTCCCATAGCAAAATTCTCGCTGAGTCCAGCCAGAAGCTCATTTTTCAATTTTTCATAAGCAGGCTGAATCTGTAGTTCCTGCGCCTCCGAAGCATTCTCCTCATATAATCTCATGCCTTTTAACAATGAATCCAGCGCCTCTACCTTCATTCCCATGGTGTTATAATTTGAAAATGAGCGGACCTCTTTTTGAAGCTGAGAGCAGATACGAATCCTGCGGAACAGCGTCTCGTCCTTTTCTTTCAGTTTCACACGGTTGATGGCATCGTATGCCCGGATGTAATCCTCATTGGCAAAATAATTCTCCGCATTGTCAAGATTACTCCTGCGTCCTAACATATTGGTTCCCAAAATGGCAATCATTCCGATCGTCACAAAAAGAATGACAACAATGGTGGCACCCACGGGATTGATCTTGCCCACCACTTCTACTTCCTGGGCAGCTCTGGCCAGACGCTCTTCCTTTTTGCGTTTCTTTTCTTCCGCCTTCTTCGCCGCCTGTTCTGCCTTGAGCTGCTTTTTATGTTCCTTCTTCTCCTGGGCGGCCTTTGCCTTTTCTTCTTTTGTCACTTCCGCCTGCTGCTTCTTTTCTGCCTTCTTTTCCTCTTTCTTCTGTTTCAGCTCCGCTTCTCTCTGACGCTCTTTTTCTTCCTCATCCGCCGTTGAATCTGTAATCACATTGCCAAATATCTTCTGAAAGAATCCTGGTCCCTTTTTCTCCTTCTTGACAACCGGCTCAGCTGCCGGAACAGAAGATACACCTTCCTCCTCCTGATCCGAGAGACCTCCCATGTCATCCATGGCGAAAACATCGTCTGCTGCTCCCTCTTCTTCCCTTTCATTTTCACTATAACCAACTGCTGCCAGAGCATCTTGGAAAATATCGTCAACTGCCAATGAATCCTCTGAAATCGATACCTCTTCATCCGGCTGCGGCTCTTCGGAAAAATCCTGGAAAAGATCTGCCGACATATCTATAAACGATTCTTCCACCCCGACATCCTCGGCCGGTTCTTCTGACGGCTCCGATACGTCTGGTATGTCGACACCAGCAAAATCCTGTATCTCTTCTGACTCTTCCTCGGGAAAACTGTCGATGGAAAAAGGAATATCATCTTCCTGTGCCTGGGGCTCCTCTTCTTGTTCTTCCTGTGGTATCTCTTGAGACTCCTCTTGTTCGCTGTCTTCATCTGCCAATATGTCCTCCATCATGACAGGGTCCGCCATAATTTCTTCTGTTTCCATATCATCATCAGAGAGCCCTTCTACACTGTCCAGGTCTGGCAGCATAGCTTCCGGAACTTCATCGCCTGACGCTTCCGGCTCCTGTTCATCCGGGTCAACCCCGAGATCCGTCAAAAGTCCAAACAGCTCATCCATATCCTCTTCTGGATTCTCGGAGAGCTCCAATGCGCCATCCATATCTGGAAGATCATTCAAGATCGCAATGGCATCCTCCAAAGTTTTATCCCCTGTGGAATCCCCCTGATCCGATTTTGAATCGGTAGAATCCGCCTGCACCGGGGATTCCGATGTTTCCTCCCAGTCCGGCGCAACTGTATTCAAAAGTGTATCCAGATAATTTTCTCCCTCTTTTTCTGAACTTGCCATAATTACCCTCATTTCTGCGCTGCATTTTTAAATATTGTAAATACAATATATTAAGTAATTGGCCGTTTGAACTGACGCCAAAAGGACCAAAACCTAATTTATATTTTTTTGTTTTGTGCTGGCAGCACACAGTCACAAACTTTCTAAAAAAAACTGCGTCTGGCAAATAAACAAACGCAGCTTTTCCTTTACTAACAAATTCTTTTAGCTTAACAACGCCGACATACATCCGCCTCAGGTTATCAAACTAATTTAACAACAGGTCAAGCTGTCTTACTAGTCTTCCAATCTCAGGTTTTGACAGCTGTGCATCTACACCCAGTGCCTCTCCCTTGCGTTTCATTTCTTCGTTTACCAGAGATGAGAAAATCACAACAGGAAGCCCCTCAAATCTAGAATCTGTCTTGATCAGTTTAGCAAGCCGGTGTCCATCCATCTGGGGCATCTCGATATCCGTGATGACACAGGAAATGTCCACACCCACTTTACCTCCGTCTTTGATCATACGATCCAGGGTATTCCATGCGTCCTGGCCATTGGTCGTTGGTATCAAATGGTCATAGCCCGCACGAGTCAGGCATTTTTTGAGCATCTCCAACAAGAGTGGTGAATCCTCTGCCAGAAGAATGGTGCAGTCACGTCTGGAACGTTCTCCCATACTTTCGATCTCTGACAATTTAAGCCCCGTCTCTGGATTGATCTCTGCCACAATCTTCTCAAAGTCAAGAACAATAATAATCTTTCCTGCCACTTTGGCGATCCCAGTCGCCACACCTTTTCCGGAAGCAGCGATCGTGGAATCCGGTTTGGCGATGTCCTCCCAGGAAACCCGGTGAATGCCCAAAACCTTCTGAACATGGAATGCGGTGTGGAGACGGTTAAAATTCGTAATTATGTACATATCTCCTGACATATCCCCCGTCGGCGGCAATCCCAGAGCCTTTGACAGATCCACCACCGTCATAAGCATATCACGCGGCATGAATATTCCCTCAATATATTCATGGGCATTCGGCACCGGGGTTGGCGGCTGATAAGGACACAGCTCGCGGATCTTCGCCACATTTATTCCATAATGCTGATTTCCCACAACAAACTCTAAAAGTTCTAACTCATTCGTACCACTCTCTAACAATATCCCCGTATCATTAAATGTTTCCTCAGCCAAAATAATCTCCTCCTTTTATAAATAGAAAATCTGTAACTGCCTGCCAGACTGCCCACCCCCCGGCAAAAAGTCACAAAATCACTGCAGATCCTCAGTTTCTAGATAATCTGAATATTCGGAAGCATCCAGACCCATCGTATGTACTGTACGTACCTTACGTCTCTCCATCTCTGCTGTCTGGAGAATAAATTCCTTCACCTCGGAGGAATTGCGGATATGGGTAAGCATCAGCTTGGAATCGGTCACATCGCTGGAGTAACAAATCACTGTCCCCAGCCCGAATATCCGCTCTAAAAGTCCCCTGACCAATGTCACATCCTGTACTTTATACATAAGGGTATCATCTTCTACTGTTTTCAATAACCCCTTTTTTATATTGATCTTTTTTTCCGTCAATGTATATGTAGTAAATGACAGCGGCAATCCGAAAAACAAACTTCTTTTTCTTTCTTTATATTCTTCTTTAAAATCCATGTCGCCCTTCCTTCTTTGCAATACCACTATTTCAAACGAATCTCTGTCTCACATTTTCCTTCATCCCGGACGGTAACTGTTACAGAACCTGAATTTTTCGCTTTCTCCGGAACACGGAAGACGACCACCGCTTTTTTCGATGCGCCAGACGGAATTGTTGTTTTCAAAAAATTCATGCCGCCATTTTCTAAAAATGAAGGATGTGCCTGGTACTCGCTGCCATCCACATTGAGCAAATATTTTATCCCACGTTTTGAGAGATCTACCTTCAACGGCTTTTTCGTAGAATTACTCACACGGAAATTGACGATATAAAGCCATTCCCCTTTATGGGCTGCAATCTGGTTCGTATATTTACTGCAGGACTTATAAGACACATACTCAGCATTCATCCCCGAAACCTGATACAGATCGTTTAGGGAAACCTGGGCTAATGCCGGCTCTTCCTCGGATCCTGCCGCCTGAGCCGGCTCCGGAGTATTCTCCGGTGCTGCTGTCACCTGTGGCGGCTGGGAGGATTCAGGCGTCGCTGGATTCTCCTGTTTTTCCAACCTCTTTTTATAGTTGTCTGCATGCTGCAGTACGATTCCTGCCGAATACTCTGCAATGATATCCTGCTTTTCTTCTGTCAGTTCCCTCGCCTGAACACATCCTGCCAGCATAAGTATAACCAGACAAAGGCAAACTGAAAGAATACATTTTCTGTTGATCATCTTCCCCTCCTGTGAATTCTTTGTCTTCAATATTAGTATCTATATCTTATCACATTTGACGAAAAACTTCAATCAATTTTCCGCCTTTTCATCCAATTCAAACCAAAATTCTACCCCATTGTCATAATTTCTCACTCCATACTCCTGATTGTGAGCTTCCATAATCGCCTTTACAATGGAAAGACCAATGCCATTTCCGCCATATTCACGGGTTCTCGCTTTATCTACTTTGTAAAACTTGCCCCAGATCTTATCCAGTTCCTCCTCCGGGATCTTTTCTCCCGTATTGAATACGCTGATCCTGACTTTTCCCTTTGACTCAGACATCTTAATCTCTATGATCCGCTCGCCATCAATATGATTTACCGCATTGCTCACATAGTTCATAATGACCTCTTCTGTCATATATTCATCCGCCCAGACATAGGTCGGTTCTCCCTCCTGAAAGGACAGAGTGATATCTTTTTGTTTAAAAAGGATATCCGAAGCTGCAATGACCGACTTAATGATCTCCTGTACATCAAAATGCTCCAGGTGCACCTGCCCGTTTCCAAATTCCAGCTGGTTCAGGCTCAAGAGCTTTTTCACCATCTTGTTCATCTTGTCCGCTTCGTCCACAATCACTTCACAATAGAAATCACGGCTCTCCGGATCATCATTCACATTCTCCTGCAGCCCCTCGGCATACCCTTGAATTAAGGCAATGGGTGTCTTTAACTCGTGGGATACATTCGCCAGAAATTCCCTGCGCATCTCCTCCTGCTCGGAACGCCGTTGGAGATCCAGCTGAAGCTCATTATTGGCCGTTTTAAGCTCAGATATGGTCTCCTGCAGCTTATCCGACAGAGAATTCATGCTGTGCCCCAGTACTCCGATCTCATCTTTCCGATCTTCTTCGTAGCGAACATTGAAGTTCAGTTCTTCCATCTTCTGCGCCAGCCTTGCCAGGGCGAGAACCGGCTTTGTATAGCGGTTGCTCACGTAGATCATAATCAAAATGCATAGAATGACCACAGCGGCACCGGCATAGGCAAGAAATTCGTTGGAAATCGCCGCACTTTCCCGGATACTCTGATAGTTCGAGCGGACATAGATCCAGTAATCCCCCTCGATGCCGCCTATCAGTTCCATATAGTTGGAATCCATCCGCTCATCATATACTTTGAAAAGCTCATATTGATCTGTTTTTTTCAAAAGCTGATAATTGTCGTCAAAAATGTCCCCCAGCTGTTTAAAAAGCACATATTTGCTCAACTGGCTGCGATTCAGTTCCTGCATCCTTCCGCTCATACTTGGATAAAGATAAGTAACGTCGCTGATCATTCCGCTGCCAACACTTACCTTTATCTCCATAATATACAAACTGACTCCAATATTCGCACTAATCTTGTCCACGGAGTCATACATCTCCACCTGCTGCTCTGTGGTGCTATCGCTCCAGTCCTTCTCCTCAAAGAGCTCTTCCACCTGGGAATATATGTTATTCATCTGTTTTATTTTGGAACTCTCATAATAACCCGGAAGCAGAAACAGATTCATAATCCAGCAGATTACGATACTCAGGATAAGCATGCCCGCGGATATGAATACCAGTCTGGTCCGAAGAGACTGTTTCATAAAAAAGATCAGCTCCTCTCCTGTCTGTCATAAGGGACAGGATACCCCCATTCCCCTGATTGTATAAATATATTTGCCGCATTATATCTCAAATTTATACCCCATCCCCCAGATGGTCTTAATGTATTTACCGCATTTGTCTCCCATCTTACTCCGGAGTTTCTTAACATGGGTATCAATGGTTCTGGCATCTCCAAAATAATCATAATCCCACACATGATTCAGGATTCTCTCCCGTGAGAGGGCGATATCCTTATTTTCCATGAAGTACGCCAGCAGCTCAAACTCCTTAAAACTGAGATCCACCTTTTCGCCGTCTATAATGACCTCGTGAGCCGAACGGTTCAGGGAAATCCCACCGTACTCGATCACATCCTCTGCAGACGCATTGGCCCGCCTCAGAATCGCCAACACTCTCGCCACCAGGATCTTCGGGCTGAAAGGTTTGGAAATATATTCATCCACTCCCAACTCAAACCCCCGGAGCTCGTCGTTTTCAGAACCTCTCGCCGTGAGCATGATGATCGGTACTCTGGAGTACTGTCGAATCTCCCGGCAAACCTGCCATCCATCCATCTTCGGCATCATTACATCCAGGATCACCAGCGCGATATCCTTTTCCTCCAAAAAAAGGTCCACTGCTTCCTCCCCGTCTCCGGCCTCCAGTACCGTAAAGTCTTCCCTTACAAGAAAATCCTTTACCAGTTTCCGCATTCTCTTCTCATCGTCCACAACGAGTATTTTCTGCCCCAGCATAACGCCTGTCTCCTTTCTTTCATATCTATGGACTCTGCTCCAGCGCATCCTCTCTCGCCTTTAGCTCGTTCTCCCAACCCTCATATTTATGGATCAGTTCTTCTTCCATCTTGGCTTTATAATCGGTAAAATAAGTAAAAACCGAATACTCACTTTTAAAATCGATCACGATAAAAGCGATCACCAGCACTACCAGCGCCGCCACCACAAATTTTAACTTCTTATTTAACAGCCTCTGTCCCTCATACAATCGTTCAAATCTTGAGAGCTCCCGAAGCCGTTTGGGAGAATAACCGGCCAATGCTGCACTTTCGCCAGAATCGTTTTGCCCTGCGCCATCCCCTGACCGAATGGGTATCTCCGGAACCTCTTCTGCTGCTGCCGCTTTTGTCTTCAACGCGATGATACGCAGCTCTCTCAAAAAAGAATACCCTACTACAGTCATAAATACTTCCTCTTCCAATGCCTTTTGATACACCTTCAAGGCAATCGTTCCGTTGGACAGCTTATATTTTTTGCGCATCGTTCCGATCAGCCTGGCTTCCTTCTGTGCCCGTTCATAAGCCGCCTTATCTTGAAAACTATAGTGATCCACAACATATTTTTCAGACATCTTATCTCCATTCCGGAGCGTATGCGACGGGGCGATGAGAAATTCGCGCAGGCGATTTCTCATCTGCCATCAAGGCTTATTTGTGAGCGCTCCAAAGAACCAAAGGTTCTTCTCACAAATAGCCGTGTGAAAAATAATCGCATCAGCATTATTTTTCACACTATCTCCTCATCTGCTCACATCGCCAAGATTGAATTACATTTCCTTGGACTGCTCTCCCACATACTCTCTGACACGCTCAACTAACACATCATCTTTGGGACGGCTGCCCTGACTTTCTTTGTATTCCTTCTCCAGCTCCTCCAGGTTTTTTTCATCATCGCCTTCCTCATAGCCAAGCAGCTCCCACAGTGTCTGCTTATAATAGGTATCATCCAGCGTAATACCCTCTCTGGCCGCGATGGTCTTCGCTATCATCTGATCTGCCACCGTATCCTGGGCAATCTCACCAATTCCGTCCTCTCCCATACCAAAGCTCTCCAAAAGCTCTTCTACGGTAGTCCCTGACAACTCGGCGAAATTTTTATACATATTGGTAACATCTTCTGTCGTTCTGGACAGCATAGTCTCCGAAACAGATTTTATTTCCGTCTCTTCCTTTAAGGAATCCCATACCAGATCCCCCTTGTTTTCCTGATTGTCCTTCAGCTGTAATTGTTTTTCATATTCATAGTATTCGTCAATGGTCTTGTATTTTCCCTCTGAGAGCTCCTGAGCGGTTTTATCACTGAATCTGTCATTTACTTTGATCGTAAACTGAACGGTCTTGCCTGCCAGTTCCTCGTCGTCATAATCTGCCGGGAAGGTACAGTCGACGGTCTTCTTTTTTCCTTTTTTTATACCTATGATTCCCTTCTCAAAATCATCGATATATTCCCCCCTGCCAATTCTTACATAAGTATCTTCACCAGCCGCTTCTTCCAGATCTTTTCCATTAAGGCTGGCGGCAAAGTCAATATTTACCAATTCACCATCCTTGACAATTCCGTCATCATCCTTTAACTTCACTTCTTCTGCTGCCGCAAGCATTCCAGAATAAATATCATCCTGTTCCGGCTGCACTTCTGCTTCCAGCCCCTTATACTCTCCCAGCTTCATAAACCCAGCCTTTTCAAAATCATACGCTTCTCCATCCTCGAGCTGGTCTGCCTCTGTGCTGCCGTCGGTACCCTGGGATGAATCCGCTGTTTGACCATTTTTCTTAGACTCAGAACGGCTCAGATCATTGTAAATCATCACACCCACACCGCCAATCAGCACTCCTCCAAGAAGAGCACACACAATACAGATCATTATTATTTTTTTGCTATTTCCTTTATTCATCGTTTCCTCCATTTTAACGAGCCCAGAGACTCCTGATTATCACTTCATACCGATTGTAGCACAAAAATGTGAAAAAAAAAAGAAAAGACCTCTGATTTTCTAAAATAGTGTGGTAGAATAATATCATCAGAAAAAAATCATGAGGGGGAGAAAAATCAATGATTCAAACGATTATATTTGATGTCGGGGAAGTTCTTCTGGAATACCGCTGGCTGGAAATGTTTACAGACCATGGACTATCCAAGGCCGATGCATCTGTCATTGGAGAAACGATATTTGCTGATCCGCTTTGGGATGAACTGGATCTTGGAATCCGGTGCCGTGCAGATATCATACAGAATTATGAACAAAAATATCCACAATACAAAGATGAGATCTCCTGGTTCCTGAACCACGGAGAATACATGCACGTACCAAGAAAAGATGTGTGGAAAAAGGTTCACCAGCTGAAAGAAAAAGGCTATCACATCTATCTGTTGTCCAATTATTCCGAAGACCTGTTCCGCAAACATACAGCCGATGCCGATTTTATGAAGGATATTGACGGTATGGTTGTTTCCTGGCAGATCCATAAGACCAAGCCCTCCCCTGATATTTATCTGCACCTGCTGGAAACCTATGGGCTGACTCCCTCAGAATGTATCTTTTTTGATGACCGCCCCGCCAACACAGAGGCCGCTAGGAAACTGGGAATCCAGGCGGTGACGATCACTTCCAAAGACGTTCTCATGGCAGAGCTGGAGAAACTATGAATACGATGAATGGGAAGGAGATAAAACTTCTTAACACTCACACACTATCAGGGCACAACAAAATACGCTACTTACAAGCAATATAAATATCCATACTCTCCCCGTCGGTTTCAAAGCAGGGGATAACGTCCTTTTCCGTCCGTTCCAGACCGTTCACGCGCATATACTCCATAAGCGTTTTATAGGCGTTGGGAATGGTCACAAAAGGGGATTCGTAAGGCTTTTCAATGTGTATTGCTGCATACCTGTGGGCTGCCTGCTCGTATATTTCAATATCAGGAGGGACGACCCCATCGGGCAGCATCCATGCCGCTTCGTAACCGTGCATATTGAAAACATTTATCTGCTCCTGTGACACATTGGGAAAATCCCATCCAATGACACGTGGGTGATCCACGCCACAGCCGCGGGCAATGGAAAATACCCTGTCGATAGCATCCCCTTCCGGGGTAGTGCTTATAACGGCATGTTTTACATAGCGGAAAGCAGGGACGGTCTCAACACGCAAATTTGTATACGTCTCGCCACAAACGACCATATCATCACGGAACAGATTATCCAGTGAGCAGTTGAAAAGCCTGCAAAGCTCTATTGCCTTGTCCATTTCAGGCTGCGCTGTATCCAGCTCCCATTTTGATACGGTTTGACGGCTGATATTCAATTTTTCAGCCAAATCCTCCTGCGTCATATTCCCTCTCAGATGTCTTAAAAACTGCAGATTTTTTCCGAAACTCATAAAATATTCTCCTTTCATTTTCTTGCGCCGCGCCGCATTATCAGTATAGTATTTTCCTCAACAAGCCACAACCAACCTATAAGTGCATTTTTTTTGAATTGCGCAACTACAAGGCGCGAAGATTTTTTGATAATGGAGACAGTCTGGTATAATTTGCTTTTTCGCTCAGGCAGCAAAAAGATCTTTTTCATTTAGGACACCTTTTCTGTAACACAAAAAAGGACAACTTACGCTGTCCTTTTTTCAATACACCAGACAAAACCTATTCCTATATATGATTATATCATATATAGGGCTCGTCTTAATGCAGTCAGATGGACCTGGCGGGAATCGAACCCGCGTCCAAACCGGAATCCCATGTACTTCTACTATCATAGTTCATTCTTTTACATTCCCTCCACCTGACGGAAATGAACATCCTTCAGGCTTTAGTAGCTTCATGATACGCCCGTATACGCAAAGCTTGATATACGTCGTTTCCTACATCATTGATGCCTGGCTCCCAGAGTGTAGGTGCTCCAGGTCAGACAGCAGCACTTAGGCTGCGTATGCTAATCTATTATCGTCAGCGTTTATTTTTTTTCTGCGTTTTAACGTGGTCACAGCCCACGGATAGCTTCTCCATCTTCAGCCGGCCTGTCGAAACCAGTACAAGCCCGAAGTTTTCGTACTGTAAATATACAATAACAAAAACAGTTGTTTTTGTCAAATGAAATTTTTTACAATATTATCTATTTTTCACTTAGCCGGGCATAAAAACAACAATTTAAAAATAAAATGATAAAAAATCCGCCGGGAATAATTTTATGAATGATATTGAAAAAGAAAAAGAGAATCTCATCATTTTTACAAAGGTAGGTGCCATCGTACTCACCTCACTTCTTCTTCTGGTAACAAGCATTTATTTTTACCCACAAACCGCTGCCACCATCAGCTCTCATGTTAATACAAGCCAGAAAGAGCTTCCCATCTATTGTGTCGACAAAGGAGACGAGGCAAAAATATCTATTTCATTCGATGCTGCCTGGGGAAATGAGGACACTCCTAAACTCCTGGAGATCTTAAAACAAAACGATGTCCGTGCCACATTTTTCATGACAGGAGGATGGATCGAAAAATATCCCGATGATGTTAAGGCTATCGCCGCCGGGGGGCATGATCTCGGAAACCACAGCGAAAACCACAAGCAGATGTCCCAACTCTCCGCCGAACAATGTAAGGACGAAATCATGAAACCACATGAAAAAGTAAAACAGCTGACAGGCAAGGATATGTGCCTGTTCCGTCCCCCCTACGGAGATTACAATGACAACCTGATCAATGTCTGCCGGGAAATCGGATATTATCCCATCCAATGGGATGTGGATTCCCTCGATTGGAAAGACTATGATGCAAATACCATTATCAAAAAAGTAACAGAACACAAACATCTGGGCAATGGCACAATCATTCTATGCCACAACGGTGCCAAGCACACGGCAGAGGCACTGGATACTATGATCAAGACACTGAAAGAAAGGGGATTCTCCTTTGTACCGATCTCTGAACTCATTATGAAAGACGGATATACCATCAATCATGAAGGGCGGCAGGTGAAAGCCGGATAACCCGCACTTTCAAAAAAACTATCTTCGATTACAAAGAGCCGCTGTTCATGTTACACCGCGGCTCTTAGACATTCACTTAACTTATGCAATCAAAAAACATCAATGATATTACTTCCCTGCTTCACAAAGGCAGCAAACTGATCCAGTTCCACCTGCACTTCTATCGTCTGCCCTCCCTCATACTCCTTTTTGTCGATCACACTAATCCACGTTCCTTTTGGAAGATATACCTTACATTTTCTCTGTCCCTTTCGCATAACCGGGGCAAACAAAATGTCCTCGCCAAACATATACTGCTCCTCTAAGGTATAACAGTGGACATCGTCATAATAGTCAAAAAACATAGGGCGCATCAAGGGTGCTCCTGTCTGACTGGCGATCTCCATATATTTTAGAATATAGGGGCGGAGCTTCTCTCTGAGCTGGATCAGGGATTTGATAATGTGATAATTTTCTTCACCAAAACACCATATTTCGTTTGGCCCACCACTTCTCTCGATAATGCCCGGATTCGGTTCCGGCTGACCCTCCACTCTTTTTCGCACGCCATGAAGCCGCATGATCGGAGAAAACAGCCCGAACTGGAACCAGCGGATAATAAGCTCCCTGAAATCCTCACTTTCGGTATCCCCGTTTAAAAATCCGCCGATATCACTGTTCCACCATGGTATGCCGCACATTCCCATAGACAACCCGCTGGTCACACTCTGCCGGAGTGCAGCCCAGTCTGACAAAATATCTCCATTCCAGACAGCTGCGCCAAATTTCTGGCTTCCAGGATAAGCAGCCCTGGTCAAAAGAATGATCTCTTCCTCCCCCTGAGCTCTCAATCCGTCATAAAACATTTTGGCATAATAATAGGGATAGAGCATCGCAGTCTGTGCCCCATTTCCCAGATAAAATTTCAGGTGCCCGAACTGCTGTGGATGTACTTCCGGCTCCGCCTCATCCAGCCAGAAATTCCGTATGCCCTTATCATAATAATTGTTTTTCACAATGTCCCACACATACTCTCTGGTTTCAGGATTCATGGCATCGATAAAGGTCTGTTGTCCGTAGAAAGAAAATGTACCATACTGTCCGTTTTCCGTCCGGACGAGCATGTTCGCATCATTCATTTTGTTATAGTTCTCACTGTCGGGATTGATAGTCGGCCAGATAGAAACAACGGGCTTGATTTCCATCTCCGCCAATTCCCGGCACATTTTCTCCGGATCCGGCCAGTACTTGGGATCAAATTTCCACTCTCCCTGTTCTGTCCAGTGAAAATAGTCGATCACAATGGCGGATATCGGAATTCCCCGCCTTTTATACTCTCTGGCAACCTCCAACAGTTCCTCCTGGCTTTCGTAGCGCAGCTTGCACTGCCAAAAGCCCGCCGCCCATGCCGGAAATTTGGGCGCATACCCTGTCAAATCACTGTAGATCTTCATAATATCCCCAGGCGTATCTCCCGTAAACACCAGATAATCTGCCTGATAAGCACTATCGGCACACCAGAGCGTATGGTTTCTCGTGGTCTCACACCTTCCCGGAGAAGGGTTATTCCAGAAAAAACCGTATCCCAGAGAAGAATATAAAAAAGGAATCGTGGATTTCGTATTGTAATGAACCAGATTGCTCGTACTCCCTTTCCGGTCAAAGGCATCCTCCGTCTCCTGACCCAGACCATAAAAGTGTTCACCCTCATTCGCATCAAAGATCACCTTGATCTGATAATTATCTCCTTCCAAATGAACAAAACGGTTCACATAATCTCCCTCAAATTTGGTATGTAAGATCATTTTCCCTTTTTTATAATAACTGATCACACCACCATACCAGGGCTGTCCCGTCTCGATAGTAGCAGAGATATCACCATTGGTGATTGTCGCAAACAACTCATCCCCTTCCAGCTTGCAGGAATCTTTGGTGACAGCATCCTGCAGTGTCCATTTCTCGTCCGAGACCATTCCATTACGGGTCATCCGGCAGCGAAGACAGTTCTCCCCATGGGGTTCGATTATGGTCAGTTCATCTCTTCTCCGAAAGATCAGTCTCTTGTTCTTTTGATCTAGTTTTATCATTTTTATAATCCACCTTTCTGCGAAAGGCACCAATGCGTCATGAAACATGCT
>CANBKJ010000042.1 GCA_947369165.1 uncultured Lachnoclostridium sp.
AAGTATATTTGATGAACTAACGCCTAAAATGCTCTCTAATGAATTAAGACAGGCAGTGTATGATTTTGATAATAAATCTAAACTTCTTTTACATAATGCAAATATGACTGATATAGAAAAGGCAAATGATATCAAGTGTATGATTGAAGAGTTGTTTTCATAAATACTAATATTTCCGGTGTGGTTGAGATGGACTAAACACGGCGTAAACAGGTCATTTTCCGCATGGGTAATTAGATAAAAACATTGAAAATAGGAACTTTTTGATAGGGATCTTGTGAAAATTCGTGATTTTCCTGGATTTCTCACAACCCAATAGCTGAAAACATGCGGTTTATGGTTGATCAAGTGACCAGGTGGTTATATACCAGCTAAAAATGAGGATACTATAACATTTTCATGCTCCAAACTGCCACTTGAAAAAGCAGACCATATAGTATAATCACTGTAGAAGGTAACGGAGATATTGGAACGTCCCCATTGCCCTAGACGAAAACTTGATGAATTATAACAATGAGTTACAAGACAACAGGCTATCCCCTATTGGCGGTAGAGGATAGTTCTTTTTTTGTATATTTACGGTTGCAATGATCATCTATGTATGTCAACTCTCTGAGAAAACAACCCTTGATGAAATCGCTAAGGAACTCAATATGTCAAAGCGTAACCTCCAAAGAACTTTACGAATTGAGCGTAATCTCACAGAGAATTCATTATATACTGGTGAGATACAAAGATTAGGTTGTTTTGGAGTAATTTAGGGACACAACAGCCAACTTGGATTATCGAAGGGCTTTTGGATTAGATGAATTGTTTCATTGAGAGTCATAATTGATTTATAGGTAAATGTAAAAACGATAGCACCCACGCAGAAATTGTATCAATCTCGACACGCAATATGGTGTGAGAGGTCGGAAAGTTCTCACAAAAGGCTTAGTTCCAAATCCAATATCTTTCCTCTGTCACACCGTTTGCATTTATCTCATTCTTTCAAATTTATTTCTGCATCTCTCCCTTGTAAACTTGTGTTTTCATTCAGAATACACTTTGCAAATACTCTGCCTTTTCGTTTATTGGTTTTTCTCCGTCAAGATGTATGATCGGAATGCTTAAAGTCTCCGCCCGGCAATGCCCTTTCCCCGAACTTTTTATAAGAGCTGAAGCTTTTCACATATTTTCCTATTCCTTTACCGCTATTAGTGTAAACTCTCCGGGTACGTTCGTATTCTCCCATGCGGGATGTTCATCAAATTGTTTCAATACAAATCCGTTTATTATTACGGCATTTATGATCTCACTGATTGTATATTTTCGGTAGCTGCACAGGGGAATTTGCTTCCTGGTTTCATCATCAAAAAATCGTGCATGTGCCATTTCGCCCTCAAATACATCTGTTGAAAAATATCCGATTGTTTTCTGCTCCAGGCCAAGCGTATCGACGATTTTAGTGAATGGGTGAAAATCACTGCATATCATTTTTCCGTTGTTTTTCAACAGCGCATACATAATGCTCATAAACTGATTGATATCGTGAAAATAATGTAAAATACCGCCTTCCATAAAAACTACATCAAAAGAGTCTGCGTAAGTTTTCATGTCAATTTCCAAGATATCGCAAACCTGAAAATCTATTTTTGCGTTTGCTTTCTCTGCCACTTCAAGAGCATACCTTTTATTGTCCTCAGAAATATCAAATATCGTTACATCAGCCCCTAATAAGGCAAGCGGAACTGCCTTTTTTCCGCAGGAACCACATATATTTGCAACTCTAACATCTTCAAATTGTTCAAAGTAATCGGCATAGCGTTTTAGTTGCCCTAAAGGATTATGCATATCTGCATTTGCTCGTTTTTCCGGAGCGCATTGCTGATACCAGAAATCGTAAGCATTAAATTCCCATGCCTTTTTGTTCTGTTTGCTGTATTCAATCATATAAACCCCTCCCCAAGGTCTGAAATTTTTTTAAAAATCACGTCTCATTAATAAACAGCTTCTGTCCACATGCTGCACTAAACTAACCTATGATCGTAGCTTATAGGTTACATAATACCATATTTTTACCCGATCTTCCACTAGAACATAGTAACAGGGCAGCGCACCAGGAAGATTGCCACTTGCTGGTGATTGTTAAGTTTATAAGAATATGTTAAACTAATATAGCAGTTGGCGTTATCAGGCACTGAGATAATTTGACAGCCGGCACAAAAAAAGAACTGCGACTTAAGGAGAATAGCCATGGGCATTGTAGACACCGAACATTTTTCCATTCCTCTTCTGGACTGGTATGACAGAAATAAGCGTGACATGGTCTGGAGAGACCGGATGAATCCCTATTATACGTGGATCTCCGAGATCATGCTTCAGCAGACACGCATCGAGGCGGCGACGGGATATTTTATCCGTTTTACCGAGGAACTGCCGGATATCCAGAGTCTGGCGCAGGTTCCCGAGGAGCGGCTGATGAAGCTGTGGGAGGGGCTTGGATATTATAACCGGGCGAGGAATTTAAAGAAGACAGCGCAGATCCTGGTGGAACAATATGATGGACGGCTGCCGGCGGATTATGAGGCACTTATGGCGCTGCCGGGGATCGGTCCTTATACGGCGGGTGCTATCGCCTCTATTTCTTATGGTATCAAGGCACCGGCGGTGGATGGGAATGTGCTCCGGGTGCTGATGCGCTATCTCAAATGCGATGATGATATAGCTAAAATGTCGGTGAGACGGCGGGTGGAACATATGCTTCTGGATGTGATGCCGGAGAGGCCTGGAGATTTTAACCAGGCGGTCATGGAACTTGGTGAGGTGGTCTGTATCCCTAACGGCGCACCGCTCTGTGAAAAATGTCCGCTGATGGACAGCTGTGAGGCAAAGGCGGCTGGCTGCCAGGAGGATTACCCGAAAAAGGCGGAAAAGAAACCAAGAAGGATCGAAAACAGGACGCTGCTGATCTATGAGCTGGATGGCTGTATAGGTATCCGGAGGCGGCCGCAGAGCGGACTTCTGGCAGGTTTGTATGAATTTCCTGCTGTTTCGGAAAAACTCACTATAAAGGAGGTCAGGGAGCTGCTGGAAAAGCAGGGGATTGTAAATGCCAGGGTTAGCTCCATGGGGGCGGCAAAGCATATTTTTTCTCATGTGGAATGGCATATGAAGGGATTTTACGTGAAGCTGGAAAGGGCATTTGAGAGGCAGAAGCTTCCCCCCAGTGTGATCTTTGTCTCCAGGGATGAGCTGTCGCAAAATTATGCTCTGCCGACAGCATTTCGCTATTATCTGAAGCAGATCATAGAGGGAAAAAATGAAAAATAAATTTTTCATCCTGCAAGTTTGTGCGCGCACGCCCAAACTTGTGATGCACAAAAAGCGTGTGCGAATCGAGGAAAAAGTGAGAAGTGAGGGAAATAATGTTGAAAATAGTATCATGGAATGTCAATGGGCTGCGTGCCTGTGTGACAAAAGGATTTGTGGAATTTTTTAATGAAGTGCAGGCAGATATCTTCTGCGTTCAGGAGACAAAGCTGCAGAGCGGGCAGATCGAGCTGCCGATGGAAGGGTATTACCAATACTGGAACTATGCAGACAAAAAGGGATATTCAGGGACGGCGGTATTCACGAAAGAAGAGCCGCTTCAGGTGATGTACGGCATGGGGATTGACGAGCATGATCATGAAGGCAGGCTGATCACATTGGAATTTGAAGATTTTTATCTGGTCAATGGTTATATTCCCAATGCCCAGAGCGGGTTGAAACGTATTGATTACCGTATGAAATGGGAAGATGATTTCCGTAACTATATTTGTGGGCTGGACCAGAAGAAGCCGGTTATTTTTTGCGGAGACCTGAATGTGGCGCACCAGGAGATCGATCTGAAAAATCCCAGGAACAATCGTGGAAATGCCGGTTTTTCAGATGAGGAGAGAGGGAAATTCACGGAGCTTCTGGCAGCGGGATTTGTGGATACATTTCGTTATTTTCATCCAGAACTGGAAGGTGCCTACACCTGGTGGAGCTATCGGTTCCGGGCGAGAGAAAAGGATGCTGGATGGCGTATCGATTATTTTCTTACATCGGAGCGGGTAAAGGATAAGCTGGTGGATGTTAAGATTCATAAGACGGTGATGGGATCGGATCACTGCCCGGTGGAGCTGGAGGTCCGGAGGGACTAGTGTACTGTATCACTCACATTTCGCCAAATGACTTGCCTGAATTTCCATCTGCCGTGTTGGCCTCAATCGACGTAGCCACCGCTACGCCTCATTCAGCCGCCTTGCAGTCTGAAAATTCATTCTGCGCCATTTGGTTGAAAATGAATGATACAGCACACTAGAGAAGTTCAATGAACCCCCTGTTTATACGTACAAACGACCGTTTTCACGTATAAACAACACTTGATTTTAGTTTAATCATATGGTAATATAACTATACAATCAAGTAAACTTCTGATATATCTATTATCGGGCAGTGTTCATCTGTCTGTCTTTATAGTCTGGCTTTCTTGCTTATAAAATATCAATGAACGACCAATAAGCAGGGAGGCATTTGAATGAAAAGAGATTTGTCAACAAAAGCAATGACAAGGTGCAGGGATATATTTTCCGACATCTGCAATGTGAATCTGTTTGCAGATGAAAGATTTCTGGAGCCGGAACAACTTGAACTCATTCCTTCGGACGCAATCTATCACAATGCAAAGGGACAGTTGAGGGAGCACCGCATGGATGTGCGTATGAGACATATTATGTCAAATACGGAGATTGCTATTTTCTGTCTGGAAAATCAAAGTGATGTCTGCCGGACGATGCCAGTCCGGGACATGGGCTATCTGTATTCTAGTTACAGTGAACAGATTCAAAAGATTAAGGAACAGAATCTTTTGAGGGGAATCTCTTATTATACGAAAGAGATTGGGGACAGCCAAAAATTGAAACCGGTGATCAGTCTGGTGTTATATTATGGAACAGATGACTGGGATGCCCCCAGGTCACTGGTTGATTTGTTGGACATACCTAAAGAATGGCGAAAAAGATTAGAACCACTAATTGCAGACCATCCCATACGGATCGTTCACCTGGCATCGCAGGACGAAGAAACCCGTAAAAGGTTCCAGAGTGATTTTCGGCATATTGTGGATTATCTGGCATATGTCCGCAACAAAGAAAGACAAAAGCTAAAAAAATACATGAGGGACAAAAACAGAAAGATAGCCCATCCTATGGAATACCTGGATATGATGTATGCTTTTACGAACGACAGCCGGTATGAGAAAATAGCAGAGAATCTGCAGGAAAATGGAAAAGAGAGCGAGGAGATCGATATGTGTATTATGTTGGATATGCTTGAAGAGAGTGGTATAGAAAAGGGAAAAATTGAGGGCAGACGTGAGGAAATGTCACATGGTATCTGTGTGCTGGTAGGAACCTGCCATGAATTTGGTGTATCTATCGCGGATACTATTAGCAGGGTAGCTGCCAATTTTAAGCTGCCAATAAATGAAGCAGAACTCGAAGTAAAAAAATATTGGGAGGCTGGCACAGTTTTAAAATAATTTAGAAATGACGAAGAATTTCGACAATTATTTTATGCCTGGCTGCCATAAAATACCTTTACAAATTCTATGTCACAATTTATAATAAATCCGTAAATCATCATATTTGAGATGTATATACATGTTGAGTATGTGCCTGTGCACTGCCCTTCAAAAAACTATTATACTTAAAAAGCCATGGAACTTAATATCCATGCGGAAATGAGGAAAAAATGAAAAAGATCAGAACCAGATTTGCACCGAGCCCAACGGGGCGTATGCATGTCGGAAATTTGAGAACAGCACTCTATGCATACCTTATTGCAAAGCATGAAGGAGGGGATTTTCTTCTGCGGATCGAGGATACCGATCAGGAGCGGTTTGTAGAAGGGGCATTGGAATTGATATATAAGACCATGAAAGAAACCGGGCTGGAACACGATGAGGGACCGGATAAAGATGGTGGCTTTGGCCCTTATGTCCAGAGTGAGCGGATGGAGACAGGAATGTATCTGAAATATGCCAAAGAACTGGTAGAAAAGGGAGAGGCATATTACTGTTTCTGTACGAAAGACCGCCTTGACCAGCTTCACAAAGAGGCGGAGGAACGGGGAGAGTCGGCGGCCAAATATGATAAGCATTGTCTGTCCCTTTCCCAGGAAGAAGTTGAGAGACGGCTTGCTGCCGGTGAGCCCTATGTGATTCGCCAGAATAATCCGGTGGAGGGAGAGACCGCCTTTGATGATGTGATTTATGGAAAAATAACAGCTCCTAATGAAGAACTGGATGATATGGTGCTGATCAAGGCAGACGGATATCCCACCTATAATTTTGCCAATGTGGTAGATGATCATCTTATGGAGATCACCCATGTGGTCCGCGGCAATGAATACCTGTCCAGTGCACCGAAGTACAACCGTCTTTATCAGGCTTTTGGCTGGGACATTCCAATATATGTACACTGCCCGACAATTACGGATGAAAATCATAAAAAATTATCTAAAAGAAACGGAGCCTCTTCCTTTGAAGATTTAACCGAGCTGGGATTTTTGCCGGAGGCGATTGTGAATTTTGTAGCATTGCTGGGCTGGAGCCCTTCGGATGACCGGGAGATATTCAGCCTTCAGGAGTTGATCGATTCCTTTGATTATACCCGGATCAGTAAATCGCCGGCGGTATTTGATATGGTGAAACTCCGCTGGATGAATGGTGAGTACATTAAAGCCATGGAAAATGAAGCCTATTATGAATATGCGCTTCCTGTCATTCGGGAAACTGTGAAGAAAGATCTAGATTTGAAAAAAATTGCGGATCTGGTCAAGACAAGGATCGAAGTGTTCCCAGATATTACTGAGAAGATCGACTTTTTTGAAGAGCTTCCAGAGTATGATACCGCAATGTATACTCATAAGAAGATGAAGACCAATTCAGAGAATTCTCTGGAGGTTCTGAAGGAGCTTCTGCCATTGTATGAAGAACTGGAGGATTATTCCATATCCGCCATAGAGAAAGTGGCGATGGACTATGTGGCGGAAAAGGGCTGCAAAAACGGACAGGCATTGTGGCCGCTGCGTACTGCCGTGTCAGGGAAGCAGATGACACCGGGTGGCGCCTATGAGATAATGGAGATTATTGGAAAGGATGAATCTCTTCGGAGAATCCGAAAGGGAATAGAATTACTGAATGGAGCTCAGTGAGGAACAGAAAAAAGCGGTCAAGCACGGTGAAGGCCCTATGATGGTTCTAGCCGGTCCGGGGGCGGGAAAGACTACGGTGATCACTCACCGGGTGAAATATCTGATTGACGAACAGGGGGTGAACCCCGCACAGATTCTGGTGGTGACATTTTCTAAGGCTGCGTCCCTGGAGATGCGGGAGAGGTTTGAAAAGAACACTGGAGGCAGACGGCTGCCGGTGCGTTTTGGGACATTTCATTCCCTGTTTTTTCAGGTACTGAAAGCTGCCTACGGTTATACAGCAAATGATATATTATCACCGAGATTGAAATATCGTTTCATGGAAGAAGCGCTTCTGGAGACAGAGTATGATGATATAGAGGATAAAAAAGAGTTCTTAGAGGAAATTGAGAAAGAGATCAGCCGGATCAAGGGAGAGGGAACGGATATTGAACATTATTACTCCGCCCTTTGCCCGGAAGAGATTTTCCGGCAGATTTACCGTGGATACCAGAGCCGGGTACAGAAAAATCATTGTCTGGATTTTGATGATATGGTGATGTATACCTATGAGCTGTTTCAGGCGAGGCCTGATATATTGAAAAACTGGCAGAAACGGTTCCGCTACATACTGGTTGACGAATTTCAGGATATCAACCGGCTTCAGTATGCCAATATCAAATTGCTGGCGTTGCCAGAGAACAATCTTTTTATCGTAGGAGATGATGATCAGTCGATCTATGGCTTCCGGGGAGCTAGACCGGACATCATGCTTGCCTTTCCGAAAGTATTTAAAGAACTAAAACAGGTGACTGTGGGAGGAAACTACCGCTGTACCAGTCAGATCCTGACAGCGGCCTCTACGCTCATCGGTAACAACCGGAAGCGTTATTGTAAAAAGTTAAAAGCGCATAAGGGGAAGGGAGATCGGGTGCATGTGACCCAGTACCCGGATATGACAGCCCAGACACAGGGGATCACGGATAAGATCCAGGAATATATCCGGTCAGGAACGGATGTGGATGAAATCGCTATTTTGTTTCGCACTGCCAGACAAATGAATGTATTTTCGAGAAAATTCATGGAGTACAACATACCTTTTATTATGAAAGATAGTGTGCAGAATCTGTTCGAGCACTGGGTGGCGAAGGATATCATCACCTATCTGCAGCTGGCACATGGGGATCGTTCCAGAGGGGCATTTTTAAAGATTGCCAACCGTCCCAAACGCTATCTGAGCCGGGCGGCATTTGACAACCAATCCATTTCTTTTGCTGGTTTGTATGAATATTATCGTGGTAAACCCTATATGTGTGAGCGTATCAATACGCTCCAAAACGATCTGTTTGCCATGAAACAGATGACGCCCTACAGTGCCATAGATTATCTGTATCACAGTGTAGGATACCAGGATTTTCTCAATGAATATGCGGCTGAGCGGGGAGTCAATCCAAAGGATTGGGAAGAGATCCTGGATGAACTCAAAGAAGATGCCGCTGGGTATGAGACAGTAGGGGAATGGTTTGTCCATATCGAGGACTATGGACGACAGCTGGAGGAACGCCAAAAGCGGACAGGTGGAAGAACTGAGCAGGAGGAAGAAAGACATGGGGTATCGCTTATGACTATGCACAGCTCTAAAGGACTGGAATTTGATGTGGTATTTATCCCCGATGTGAATGAAGGAGTTGTGCCTTACCAGAAGGCGGTAGATGGCGGGCATGTTGAGGAAGAGCGGCGTCTGATGTATGTCGCGATGACCCGGGCGAGGAATCATCTTCACATTTCCTGCAGCCACCGGCGGTTTCAGAAGGATGTGGATCCGTCCCGCTTTTTGGAGGAAATCATATCACACTAAACAGACATGCTGCTTTCAGCGGCACCGCTATATGTAAAAGTCGATTGCTTCGTGTTTTACTTTTCAGTACATAAATTTGAAGATTTTGGATTGTAATATAGGGCGCAATGTACTATAATAAATGAAGATATTAGTACAACAATTAATTCCTTGATAGTTATAATTTGTCTATTTTTCCGATTGCACATGTCAAAGATCCTCAGCATAGCCCGCTGCGCCTACGTTTTTTGGCATGCACACTCGATATAAATATCCTTCGTATAACTATCAGGAACTTAATTTCCGTTGTACTGAGAGCAGGTCTATGCTCCAAAGATACAGAAAAAACAGTGATCATCGGATCATTTTTAAGATTAGGAGGATGTATTTCATGGGAATTGCGAAAACAGAAGCAAAAGCAGCGATTGAAGCAGGAAAAACTGCACTAGGGATCGAATTTGGATCTACCCGGATCAAGGCAGTGCTGGTGGGTGAAGACAACGCACCGATTGCATCAGGAAGCCATGACTGGGAAAACCGTCTGGAAAATGGTATCTGGACCTATACACTGGAAGATATCTGGACCGGACTTCAAGATAGTTATACAAAGATGGCTCAGGAAGTAAAAGCTCAGTATGATGTGACTTTGACAAAGATTGGAGCCATCGGTTTTAGTGCCATGATGCACGGATATATGGCATTTGACCAGAAGGGTGAGCTGCTTGTACCCTTCCGAACGTGGAGAAATACTATTACGGCGGAAGCATCGGAGAAGCTGACAAAGTTATTTAACTTTAACATCCCGCAGAGATGGAGTATTTCCCATCTGTATCAGGCGATCCTGAATAGTGAGGATCATGTAAAGGATATTGTGTTCCAGACCACTCTCGCCGGATATATCCACTGGAAGCTGACAGGAGAAAAGGTTCTGGGTATCGGTGAGGCCTCCGGAATGTTTCCCATCGACAGCAATGCGAAAGATTTTGACCGTGATATGATACATAAATTCAATGAAACGATAGCAGATAAAGGATTTTCCTGGAAGCTTGAGGATATTCTTCCGAAGGTACTCGTGGCTGGAGAAGCAGCGGGAACGCTGACAGAAGAGGGTGCCGGACTTCTGGATGTGTCAGGAAATCTTCAGGCAGGAATTCCGCTCTGTCCGCCGGAAGGTGATGCGGGAACCGGCATGACGGCTACAAACAGTGTTGCGGTGCGAACAGGAAATGTGTCAGCTGGAACTTCTGTATTTGCCATGATCGTGCTGGAGAAAGCATTGTCCAAGGTATATGAGGAGATTGATCTGGTGACGACACCGACAGGAGAGCCGGTGGGAATGGTTCACTGCAACAACTGTACTTCGGATCTGAATGCCTGGGTTAATATATTCAAAGAATTTGCGGAGGCTTTTGGCATCAAAGCAGATATGGATCAGTTATTTGGAACCCTTTACAATAAGGCGCTGGAAGGCGATGCTGACGGTGGCGGGCTGCTTGCTTACAACTATTTTTCCGGCGAGCACATTACGGGATTTGAGCAGGGGCGTCCGATGATCGTGAGAACACCTGACAGTAAGTTTAATCTGGCCAATTTTATGCGGGTGAACCTCTTTACATCACTGGGTGCGTTGAAGGTTGGTCTTGATATTCTGTTAAAGGAAGAGGGTGTTAAGCTGGATCGCATTCTGGGACATGGCGGTCTCTTTAAGACCGAGGGTGTAGGCCAGAAGATCATGGCGGCAGCGATGAATGCGCCGGTATCCGTTATGGAGACTGCAGGAGAAGGTGGAGCCTGGGGAATTGCGCTTCTCGCCTCTTTCATGAAGAACAAGGGAGCAGACGAGACACTGGATAATTATCTGGCAGAGAAGGTTTTTGCCGGATATGAGGGCGTGGAGATGTCGCCGGATGAAGCAGACGTAAAAGGCTTTGACGAATTTATAGCGAGATATAAAGCTGGTCTGCCCATCGAGCGGGCTGCGGTAGAAAATCTGCAGTAAATAATGGTATTTAATTAGCTTATAATAAAAAGGTCAGATAAGGATTTGTCTGGCCTTTTTTCTTAGAATAAGACGAATCGGGGAAAAGATATGGCAGAGATGAAGGACACAAGAGGCAGCACAAACATTGATTCATTAGCTGCTCGCAAAGGAGGCCCGCAGCATAAACATAAACATGAATTTTTGCCGGTTTCCAGGAGTGATATGAAGAAAAGAGGATGGGATCAGTGTGATTTCATCTATGTCACAGGGGATGCCTATGTGGATCACTCTTCTTTTGGTACGGCGATCATAAGCCGGCATCTGGAAGCCCACGGCTACAGGGTTGGCATTATCGCCCAGCCGGATTGGCGGGATGACTCCAGCATTGCCGTTTTGGGGGAACCGAGGCTGGGATTTTTGGTGAGCAGCGGTAATATGGACTCTATGGTCAACCATTACACCGTAAATAAGAAGAGAAGAAAGCAGGACGCCTATACGCCGGGGGGAGTATCTGGAAAGCGGCCGGATTACGCGGTAGTAGTATATTCCAACCTGATTCGGCGAACCTATAAAAAGACGCCGGTGATCCTTGGAGGAATTGAGGCAAGCCTGCGCAGGATGGCGCATTATGACTATTGGTCTGACAAGCTGAAGCGTTCTATTCTTCTGGATTCAGGGGCGGATCTGATCTCTTATGGGATGGGGGAACACAGTATATTAGAGATTGCGGATGCACTGGACAGCGGTATGGATGTGAGGGATATCACCTATGTGGCTGGAACGGTGTACCGCAGCAGGGAGGGAACAGATATATATGACGGGAAGTATCTTCCCTCCTTTGAAGAAATCTCCGAAAATAAGAGGAAATATGCGGAGAGCTTCATGATACAGTATGAAAATACGGATCCCTTTACCGCAGGGCCATTAGTGGAAAGATATCCGGGAAAAGTACTGGTGGTGCAGAACCCGCCGGCGGCTCCGCTGACGACCCAGGAACTGGATGATGTATATGCCTATCCCTATGCGGGAACCTATCACCCCTCTTATGAGAAAGCTGGAGGGGTCCCGGCGATTCAGGAGATCCGGTTCAGTCTGACCAGCTGCCGGGGATGTTTTGGCGGTTGCAATTTTTGTGCCCTGACTTTTCACCAGGGGCGTATCGTCCAGGCCCGAAGCCACGAGTCCATTCTGGCAGAGGCGGAGAAGATGACGTGGGAAAAGGGGTTTAAGGGATATATTCACGATGTGGGAGGTCCCACAGGGAATTTCAGGAAGCCTTCCTGTGACAAACAGATGAAGAAGGGGGTTTGTGTAAAAAAGCAATGCCTCTTTCCGAAACCCTGTTCCAATATGAAGGTGAGCCATAAAGATTATGTAGCTCTTCTGCGAAAACTCCGCAGTCTTCCGAAAGTAAAAAAGGTGTTTGTGCGGTCAGGAATCCGTTTTGACTATGTAATGGCGGATAAAGAGGATACCTTCTTAAAGGAATTATGCCGTCATCACATCAGCGGCCAGTTACGGGTGGCGCCGGAACATGTGTCGGATGTGGTGCTCCAGGCGATGGGCAAGCCGGAAAACCAAGTCTACGAGGCTTTTTTAAAACGTTATGCCAGAGTGAACCGCCTCACAGGAAAGCAGCAGTATGCCGTTCCCTATCTCATGTCCTCCCATCCCGGTTCGACCTTAAAGGAAGCCGTAAAACTGGCTGAATATGTGAGAGATCTTGGCTATACACCGGAGCAGGTGCAGGATTTCTATCCCACCCCCGCTACCATTTCAACCTGCATGTATTACACGGGACTGGATCCCCGGACTATGAAAAAAATCTATGTACCCAGATCCCATCATGAAAAAGAGATGCAGCGCGCCCTGATCCAGTATAAACGTCCGGAAAACTATGAACTGGTAAAAGAAGCATTGTGCCGGGCGGGGCGCCAGGATCTGATCGGTTTTGGAGAGAAGTGCCTGATTCCTCCCAGGAAGATGAAAAAAAATAAAAAAAGACGTTGACTGTTACCTTACGTTGTGGTTTATAATGAAAAAAAGGCGGGAGAAGATCACCGAGTAAGGATGGGGATACTGTGGCGGAACAATTATTTTCCACGGGTGAGTTTGCCAGGCGGGCAAACGTAACCGTGCGGACGATTCATTATTATGAAAAAAAGGGACTGATCCATCCTGAAATGATCTGTGAGAACGGTTACAGGTATTATGGGAAGCAGGAATTTGCCAGGTTACAGAGGATCCTGACTTTGAAGCTTCTGGGATTTTCACTGGAAGAGATCCAGGAATTTTCTTTGAATGAGAATGACAGGGATTTTCTTCAGCGGTCCTTTGCGATGCAGCTCTCCCTGGTGCGCAAAAAAATTGAACATCTAAAGGCGGTAGAGGAGTCGATCCAGAACGTGTCTGAAATGTTTGCGGAGGAGGAAGTGCCAGACTGGGATGAGATCACAAAATTGATCCGGATCATTAATATGGATGGTGATTTGGTGGAACAATACAAGAATGGAAAAAATCTTGATGCAAGGATCACCCTGCACAGCAGATGCTCCAGGAATCCCCAGAGCTGGTTTTCATGGATCTACGAACAAATGAAACTGGCGCCGGGAATGAAGGTGCTGGAACTGGGATGTGGCAGCGGCATGCTCTGGAAAGAAAATCAGGAGAAGATCCCGGATGGATGTCAGATTTTACTAACAGATATTTCTACGGGGATGCTGGAGGACACGAAAAAGAATTTATCCGGGGCCAGTCCGAGGAAATTTTCCTATGAAGTAATGGATTGTTGTGATATCCGGGGCGCGGATAAGGCCTTTGATATGGTGGTGGCGAACTTTCTTTTGTTTTATCTCAGGGATATAAAGAAAGCTGCTACAGGGATTGCCAGGGTTTTACGACCGGGGGGAACCTTTATCTGTGCCACCTATGGGGAGCATCATATGCAGGAGGTGGAGGAGCTGGTGAAGGAATTTAATCCTAAGATACGTCTTTCAGCAGTCAGGCTCTATGAAAATTTTGGCCTGGAAAACGGGGAGGCTCTGCTGTCTCAATATTTTGACCGGGTGGAGAAGAGAGAATATCCCGATGAACTCCGGGTGACAGATATCGATCTGCTGGTGGATTATATCATGTCATGCCATGGAAACCAGAGAGAGTATCTGATCCCGGAATTCGATGAATTTAAGGCATTCCTAAAGGGAAAGCTAAAGAACAAGGGCTATATCCGCATCACAAAACAGGCAGGGCTGTTTATCGCGGGTTCAGCAGAGAAGAAAAATAAGCGTTAGGCGCTTTGGAATGGAGGATATACGATGAAAATATTAGTAACAGGTGGAGCCGGATTTATCGGCGGCAATTTTGTACACCATATGGTAAATAAGTATCCAGAGTATACGGTCATCAATCTTGATCTACTGACCTATGCCGGTAATCTGGAGACATTGAAACCGATAGAAGATAAGCCGAATTATAAATTTGTCCGGGGGGATATCGCGGACCGGAGTTTTATCATGGATCTGTTTGAGAAGGAGAGACCGGATATCGTCGTAAATTTTGCGGCGGAAAGCCATGTGGACCGTTCCATCACCGATCCGGGCATTTTCGTACAGACGAATGTCATGGGAACCCAGGTGCTTCTGGACGCGTCCAAAGAATACGGAGTAAAGCGGTATCATCAGGTTTCCACGGATGAGGTTTACGGGGATCTGCCGCTGGACCGCCCAGATCTGTTTTTCCGTGAGGATACGCCGCTGCATACCTCCAGTCCTTATTCTTCCAGTAAAGCCAGTGCGGATCTTTTTGTTCTCGCCTATTACCGGACGTATGGGCTGCCGGTGACCATCTCCCGATGCTCTAATAACTATGGCCCTTACCATTTTCCTGAAAAACTTATTCCCCTTATCATATCCCGGGCTCTGGCAGATGAAAAACTTCCTGTCTATGGAAAAGGGGAAAATGTGAGAGACTGGCTTCATGTGTCAGACCATTGTGATGCTATTGATCTCATTATCCATAAGGGCAGAGTCGGCGAGGTGTACAATGTGGGCGGCCACAATGAAAAGACCAATCTTGAGGTGGTAAAGACGATCTTGAAAGCGCTGGGAAAGCCGGAGAGCCTGATTGAATTCGTGACAGACCGCCCGGGCCATGACCTGCGCTATGCCATCGATCCCACAAAGCTGGAGACCGAATTGGGCTGGAAGCCAAAGTACACCTTTGAGACAGGGATCAGGCAGACCATTCAGTGGTATCTGGATAACAGGGAGTGGTGGGAGAATATTATCAGTGGCGAATATGCCGGTTATTTTGATAAAATGTATGGAAAGGATCTGACAAAATGAAGGTATTAGTAACGGGGGTCAATGGACAGCTGGGACATGACGTAATGGGAGAACTGAAAAAGCGTGGACATGAGGCAGTGGGAGTGGATATTGAGGAAATGGATATCACAGATGCCGAATGTGTCAAAAGAGTCATGACCCAGACGGCGCTGGATGCCGTCATTCATTGCAGCGCTTATACGGCTGTGGACCGGGCAGAGGAAGAGGTGGAGCTGTGCAGGCGGGTGAACGCCGAGGGGACAAGAAATGTAGCGGAAGTATGTGCCGGGCTGGATTGTAAACTTTTATATCTGAGTACGGATTATATCTTTTCCGGGGAGGGAGAGAGGCCATGGGAGCCAGGGGATGAGCCAGATCCTCTCAATGTCTACGGATTGACGAAATTTGAGGGGGAACAGGAGATAAAATCAAGGCTGAATAAATATTTTATTGTGAGAATCTCCTGGGTGTTCGGTGTCAATGGCAACAATTTTATTAAAACCATGCTTCGTCTCGGCAGAGAGAATGGCGCTGTCCGGGTGGTTGATGACCAGATTGGCTCTCCCACCTATACCTATGATTTGGCAGTACTTTTAGTAGATATGATCCAAACGGAGAAATATGGAGAATATCATGCCTCTAATGAGGGCATCTGCAGCTGGTATGAATTTGCCAAAGAGATCTTTGCGGCAGCGGGGATGAATGAGGTAGAGGTAACACCAGTGTCAAGTGAGGAATTTCCGGCGAAGGCAAAACGACCAAAAAACAGCCGTATGAGCAAAGAAGAGCTTGTTAAAAATGGATTTAACAAGCTCCCCTCCTGGCAGGATGCGGTAAAACGGTATGTTCCGCTCGCAAAACAAATATTAAATAACTGACACGTTTGAACTGGCTCGCCAGTGAGTGTATCAGAAACTTAGTATCTATTGTTTTAGTGACCGGTACAGGTCTCTGATGGTATGCTGCCTTTGGCAAAGTATTCTTTTATTCTGGTGGAAGTGTGGGTTCCGTCTGTCACGAGCTTTCCGCATTGGAGGCAAACGTAGGCGGAAACCACCGAATCCGGTTTCTCAAATTCTATTTTTTCGTAGCGTTTATTTATTTTTTCCATGATCGCTTTCCAGATCGTCTTATGATATGTGGTGTTATTTTGTTTCTCGCTGGCGTCAAAGCCGCCCCAGACTCCGGCAGTCAGGTAGGGTGTGTATCCCACAAACCAGAGATCTTTATTGTCGGTGGTGGTACCAGTTTTTCCTGCCAGTGGCATATCAATTTCTGAAAATCTCAGTGCTGTTCCGGTGCCGGCGTTGATCACGTCCTTCATGGCATCCGTCAGAAGCCATGCGGTGGAATCTTTCATAACCTGTTTGCTTGTAGGTGTTGTGATGATGGTAGTTGTCTTTTCCTCCGAAGTCTTTTTCTCTTTTTTAGGTAAATTGGACAACAAGACGTTTCCGTTGTGATCGATCACTTTTGTGTAGAAAGTGGGTTTGTTGTAGACGCCGTTGTTGGCCACACAGGCAAAGGCGGAAGTTAATTCCAGATTTGACACTCCCTTGGTCAATCCACCCAGTGCCATAGGAAGTGAAATATCAGTAAATATTTTCCCAGAGGGATCGGTATAGCTGTCTACGAGAGAGGTAAATCCTAAATTTAATAAATAATCATAGCCGATCTTTGGCGTGACCTGCTCTAATGTCTTAACCGCAATTACATTCATGGAGTTTGCGATGGCCTTACGGATCGTACTGGGACCGCGGTATCCGGGATACCAGTTTTTTACAAGTCGTTTTGTGCCTGGGTAGTAATATGGCTCGTCTACCTGGACCGTTGCAAGGTTCATGCCAGAGGTGTCCAGCGCCGGCAGGTAGGTAGAGAGGACTTTAAAGGTGGAACCGGGCTGACGCAGAGATATGGTAGCGCGGTTCAGTGTCCGGCTGGCAGTCTTTTCCCCTCTGCCCCCGGCGATAGCTTTGACCTGACCGGTGTGCTGATCCATGACAACGAAAGAAGCTTGGGGCTGAATCACATATTCGATCTTTTCCCCCTCTACATTTTTCCCTTTGCTCATTGCTTTTTTATAGGTTTCAATATACTTTTTTGCACCTTTTTTATTCTTATAATATAGGCTGATACTCTTTTTTTTCTCTTTGGCAAACCAGTTTTTCATCGTACCGGCATTATAATTGCTGGCCTTCCCCTTGGAGTCTGTCACTGTGAGCTGATAATTCAGCTGATAGGTAGAATCTGCTGGATAAAAGGCATTGTTGTTCATTACCTTGTCACAGATTTTCTGCATGGAAGAATCCTGGGTGGAGTGGATCGTCAGTCCGCCCCGGTAAAGGGCATTGTAGGCCTGGGTTTCGGTATATCCCAGTTCTTCTTTCATGTCGGCGATCACCTGGTCGATCAGGGAATCGGTAAAATAAGATGTAGGACCAGAGAGAGCCACCGTTTCCTTGTTCACGGATTTGATCCGGGCATATACCTTATCTGCCATAGCTACATCGTATTCTGCAGAGGTGATACGTCCCTGTTCCTTCATATAAGAAAGAACCGTAGCACGTTTCTTCGCATTTTTCTTCGGATGAGTGATGGGATTGTACCCGGTAGGGTTTTGGGTGATGCCAGCCAAAACGGCGGATTCGGAGATGGTCAGTTCCGAAACATCTTTATTAAAATACCGTTTAGAGGCAGCCTGCACCCCAAGGGTGTTCTGTCCAAGGTTGATCGTGTTCAGGTAATATTCCAAAATCTGGTTTTTCGTCAGTTTATTCTCGAGCTGTATCGCCAGATACTGCTCCTGAATCTTTCGCTCGATCTTCTGCACCAGTGTGTGTTCCTCTCCGCCGCCAAAAACCTGGTTTTTCAGGAGCTGCTGGGTGAGAGTGCTGGCGCCCTGGCGGAATTCACCACCATTTGTCAGAGCGCTGTAGATAGCACGAAAGATACCCCTTAAGTCAATGCCGTCGTGGGTCCAGAAGCGCTCGTCTTCAATCGCCACGAAAGCATTCTGCAGATGGACAGGGATCTGATCCAGTGTGGCATATTCCCGGTTCGCCTCTCTTCCCACCAGCGTCTGAACCACTTTTCCCTTGGCGTTCAGGATCGTAGTAGCATATCCTTCCGGCACTACGTTGATGGATTCGATACTGGGGGCCGTCTCCATCAGTCCGTTTATGATTCCAGCGAGCCCGCTGATTCCTGTGAAAGCACAGACCACCAGGAAAATCAGGATCAGTCTGGCAGCCAGTACTTTTAGCTTGTGTATACGGTGAGTGGCAGGCGATTTGAGAGATTTTGCTTTCGCCAGAACACTTTTTCTGCTAAAATTCATAGGATAATCAAACCTTTCTATAGGGATCCAGCCAAAGGCTTCGTCAGGCCAGGCTGGGATGATTGACAAGTTCTAAGGATAGTATACCAAAAACTCTTGCAAAGGAAAAGAAAAATTAGTAAACTAATGATATTGATAATTTTTTAGGGGAAAGGACAGGTGCGACATGGAAGGATCCCTGAAAATAGTGACTGAGGGGGGCACTGGTGAGGTGGTAGAAAAAAAATCCCGTTTTATCGCCAGTGTTTTTCCCATACAGACAGAGGAAGAAGCGCTGGCGTATCTTTTTCAGGTGCGGAAAAAATATTACGATGCGAGACACAACTGCTTTGCCTATGTGGTGGGAGAAAAGAACGAAACAGAGCGCTGCAGTGATGACGGGGAACCCTCTGGAACGGCTGGGAGGCCGATGATGGATGTACTGACGGGACAGGGGCTGCACAATGTCCTTGTGGTGGTGACCAGGTACTTTGGGGGAACCTTATTAGGCACTGGTGGACTGGTGCGGGCGTATTCGGCGGCTGTGAAAGCCGGACTGGAAAACTGCGTGATCCAGGAAAAGATCCGTGGCTGTGTAGTGCATTTTGTGACAGATTATAATGGACTGGGAAAAATCCAGCACATTGCGGCGGGGCTTGAGCTTCCGGAGAAAGATGCGGTATATGGGGAAAAGGTGGAGCTCACCTATCTGGTTCCCGCGCAGAAATTAGACCAGCTGGAGCGGGAAGTGACGGAAAAGACTGGCGGCAGAACAGGGATAGACAGGGAGGAAGAGACATGGATCTACTGGAATACATGAATGAAAAAAATAAAGAAAAGGAATCCCCCCTTGCCTCCAGACTTCGCCCCAGAACACTGGATGAAGTGGTTGGACAGGAGCATATCATCGGGAAGGACAAGCTGCTTTACCGGGCGATCCAGGCGGATAAACTCAGTTCTATCCTTTTGTTCGGGCCGCCAGGGACAGGAAAGACGACGCTGGCCAAGGTGATCGCGGGGACCACAAAGGCTGAATTTCTTCAGATCAACGCCACCTCAGCCGGAAAGAAGGACATGGAAGAAGTGATTCGGAAGGCAAAGGAAAATGCCGGTATGTATGCCAGAAAAACCATTTTGTTTATTGACGAGATCCATCGATTCAATAAGGGGCAGCAGGACTATCTGCTTCCCTTTGTGGAGGATGGGACGGTGGTTCTGATCGGCGCTACGACGGAAAACCCTTATTTTGAAGTTAATGGGGCATTGATCTCCCGATCGATTATTTTTGAACTTCATCCACTATCGGAGGAAAATATCAGAACTCTGATCTGCCGGGCGCTGGAAGACAAAGAACGGGGGCTGGGAAGTTACCAGGCAGAGATTGATAAGGAGGCGCTGGATTTTCTTGCTGATATCAGCGGAGGGGATGCCAGGACTGCGCTGAATGCCATAGAGCTCGGTGTGCTGACAACGGAGCGAAGCGTAGACGGAAAGATCCATATTACGCCGGAGGTGGCAGAGGAGTGCATTCAGAAGCGGACCCTGCGGTATGACAAGACAGGAGATAACCACTACGATACCATCTCGGCATTTATCAAGAGTATGCGGGGATCGGATCCGGATGCGGCGGTGTACTATCTGGCGCGAATGCTCTATGCCGGTGAGGATATCCGGTTTATCGCCCGGAGGATCATGATCTGTGCTTCAGAGGATGTATCCAATGCCGATCCCCAGGCGCTGGTAGTGGCGACTCAGGCAGCCCAGGCGGTGGAGAGGCTGGGGATGCCGGAGGCGCGGATCGTGCTGGCCCAGGCGGCAGCTTATGTGGCGTGTGCCCCGAAGAGCAATTCAGCGATTATGGCCATCGATGCCGCGATGGAATATGTAGCCTCCCATCCCAATTACCGCATCCCGTCTTATCTTCAGGATTCCCATTACAAGGGAGCGGCAAAGCTGGGGCATGGGATCGGTTATAAATATGCCCACAGTTACGAGAACCATTATGTGGACCAGCAGTATCTTCCGGATGAGGCGAAGGATGAGAGGTTCTATACACTGTCCGATCAGGGGTATGAAAAGAAGTTAAAACAGTATTTAATGAATATAAAAGGCGGAAAGGAAGCACTGGAACATGAATGAGAAGAAAAGAGAACAGGAAGCACCGGCCAGCTCCTATCCCAGAGGAGTCCGTATCATTGCCATTGCAGGTGTGGTACTTCTGGTGCTGCTCTATATTGTTACACTGATTGCAGCGCTGACGACGTCACCCACATCCGGGGGATTGTTCAAAGCATGCCTGGGGGCATCGATTCTGATCCCCATTATGCTGTGGTTATATATAAGGTTCGCGAAACTTTTGGGAGGAAAGAGAGACAAATGAAACGATTTACAGTAAAGGCTCAGGAGGGAAAGGCGCGCAGCGGAGTGATGAAGACGCCTCATGGTGATATCCTGACACCGGTATTCATGAATGTGGGGACGGCGGCTGCCATCAAAGGGGCAGTGTCCACGGTGGATCTGAAAGAGATTGGCACCCAGGTGGAGCTGTCCAACACCTATCATCTTCATGTGAGACCGGGAGATGATGTGGTGAGGAAAATGGGAGGACTTCATCGGTTTATGAACTGGGATCGTCCGATCCTGACGGACTCCGGTGGCTTTCAGGTATTTTCCCTGGCGGGGCTGCGAAAGATCAAAGAAGAGGGGGTTTATTTTAACTCCCATATTGACGGCAGAAAGATATTTATGGGACCAGAGGAAAGCATGCAGATCCAGTCCAATCTTGCTTCCACCATTGCCATGGCATTTGATGAATGTCCGCCCCACCCTGCCACCAGAGATTATATGGAGGCCTCTGTGGCGAGGACTTCCAGGTGGCTGGAGCGTTGCAAAAAAGAGATGGAGCGGCTGAATGCCAGAGAGGACACGTTGAACAAAGAGCAGCTGCTCTTTGGTATCAATCAAGGGGGCACCTTTGAGGACATCCGTGTCCGTCATGCCCGGCAGATTGGAGAAATGGATCTGGACGGTTATGCAGTGGGGGGGCTGGCAGTGGGAGAAAGCCATGAAGAGATGTACCGCATATTGGATGAAGTTGTGCCTGCGCTTCCCCAGGACAAGCCAGTGTATCTGATGGGAGTGGGGACGCCGGAAAATATATTGGAGGGTGTGGAGAGAGGTGTGGATTTCTTTGACTGCGTCTATCCTGCAAGGAATGGCCGGCACGGTCATGCCTATACCAATGTAGGAAAAATGAATCTCATGAATAAGCGGTTTGAGCTGGATGAGCGCCCAGTGGAAGAGGGATGCCAGTGTCCGGCGTGCCGCCATTATTCCAGAAGTTACATCCGGCATCTGTTGAAAGCAAAAGAAATGCTGGGACTTCGATTATTGGTCTTGCATAATCTGTATTTTTATAATACAATGATGAATGAGGTTCGCGAAGCGATCGAGAATAACCGTTTTGCAGAATATAAGAAGAAAAAGATAGATTTAATGAGTTCTGAAGGTTATTAAATCTGAGATTATTCAGGAGGTACGAAAATGGAGACGTATTACATGCTTTTTGCATGGGTGGTTATCATCGCAGTATTTTATTTCTTGATGATCCGTCCACAGAGAAAAAAAGAGAAGGAGCACGAAGCGATGGTATCCGCTGTGGCAGTTGGTGATAGTATTCTTACCACCAGCGGCTTCTATGGTGTTGTCATCGACATGACCGACGATGTTGTGATCGTTGAGTTCGGAAGCAACAAAAACTGCCGTATTCCGATGAAAAAGGAAGCAATTGTAGAGGTGGAGAAGGCAGAGTAAAAAAACTAATTCAAATTATTATCGAATCAAAACAGGACTTCATGATCTTTCACTGCTGGTATAACGATTTTATTCTTTGCAGTGGCTGAAAATGGAGTTCTTTTTCTATTTGTTTTATCTTTAAAAAGATGTAAATATGTATCAAAAAAGTTACCAAATTTTAAGAAACATTTACATATTGTGTTGCTTTTAACCGTTGTGTTGTAGTATAATAAAATAGGAAATCTAGCTTTTATACATGTAAATTTTTGATCAATATGGATAAAATACTAAAGGGGGAAATGACATGCGAAAAGGGGTAAAGTTAATGCTGTGCATGGTTGCAGCATGCGGATTACTGTGTTCTTGTCATAAGGGAGAACCGAAAGAAAAGGTGTCTTTAAAATTATGGGGACCGGAGGGGAACCAGGAATTATTGAGAGAGATGTCGGATGAGTTTTGTGAGAATTACAAAGACCAGGCGGAGATCGATATACATATTGGGGTAGAAGATGAAAATGACTTTAAAGGAGACTATCTGAAAAATGTAGAGGGAAGTGCAGACGTTTTTTCATTTGTGGATGATCAGCTCTATGAGCTGGTTTCCCATAAATCACTCCTGCCTATTACCTTTGGAACCGATAAGGTGATTTTAGAGAGTGGTGGGGAAGATTCTCCAGCGGTTCAGAGTGCGATGTGTGAAGGACAGCTCTATGCGTGTCCGAAGACCGCGTCCAACGGGTATTTTTTGTATTATAACAGTGAGTATTTTAGTGAAAAAGATATTAAGAGCTTTGACCAGATACTGAAGGTGGCACAGAAAGCTGGAAAAAAAGTATATATGGACTGGTCCAGCGGCTGGTATATTTATTCTTTCTTTGGCGGCGCGGGATTTGAGCTGAAGCTGAATTCTGACAGGGTTACGAATCAGTGTAACTGGAATAAAAAAAGTGGGAAGTATGCGGGAACAGATGTGGCGGAGGCGATGCTCCGGATCTCTTCCAGCGAAGCATTTTTCAGCGGCAATAACGATGAGTTCAGAGAAGGAGTGGAAAAGGGAGAGATCATTGCCGGAGTAAGCGGCACCTGGAATGTAGATATTGTGAGTAAAACCTATGGAAGCCATTATGCGGCGGCGAAGCTGCCCACCTATACGATTCTGGGAGATCAGGTACAGATGGCAAGCTTTTCTGGTTATAAACTTATGGGGGTAAATGCGACGACGAAACATCCGGAGTGGGCGCAGAAGCTGGCGATCTGGCTCACCAATGAGCAGAATCAGAAACGGTTTTATGAAGGGACTGGTGAAGGACCGGCAAATATCAAAGCAGCACAGTCAGAAAGTGTGCAGAAGTCTCCGGCGTTAAAGGCGCTTCTGGATCAGAGACAATATAGTATTGTTCAAAATGTAGGTGGAAATTTCTGGGATGCTTCTACGGCATTTGGTATGATCATGGTATCAGGAAATAAAGATAATCTGGCACTCCAGGATGTTCTGGATGATCTTGTGGAGGCGACAGAGGCTCCGCTTAAAGAGAACTAAAGGCTGTACCAGGGAAATAAGGAGGTGCGTGTAAAGTGAGGGGGATTACAAAGCGTATCTTTTTTGCCGTTATTATTGCGGCGATCATAAGTTTTGGGTGCTTTTTTGTTGTTTTGATGGATATGGAAGATATCACTAACAAATACAATAATCTGATAGACGGCTATATTGAAAACCGCAGAATCTTATCGGAAATCAATCAACGCATGTACCGTATCCAGGCACAGGTGGCAAGTCATGTAGTAAATACGGATGAGAGCAAGAATGAGATCTATGAAGAGCGGGTGGAGGAGCTCGACAAAGAGATCCGCGAGCTGTTCCGGCGTTTTGAATCCCGGCTAACCACTGCGGAGGAGAAGGATCTGTTTCGGCAGGTTACAAATAGCTATAACGGTTTTGATACCCAGATCGATATTGCACTGAAGTTTAGCCGTGATGGTGCGTTTAAGTCAGCAGAATATTATGTCTGTACGGTGATGGAAGAGCATTTGGAGAAGGCAAACGATGCCTTTAATGAGTATTATGAGCGCACAAAGAAGGTAGTGGATGCGGCAAAGGGGGAGATGGAGGAAGAACTGACTCAGATCAAAATCTGGCGCAATGGGGCGATCAGTATCATTGTGATAGTCCTTATAAACTGCCTTGTTATCGTCTACCGCAGTGGCAGAAAAATCGTCAACCGCCAGCTTATGGAGAGTTATGAAAACAATCAGCGAATCATGGATATGCAGTACAAGACCATTGTTGGCATGGCCAATCTCATTGAGAGCCGGGATGGAGAGACCGGGGAGCACGTGAAACGGACCAGCGCCTATGCGGAAATGATCGCAGAAGAACTCTCTCAGGAAGTCCCTTATAAAGAAGTGATTAACGCAGTTTACATGGAGAACCTGTGGAAGGCGGCGCCGCTTCATGACATTGGAAAAATTAAGATATCGGACACCATTCTCCAAAAACCTGGTAAACTGACGGATGAGGAATTTGAGCGGATGAAAATGCATGCGTCCGAGGGCGGAAAGATTATCGATGTTACGATGGGGGCCATCGATGACAGGGAGTATCTGGATATGGCTCATCAGGTAGCGAGATACCATCATGAAAAATGGGACGGATCGGGCTATCCGGATGGGCTCAGAGGAGAAGAAATTCCGCTTTGCGCCCGGATTATGGCAGTGGCAGATGTGTTTGATGCCCTGATCTCCAAGCGGTGCTATAAGAAAGCTATGTCTGTAGAGAAGGCATATAGCATCATACAGGAGTCCAGCGGCAGTCATTTTGATCCCGTTGTGGCACAGGCATTTATAAGGATTCGCCCTAGAGTGGAAGCGTATCTACGGAACGAAGATGGAGAAGAGATTAGATTTTAATATTGATTTAGGAGGCGTTTATGATCTATACCGTTACCCTGAATCCTTCCTTGGATTACATAGTGACCGTTCCTGATTTTACCATGGGGGCGACGAACCGCACTCTGGAGGAACAGGTGCTGCCCGGCGGGAAGGGGATCAATGTTTCTCTGGTGCTGAACCAGCTGGGAGTGGAAAACACGGCATTTGGATTTCGGGCTGGGTTTGTGGGGGAGGAGATTCAGCGGCAGCTGGAAGCCCTGCACTGTACTGTTGATTTTATCGAGCTTGCCAGCGGCACAAGCCGGATCAACATCAAGTTAAAGAATTACGAGGGAACAGAGATAAATGGCACGGGACCTGAAGTCAGTGCTGAGGAGTGGAAGCGGCTTTTAGAGAAATTAGACAGGCTTATGGCCGGGGATACGCTGGTTCTGGCAGGCAGCATTCCCCGTTCTCTCCCTGATGATATCTATAGGGAAATCATGGACATGCTGGCGGGAAGGGACATAGATGTGGTGGTGGATGCGGCAGGGGATGCACTGGTGGGCGTCCTGGAGGCGTATCCTTTTTTGATCAAGCCAAACCGGGATGAGTTAGGGCAGATCTTTAGCAAAAAGCTGGCAGACAGGGATGATATATTGGAGTGTGCTGGGAAACTGCAGCGCAGAGGTGCCAGAAATGTACTGGTGTCCCTGGCGGGAGACGGGGCTGTTCTTCTGTCTGAGGATGGAAGCGTCTATGAGTCGCCGGCGCCAGAGGGAGAGCTTATCAATGGCGTGGGCGCTGGGGATTCTATGGTAGCCGGTTTTCTTGCGGGATGGCAAAAGCGCAGAGATCCTTCCTATGCTTTTCACATGGCTGTGGCCGCCGGCAGTGCCGGTGCGTTTTCAGAACATCTGGCAGAGGCGGATCAGATAGAACGATTGATGGGAGAGATGGAAGGAACGGAGAAAACTGGATTTTTTTACTAATTTTTTTAAAACAAATTCCGATATATATAATACAAAGCCATAGTGACTAAGGACAGTGTGTTTTCAATGGATTGAAAAAAGATTGATTGGAAAGCGCTGTCCTTTTCCGTATATGGAAATGTACAGAAGGAAGTAAAATCTGACAGAAAGAGGGAGGAGCACAATGCAAAATTCGATATTGGCTGAATATGCGGCGCACAATAGAAGCATTGAGATCAGAAAAAAAGAGACTGGAAATGAGAAGGATCTGGACAGGCCAGATGGTTTTAGGGCACAAATCAGAGCGGCAGCAGCAAAAAAGGATCCGAAGGAGATGACACTGGAGGAATACCGGGAATACATTCAGGAGAAGATAAGGAAAATGTTCCCCTTTTTGTCGGAATATTCTTTGCTGCTTTCAGTAAAGTTCAGTGATCTTGCCCTGGTGGAGATGAAAAGCGATCCGGACTGCGAGAAAATGGTTCTGGAGAATATGCGCTATGAGGTGTTAAGGGAAAAGAGCGATGCGGGGGCGCAGCTGGAGTTCAGTATACAGAGAGCCAGAGAGCGTCGGAAGGAACGGAAAGATCAAATGATGAAGATTCTTTTAAGAAAGAAAAAAATGGAGATCTATTACGAGAAACGGGCATTGCACAGAGAGGCTTACACAGAATTCCTGGAGACTGGCAAACGATATGTAGGACCGTGCCCTGCGGCAGAATTTTTTGCCCTTGGCCAGATGGGAGGAGGAAATATTATATTTTAAGCTTTTATTATTAGCAGCAAAAAAATCAGGCGGCGCGGGGTTGAAAACTTATAAAAACCCCGCCCCCGGTGTGATAAAGGACGAAACAAAAATAAAATTAGGCCGGCAAAATCAAAAA
>CANBKJ010000043.1 GCA_947369165.1 uncultured Lachnoclostridium sp.
TCACTTTCAAAATAGTCACAATATTACCAGATTTTATAATTTTCTATATGATTTTACATTTTATAACCAAACCCTATGTAAAACGGTGCTTTATTCTATAATATGAATCCGGGCACTGAATAATATCTCTATTTTTTGTGTACTTTAGTTCCTAGTACTATAATACTTATCATAAAAAAATAAGCCAGAAAGGATCTTGCTATTATGAAGGATACGGAATTCAAACCATATATCCCACCTGAAAAATCCCCTTCTGAACTCACAGTCTCTTCTATTATTATGGGAGTATTTCTCGCCATTATATTCGGAGCTGCCAATGCCTACCTTGGACTCCGGGTTGGAATGACTGTCTCAGCCTCCATTCCTGCTGCTGTAATCTCCATGGGCATCATCCGAATTGTTCTTCGTCGGGATTCAATTCTGGAAAGTAACATGGTACAGACGATCGGTTCCGCAGGAGAATCTCTGGCTGCCGGCGCCATTTTCACCCTTCCAGCACTCTTTCTATGGGCGGCAGAGGGAATCATGGAAGCTCCTGGCATATTTGAGATCTTCATCATCTCCATATGTGGAGGTATTTTAGGAGTGATGTTTATGGTGCCCCTTCGCCGAGCCCTTATTGTTCAGGAACATAGGACTCTTCCCTATCCTGAAGGTACAGCCTGCGCTGAGGTTCTACTTGCCGGTGAAAAAGGCGGCGAAGGAGCTAAGACTGTATTTGGCGGCATGGGCTTTGCCGCCCTGTGCAAATTTCTCGTCGACGGATTAAAGGTTATTCCCGGTAAGATCTCTGTCAATATCTCGCTTCTAAAAACAGAATTATCTACCCAGGTATACCCTGCTCTCATCGGAGTTGGTTTTATATGTGGTCCGAGGATTTCATCCTATATGCTGGCAGGCGGCATCCTGGGGTGGTTTGTGCTGATCCCCGCCATCGTCCTCTTTGGATCCAATACTGTTCTTTACCCTGGCAATGACACGATTTTGCATCTTTATGCCAAAGGAGGCGCCAGCAATATCTGGAGTCTCTACATCCGCTACATTGGCGCTGGCGCCGTAGCAGCAGGCGGAATCATCAGTCTGGTCAAATCCCTTCCTTTGATCCTTTCCACTTTCCGTGATTCCATCAAAGGGCTTTCCTCCTCAAAAAATACAAACAACGGGCGGACCTCTCTGGAGCTTAATATGAAGTTCATCTTTTCAGCAATTTTAGCAATGATTCTGTTTATATGGCTATTACCTGTTGTTCCTGTTAATCTGCTCGGCGCCGCTCTGGTCATTCTATTCGGATTCTTCTTTGCCACCGTATCCTCACGTATGGTAGGACTTGTGGGAAGCAGCAACAACCCGGTTTCCGGTATGGCTATCGCCACGCTTCTTTTTTCTACCCTGATTCTGAAAGCTGTTGGAGAAGCTGGATCCCACGGAATGCAGGCCGCGATCGCTATCGGTTCGATCATCTGCATCGTATCCTGTATGGCAGGCGATACCTCGCAGGATCTGAAAACCGGTTATCTGCTGGGGGCCACCCCCAAAAAGCAGCAGATCGGTGAACTGATCGGAACCATCGCCGCTGCGATCGCCATCGGAGGCGTATTATACCTCCTGAATTCTGCCTGGGGATTTGGTTCCACCGAATTGTCTGCTCCGCAGGCCACACTGATGAAGATGCTGGTGGAGGGTGTTATGAATGGAAATCTTCCCTGGGGACTGATCTTTATCGGCATCTTTATCGCCACTGCAGTCGAAATATTACGGATCCCGGTACTTCCCGTGGCTATCGGTCTCTATCTGCCGTTGGAACTCAGCACCTGTATTATGCTGGGAGGACTCATCCGGCTGTTCCTTGAAAAGAGAAAGTTTTCTGAAGAGGATAAAAAAAGAAAGCTGAACAATGGAATTTTGTTCAGCTCTGGTATGATCGCCGGTGAGGGACTGGTGGGAATATTCCTCGCCATCCTCGCTGTCCTCTCTGTGGAACACAAGATTGATCTCTCACAAATAGCAAATACCGGAATTGTCGGCGGTTCCCTGCTTATACTGGTAATCCTGTTCTGTCTCCACCGCTCCAGCACAAAATAATTACAGTTGCCTAATATTCGCCTTACTAAGGACGCTCCATAAGATGCCCTCCTCCATAACAGCCCTCCGGCCTCGCCGCCCAAAGCTCATTGAGCACCGGTTTGCCGTTTTGGTCATAATAGGCCACCGCATATCCGACAAACATTTCCACATGATAGATCCCCTTATATCTTCCGTTGTCCTGACCGGTCTCAAACATCAGATCCCCCGGCCGGAACTTCATTTTCTGTATATGCTGACTGGTATAGGACTTTGTCAGAACCTTACCTTGTTTTTTGCACCATTTGGCAAGATCTGCTGCCACCGGGGCATAGTTTGCCATCCCAAATTTTTTTCCCATCCGGCTGTAGGATTTCCAGACAAGGGCACTGCAGTCATAATATCCATTCTGCATTCTCTTAGGCTGGCTGTACTTCCAATTCGCCCCAATATATTTTGCCCGCTTCACCACCTTAAGAAGTCTGGGTGAAATGACAGATACGGCACAGCCTAGTTTATGGCCCGCAACCTCTGCCGTGATAACCGCATTTCCATTCCGACGCATTCGGACGGTGCCGCTTCCATCTGTTTTTACCACTTTACGGTCACTGCTGCTCCACACCACTTTTTCTCTGGTCCCTTTGATTCTCAAACGAAAAGTCTTCCCCTTTGAACCCACATAGCTGCGTTTTGAAATCTCCAACCTTGTAATGGTGATGGGAATCTCAAAAACTTTTCCATTGATCGTCACATGCAGAACCGTCTTTCCCTCTGAACCACTCTCTATGATCAGCACATTGTTCTTCAGGCTGCATCCCACCGACATATCAGGATTCGTCGAACTGTATGTAAATACAGAATTTTCCTCATTCAGTACGTAAGAAGACAGAATTTGAATATTCTCTGAAAACTGGCTTTCACCGCACAGATACCCAGTCAGTTTATTTTTTTCCAAAGCCACTCCCGACATATCCACCGATACCTGAACGGTACACGTCGCGGAAAAAAGCAACATTCCCGAAAAAGAATATCCCTGGATCTTCACCTCACCAGATCCCATCCGTAGCGCCTGATAGCAGCCATTTCCATCCACTGCCACCACTAACGGATCATTACTTGAATATACCCAGCTGGCGATCTGAACCGGCTGTCCCAAGGGATCTTTGAGGTTTTCCGTCTGGGGTCTGAGATAACCGGTATCCCCAACCATAACTTCCACGGTATTCCATGCCTGTGTAAAGACCTGAAAATCTTTGACTGCCGCCTCTGTCTTACTTTGTGCCGCCAAAACAAAAAATAATATTCCCACCGCCATTGCCAGCATTTTAATCCTGTGTCTCATTGTATATCCCTTCCTCTTTCGTTTTCTGATACCAGGGTCAAAAGATCAAATTGCCTTTACCCAGCATCATTATTATAATACACAGCCAGTACATTGTCACGACAAAATCTTTTACAAAAATGATTGACTTTCTGTATCAATTTTAGTATCATTAGTACAACCTTATGAGGGAGTAGTTTGCATAATTTCTGTTGTGTGATATGTCAACATACTGTCCGGCGTCCTTTATCGCCGGTCTGGCATATCTTAATGAACGAGACTCATATATGGCGTCTGGTCGTGCCATATATGAGTTTTTTTACTGTAAACGCAGGGCCGGGTGTATGAAAATACACCATGCTTGCACAAGAGTTTCGTTAGGAGGAGATTAATATGAACCTGTTTACTGTACTTTTTCTTGCTGCTGGTCTTTCTATGGACGCCTTCGCCGTGTCCATCTGCAAAGGACTGGCTCTGCCAAAGGCAACATTCAAAAACGCACTTACCGTAGGGATCTGGTTTGGAACTTTTCAGGGACTTATGCCCCTTATCGGCTATCTTTTAGGCATGCAGTTCACCAGCTATATCACTTCCTTTTCTCCCTGGATCGCCTTTGTTCTCCTTTTCTTTATTGGTGGAAATATGCTTCGGGAGGCTCTGATAGAAAACAACGACACCCGACAGGATGAAGGACTGGGAATTCAGGAAATGTTTTTACTGGCCATCGCTACAAGCATCGATGCCCTGGCCGCTGGTGTCACTTTTGCCTGCATCCCCGTGTCTCTCTCTCCTTCTCTGACGCCTTTTCTCAACACCCTCTTTGCCTGCATGATCACTGCACTGACCACCTGCCTTTTTTCAATCGCCGGGGTGGGCATTGGCCGCGAATTTGGAAGCCGTTTTCAAAAGAAGGCAGAGATGGCAGGAGGGATCGTCCTTATTCTTCTGGGAATAAAGATTTTATTGGGGCTGTAATGAAATATATAAAAAAGGTGCGGCTGGGGAACGCGCACCTCTTAAGAATGACCAAAGACCATTCTTTTGCTCCGCAAATTTAGAACTTTCCCATTAGATAAAAACAGAGAGATTCACAGAATGCCTTTCGCCCTGTAGAATCCCTCTGCAAATGTTTTTCTTTTCATTAATGATGTTGTGTCATCCCTCGATAGCGATCTGTTTTTTCTCTTCCACCGCAGGATTCTTCTCTTTCTTCGGAACGGTAAGTTTCAGAATCCCATCCTTAAAACTTGCCTTGATATCTTCCTCGGTAAGCTCTTTTCCGACGAAAAAGCTTCTCTGGCACTGGCCATAATAGCGTTCCCTGCGGATATACTTCCCTTCCTCGTCCTTTTCATCCTGATTCTCCGTATGATTGGCCGATATGGTCAGATATCCGTCTTTCAGATCCGCCTGTATATCTTCTTTTGTATAACCCGGAAGTTCGATATCCATCAAATATCTGTCCTCGAACTCCTGAACATCCACGTTCATTCCCGGCACTTGTGATTTACGAACGGTGTCGAATGGGAAACGGAACATGTCATCAAAAAAACGATCTGTAAAACTATCATTAAAAATTCTTGGTACTAACATAAGTCATTCCTCCATTCTGAAAATTAGATGTTTTTGTTCTGTAACTTAGTTATACCACTTTTGTTAGCACTCGTCAATAGCGAGTGCTAACAATTTTTGTGAAATTTTTGTGATCTTCCACATCTATAGTATTTTCTTTTACTATTACTTTATGCATCGTAAGGCTGACAAATCATTAAGAATCAGACTATTATACTAGTGTACTGACATGTTGATATTTGATAAAACTACGAAGAATATTTACACATCGGCAAGGCGGATGAACATGTCAATACACTAGAACCTGCCCGATCAGATAGACAAGGAATGCGCAGATCCAGGCGATCACACACTGTAACACTGCCACTGCTGCCGCCCATCTGCCCCCTAGCTCCCGCTTGATGGAAGCTACTGCTGCCACACAGGGCGTATACAAAAGGCAGAAAATCAGCAGAGACAGTGCGGACAGTGGAGAAATTACAGACAATAAAGAAGCTGTATCTCCAAATAATATAGACAGTGTGGATACTACGCTTTCCTTCGCCATAAAACCACTGATCAGCGCCGTGGAAATCCTCCAGTCGCCAAACCCCAATGGTGCAAATATCGGCGCTATCGCCCCGGCAATCATCGCCAAAATACTGTCCTGGGAATCCTCTACCATATTAAAATGAATGCCAAAGGTCTGTAAAAACCAGATCACCACAGTAGCCACGAAAATCACTGTAAATGCTTTCTGCAAAAAGTCTTTTGCCTTTTCCCATAACAACTGCGCCACATTTTTCATGCCAGGCAGACGGTAATTGGGGAGCTCCATCACAAAGGGTACGGCCTCTCCCTTAAACAAACTGTTTTTCAAAATAAATGCCATCATGATCCCTACTGCAATCCCGGAAAGGTACAGGCCGATCATGACGAGGGCCCCGTGTTTTGGGAAAAAAGCAGAGGCAAAAAATCCGTAGATCGGAAGCTTCGCCGTACAACTCATAAAGGGCGTCATCAGGATCGTCATCTTACGGTCCCGTTCCGAAGGCAGTGTCCGGCTCGCCATGACGCCGGGCACCGTACACCCAAAACCGATCAGCATCGGCACAATGCTTCTTCCAGAAAGACCGATCTTGCGAAGAAGCTTATCCATGACAAAGGCAACTCTCGCCATATAACCGGTATCCTCCAACAGTGACAGGAAGAAAAACAATGTGACAATGATCGGTAAAAAACTCAGCACGCTTCCCACTCCATTGAAAATGCCATCGATAACCAGGGAGTGAAGCACCTCGTTTACATGCCAGCTGTTAAATGCCCCGTCCACAACCTGGCTCAGCTTTTCGATGCCAAATTCAAAAGCTCCCTGCAGCCAGGCACCAATAACGTTAAAAGTCAGCCAGAACACCAGTGCCATGATTCCGATAAACGCAGGGATGGCTGTAAATCTGCCAGTAAGGATCCGATCCATCCGCCGGCTTCTCTCCCGCTCCCTGCTCTCTTTCGGTTTGGTGACGCACTGCCCCACCAGCTTCTGGATAAAGGAAAATCTCATATCAGCGATGGCCGCTGAGGCATCCATTCCTCTCTCTTCTTCCATCTGACAAATAATATGTTTCAGTGTTTCCGTTTCATTCTGACTCAGCTTCAGCGCCTTTAAGATCCGCTCGTCCCCCTCCACCAGTTTGGTGGCAGCAAAACGGATCGGAATTCCGGCATCCGCCGCGTGATCCTGGATCAAATGCATGATTCCGTGAAGACACCGGTGCACCGCACCACCATTTTCCTTCTCGTCACAAAAATCCATGCGTCCCGGCCTCTCCTGATATTTCGCCACATGAAGAGCGTGGCTCACCAGCTCGTGGATTCCTTCATTCTTCGCCGCTGAGATGGGAACCACCGGAATGCCCAACATTCCTTCCATTTCGTTGATGTGTACAGAACCGCCATTGCCCCGCACCTCATCCATCATATTCAGCGCCAGTACCATCGGCACATCCAGTTCCATCAACTGCATGGTGAGATACAGATTGCGCTCGATATTGGTGGCATCCACAATATTTATAATTCCCTTCGGTTTCTCATGAAGAATAAATTCTCTCGAAACGATCTCCTCACTGGTATAGGGAGACAGAGAATAAATCCCCGGCAGATCCGTCACCAGTGTATCTGCATGCCCCTTTATGGCTCCGCTCTTCTGGTCCACAGTAACCCCCGGAAAATTTCCAACGTGCTGGCTGGCTCCTGTCAACTGATTAAACAAAGTGGTTTTTCCACAGTTTTGATTTCCCGCCAGCGCAAAACTGAGGATCGTATGCTCCGGCAGTGGATGCTCCTCCGCCTTTACATGATATTTTCCTCCCTCGCCCAGCCCCGGATGTTCCTTTCTGTCATTTCGTTTTTTTCCCTTTTGGTCGTCCTGCTGCCTCAATTCAGCATCTTCTTTTACCTGAACCGTAATCTGCTCAGCATCTGCCAGCCTCAGCGTCAGCTCATAACCATGTATCCGTAATTCCATGGGATCTCCCATGGGCGCATATTTGATCAGTGTGATCTCTGCCCCGGGTATGACTCCCATATCCAGAAAATGCTGGCGCAGGGCTCCCGCCCCGCCAACTTCCAGGATCACAGCTGTTTTTCCAATTTCCAGTTCTTTTAAAGTCATAAAAGTCTCCCCTATTCTTTATCTAGTAACGAGTACCTTCCTCCACTCCTTCTGCAGCCGCTCCAACTGATACGCTGCATTTGCCGGGCTGGTGGAGGGAAGTTTTTGTATGTCTATCCCAGTCTGTTCCCTGACAAACTTATCATACAGCTCACACGCCTTCGCTCCATTTCCATAAATTCTGGAAATCTTAGACTTTTTTATCAAAGAAGCAATATCGTTAACCACAACATCCCGGATCGAGCTGTCACTGGAGCCCTGGATGCTGCACCTTTGGATCACATCCCAGACAGCGATGCCATTCTCCAGAAGCATTTTCTTTTTCCCCTCAATGGTCTGGGGCACCGTACTCCCGGTCAGTGCCGCCAACAGCTTCCAAAATCGGTTTTGGGGATGTCCATAATAAAACTGGTTTTCCCTGGATTTAACCGAGGGAAAGGTTCCAAGAATAAGAATCTGGGAACGCTCATCCCACACCGGTTCAAATGTATGTTCAATCTGAATATATTCCATTTAATCACCTTTTTCAACCTTGATTTCATTGGATTCATGAGATTCGTGGCAGCACACAGTCAGAATCAGTCCCGCCGCTGGAAATACCATCGCTGTCAAAAGTCCTGCCTTTACCCCGTACTCTGGAAAGATACCAGCCGCCTGACTAACTGCTGCCGGACCTGTGACACAGCCGACATCCCCCCCCAATGCCAGTAGGGCAAACAACGCCGTTCCCCCTGCCCTGCACTCCCGCGCCGCCATGCTGAATGTGCCTGGCCACAGCACTCCCACGGACAGGCCGCACAGGGCACAGCCCAAAAGCCCTAGCAGTGGATGAGGGGCAAATACAGTAAGTCCATAGCTGAACATACAGAGCACATAGCTCCCCGCCATAAACTTCCTCATCGGCAGATTCCCGGAACTCTTTCCATAATACAGTCTTGCCAGCCCCATGAGCACACAGAAGGAACAAGCTCCGAGCAGATCCCCCACCGCTTTATTCACATGCAGCCCCATTTCCGCAAAATAGGAGGTCCACTGGGACATCCCCATCTCGGAGGCGCCGGCACAGATCATCAGCACCAGCAGGCACCAGAATATCTTCTGTCCTGCCAGAGATTTTACGGGGATCCGTTCCTCTTCCTCCACCAGCCTGCGGACCGGCACACGGCAGAACAGGATTCCACACACGAGAGGGACCAACACCCATACAAAGGGAAGAAGGTGCCATCTCTGCTCTCCCAGAACAAACAAAATCAGCGTGGACAACGCAATAAAGCCCACACATCCCCAACAGTAAAAGGAGTGAAGCATGCTCATGGATTTTTCCTTATTATCTGTGGGTACTGCCTCCACAATAGGACTGACCAGTACCTCCAGCAGCCCGCCTCCAATCCCATTACATACCGTCGCCACCGTGAGTCCCAGCATCGGATCCCCAAAACAGAAAGGAAAGATCCCCACTCCCAGCAGACCCAGAACGGCGCATGCGTTTGCCAGCAGCATACATTTCCGGTAGCCGATACGGTCCACATAACCTACCGAGGCAAAGTCTATAATGATCTGTGTCACAAAATTTACAGCGATGAGAATCCCGATCTTGTCCACGGTGATACCCAGACTTCTCTGATAATTAGCAAAAAGAATGGGATTTATGTTATTGATAATTCCCTGAACTACATATGCCAGATAACAGGCATATAACGTCATTTTATATTTATTGTTCATAGCTATCCTCTGTTCTCCACAATATGAATTCCCAAAATATACGTATCAGTTATTTTTGATTCGCTGTACCAGTGCTTCCATAGATGTTTCCTCTGCCTGGACAATATTCACCGCTCCGAGAACCTTTAACTTTTCTGTCGTCTTCGGTCCAATGCTGTAAAAAATCTGTTCTTCGGCCCACTTCGCCCACTGTTGCCCACAAAGGGCAGCAAAGCGTTCTACCAGAGAGGCACAGGTGAAACATATTCCGTCAAAATCCTCCTGGCATGCCGGATCGAAGACAGGATCCTCCACCGGCTGGTTTTCATATACTTCCAGCTCTTCATACTGGCAGCAGGGCTCCAGGATCCGCCGCAGGGCAGGATCGGTACATCTTGCCTTGACATAACATACCTTCTGGCTTTTATCCACCTGTCTTAACAGCTGCTGTGCCAGCGCCTCTCCACTGGCACAGCAGGGCACGAGATCCGCCTGTATGCCATATTTTCTAAGGCATTTTGCCGTATTTTCTCCCAGAGCTGCAAACCGGGCACCCGCCGCAGACCGGATGTCCAGTCCGCATCGTTCCAGATCCTTCCAGAATGACTCCACGCCGTGACGACTCGTAAAAAGTAACCAATCTACTCTTGATAACATTACTGGACTGATAACATGTTCTAAATATACAATTTCTCCTAACTTTATTTCCTTCGCTGGAATTCCCTGATCCAGCAGCAGTCGGGATAGTTTTGAAATGCCGCTGTCCAGCTTCGGGACCAACACTTTTCTATCTGACTGCCTCCCATCATCCAGAAAATTAAGCTCCCCCCTCAGGCCAACCACATCTCCCACCACAATCAATGCTGGCGCCGGCATCTGTTCACGCTCCGCCTTGTCCGCCAGATCTGCCAGCTCCGCCACACAAACCCGCTGCTTTGCCGTGGTGGCATGGGAAATAACCGCCGCTTTTGTATCAGGGAGCATTCCTCCTCCCATAAGTCCCTGGGTGATCTCTCTGATCTTGCCGCGCCCCATGAGAAAAATGCAGGTATCCCGCCCCCTCGCCATAGCCTCGAAGTCGATGTCCGCCAGCCGGTCCTTCCGGTCATGGGCTGTCACCACATGAAACCCTCCCGCGATTCCCCGATGAGTAACAGGAATGCCAGCATATGCGGGCCCTGCCGTGCAGGAACTAAGCCCCGGAATAACCTGAAAAGAGATCCCTCTGTCTGCCAACGTCATCCCCTCTTCGCCGCCCCTTCCAAAGACGTATACATCGCCGCCTTTGAGACGGACCACTCTGGGGTATTCGTACGCTTTTTTTACCAGAAGACGGTTGATCTCTTCCTGCTCCAGTGTGTGATGATGATTTTCCTTCCCCACATAGATTTTCTCACACTCTGGCTTTGCCTGTTCCAGTAGCAGGGGGGAAATAAGCCTGTCATAAAGGATACAGTCTGCCTGTCTGACAGCCTCCAGCCCCCGCACCGTGATCAGCCCTGGATCTCCCGGACCTGCTCCTACAAGATACACCCGGCCAGCCAGTTTCTTGGCCATTGCTGCCACCGCATCCTGTGCCAGTTTTACCGGGTTCTCTCCTTCGACGCATATTGTTGCCAGTCTCTCACCAGTTTCATTTCCATATAAAACCCGCATCCGAAAGCCGCCGGTCTCTGTCTTTTCACAGCAGGCACCCACAGGAAGATGGCAGTCCCCTCCCACCATCTTGAGAAAACTTCGTTCTGCGCCTACCTCCTGCTCTGTTTCAGCGTCGCTCAGAAAATCCAGCAGCTGCCGCAACACCACATCTTCTTTTCGGATCTCCAGTGCCAGCGTCCCCTGTGCCGGTGCTGGGATCATTTCTTCCGGCTCCAGATACTGGCTGATCCTCTCCCTGAGTCCCAGTCGGTGAAGTCCTGCTGCCGCCAAAACAACACCATCCAGCTTCTGATCCTCCATTTTGCGAAGTCTCGTGTCAATATTTCCCCGGATCCCTGTTATCTGGATATCAGGGCGCAGACGCTTCATCTGAAACTCCCTGCGACGGCTTCCCGTAGCGATCACAGCGCCCGGAGGAAGCTGCCCAAGAGACTTTGCTTTCCGTAAAACAAGAACATCTCTCGGGTCTTCCCGTTTCCATGCCTTCGTAAAAAGAAGCCCGTCTGCCGGTTCAGAAGGCATATCTTTCATGCTGTGAACCCCGATATGAATCTCCCCCGAAAGAAGTTTTTCCTCGATTTCTTTTACAAAAACCCCCTTATCCCCAATCTGGTCCAGAGGCATATTCTGTATCCGGTCCCCTTTTGTCTGAATGATCTGGATCTCAAACTCATGCTCCGGATAATTTTGTTCCAGTCTGCGCTTCACTAATTCCGTTTGTGCCAGGGCAAGTTGGGAACCTCTCGTTCCAATCCTATATTTCAAGATCTTTCCTCCCTTGTCAATCGAATACATCCCCCTTATCTCAACAGCGCCGCCTAGATAGCGCAATGGATCTTTCTGCGCTATTGGGCTGTGTCATATATGAAATAATTCATTCACCATCTTTTTATATTCATCCTGCTTTTCCTTTGAATCCAACTGTTTCAATTCCTGGATCGGATCCCGCAGCAGCCGTTGCAACGACGCATTTAACACCTTTTTCAAAATTTTCTGCTCTCGGTGGCTCAATTCAATTTTCCGATCAAGATAATTGAAACTGTCCTCTATGATATGATTGCATCTCTGCTGAAGAGACTGGATCGTATCATCCACCCGGCTCTGCAGTATCCACTGCCTGGTCTCCTCCAGCGCCTCTTCCAGCATAGCCTGGCTATCCTCCACCAGCTGTTCCCTCTGCCGCTGGTTATCCTCCGCGATCTTCTGAAGCGTATCCAAATTGATCAAATAAGCCAGAGGATGTTCCATAAATGCCGTATCGATATCCCTCGGGGCAGCAAGGTCGAGAAACGTGATCGGTCCCTCCGGCTCAAAATCCTCTCTCCGGACGACCGTATGAGGTGACGCGGTGGCAGAAACCACGATATCACACTGCGCCATACACTGATACCTTTCCTCATAGGGAATAATTCGCAGTTCTTTCTCTTCTTCCTGCAGGCGCCCTGCATGAGAAAATGTCCGGCTGCACACCGTGATTTTTCCGGCACCGTATTCTTTGAGATATTTTAATGCCAGAAGGCTGGCTTTTCCACTGCCGATCAGCAGCACACTCTTGCCCATAATGCCTGTATGCTCTTTCACCATCCGGATCCCAATATAACTGACAGATAATGGTTTTTCACTGATCTTAAATTCCGTTTTTATCCTCTTGGCACAGGTGATGGCATCCCGGACAATTTTATTCAGTTCCTTTCCATCATAACCCATGGTTCTGGAAAAATCCAGCGCTTCCTTTACCTGTCCAAGAATCTGATCCTCTCCCAGCACGAGAGATTCCAGTCCCGCCGCCACCCGGAACAGATATCCCATCGCCGCTTCGGAACCCATAGCAATCATGTACTCACGGAGTACTGCCTCAGAAAACATACGCTCGTAAACCCTGCAGACGCTGTCGAACTGTGCTTCTGTTTCATATAGAAAATAAACTTCACTGCGATTACAGGTGGACAGGATCATACACTGTTCAATCCCTTCTTTCCCTGCCAGCCGGAAAAACTCTGCTTTTTTCAAATCGGTAAAGGAAGTTTTGTCTCTTATGTCCAAATCTGCCTTTTTATAATTGATTCCGCAAACGCCAAACTGCATGTCACATTATTTCCCTTTCGTTGATCTAAATCTGGAAAAATACTCCTTCATCTTCTGACAGGTATATGAAATGTCCTCTTCCGTGTGAGCTTCCGACAAAAACATCGCCTCAAACTGGGACGGCGCCACATAAATGCCCGCGTCCAGAAGATAACTAAAATACTCTGCGTACTTCCCGGTATGAGAAGCTATGGCACTTTCGTAGTCTGTCACCCCTCTGTCGGAAAAAAAGATACTCAAAAGAGATCCGATCTGATTGACACAGACCACGTCCCCAGCGGTCTCTTTTACCTCCTTGGCGATATGCTTCGCCTTCTGTTCCAGTCTCTTGTAAATCCCCGGATCTTCTTTTAATATCATCAATGTCTCTATGCCGGCTGTGGTGGCAATGGGATTTCCAGACAAGGTGCCCGCCTGATACACCGGTCCCACCGGTGAAACCATCTCCATGATCTCTTTTCTTCCACCGTAAGCACCAATGGGCATACCGCCCCCGACGATCTTTCCCAGCGTAGTCAGATCTGGTGTGATCCCATAGTACTCCTGGGCGCCCCCCAGGGAGAGACGAAATCCAGTGATCACTTCATCGAAAATCAAGAGTGCCCCACAGCGTTCTGTTATTTCCCTTAAAAATTCCAGAAATCCTTCGTCGGGCAGCACCACTCCCATATTGGCCGCCACCGGTTCTACGATCACAGCAGCAATCTCCCCTTTATTTGCCGCGAACAATTCTTCTACGGATGTGCTGTCATTAAACTGTGCCACCAATGTATTTTTTGTATAATCTGCCGGCACCCCGGCGCTGTCGGGCACGGATGTAGTCAGGGCCGCCGATCCCGCTTTGACCAGAAGTCCATCGGAATGTCCATGATAACACCCCTTGAATTTAATGATCTTGTCCCGTTTTGTATATCCCCTGGCGACGCGTACCGCACTCATCACCGCCTCTGTCCCGGAACTAACCAGCCGGCTCACCTCTATGCCCGGCACCAGCTCAGCGATCAATTTTGCCAAATGAACCTCTTTTTCCGTAGGGGCCCCATAGGTCAGACCATCCTCACACGCTTCTTGAACCTTCTGGATCACCCGCGGATGGGTATGCCCCAGTATCCCCGGCCCCCAGGAACAAATATAATCAATCATTTCATTGCCGTCCACATCTATGATCCTATCTCCCCGCGCCGAAGAAATAAATCTAGGCGTTCTCCCTACCGATCCAAAAGCCCTCACAGGGCTGTTCACGCCTCCGGGAATATATTTTTTTGCCGCTTCAAATAATTGTTCAGACCTGGTCTCCATATTTCCTCCATTCTACTCTCGCAGCCATCCGGCTGCCTCCAGCGCATGATAGGTGATGATCATCTTAGCGCCAGCACGCTTAAATCCTGTCAAAAGCTCTAGCACGATCTTCTTTTCATCGATCCATCCCTGTGCCGCCGCTGCCTTTATCATGGAATATTCCCCGCTGACATTATACGCCACCACCGGAATATTATAGTTCCGGGAGATCTCACTAATAATATCCATATATGCCATGGCAGGCTTGGCGATGATTAAATCGGCACCCTCCAAAATATCTTCTTCTACCTCCCGCATCGCCTCTCTTCCGTTTGCTGGGTCCATCTGATAGGTTTTGCGGTCTCCAAATCCCGGAGCCGAATGCGCTGCTTCCCGAAAAGGTCCGTAAAAAGACGAGGCAAACTTAGCACTGTAGGCCATGATGGGTATGTTTAATAACCCGTTTTCATCCAGTGCCTGCCGTATTGCCTTTACACGCTTGTCCATCATATCACTGGGTGCAATGATATCTGCTCCCGCCTTGGCATAACTGACAGCGGTCTTTGCCAGCAACGGCAGCGTCTCATCATTTAAAATCTCTCCATCCCGAATCAGACCACAGTGACCGTGAGAAGTATACTCGCAGAGACAGACATCCGCTATCACCAAAAGTCTGCTATACTTTTCCTCTTTTTTGATCCAGCGAACCGCCTGCTGGATGATTCCATTCTCGTCATAAGCGCCACTTCCCGCCTCATCTTTGCCTTCTGGAATTCCAAATAGCAAAACAGAGGGAACTCCTGCTGCTACCACACGATCTAGTTCCTCTCCCAACCGGTCAATAGAATACTGACAGATACCAGGCATCGAAGCCACAGGATGACAAATATCTGTGCCAGCTGTCACAAACACAGGATAGATCAATTCTTCTACCCGGACATGGTTTTCTCTCACCATACTTCGCAGCGTTTCGCTGGCTCTCAGCCTTCTCATTCGGTCCATTTTCATTTACTCCTATTCCATATATTTTTTCATCACATTCCAAATCTCTTCGGTCTTCGGATTTTCTCCCTTCTGAAGCCCCAGTTGAAGAAGTTCCTCATACAAGTGTTTTCGTGCTGTCTCTGTCCGGACAGAAGAATGCACCACCTCGCGAATACTGCCAAGACATGCCGCCAGTTCTCCTAACTCCTCTGTCATGACTGGCTTAATCTGTGCTTTCAGATATTGTGTCATAACCGGACTCTGCCCTCCACTGGAAAAGGCTGCCACCACCTCCCCCTGCTTTACGTAGGCTGGGAAGATAAAACTGCAATCCTGAGTCTGGTCCACGGCATTTACCGGAATGCCGCGCGCCTGACAGAGCTGACTGATGCGCTGGTTCAATGCCTCGTCATCTGTGGCCGCCACCACCAGAGTCCGTCCCAGCACATCGCCATCTTCAAATTCCCGTTTTGTCTGCTGAACAGAGCCAAGTTTCCCAATCTCCGGAATGATCTCCGGCGCCACCACGGAAACCTGCGCGCCAAAATCCATCAGCACCTTTACTTTGCGCCAGGCAACCCTGCCTCCTCCCACCACGAGACAATCCCGGTCTTTCAACTCCATAAACAAGGGAAAATACGACATCGAACCTCTCCTTTTCCACAGCGGAATGTTCCGTTATTTTTTCAGTATAGCCATATTTTAAGCCAATGTCAATCCCCTGTGTCCACAGATTCCCTTGCCGCAACGCCATTCAGCCGCTCGCCATTCAGCGCTCCTCGCCATGCAGCGCTCCTCGCCATGCAGCATTCGCTCCACTTCGTTTCGCTCATGTTTGGCTTCGCCAAATATTAATCAAAAAAAGTGCCCTTGTCAGTGAGCAAGCTCACTCAAGGGCATTTTTCTGATTACTGCATGGCTCATTGGGATAACATGTTTTCGATGAATGCAGCGTAGCCACGGGTGGGATCATCCACCAACACATGCGTGACCGCTCCAATGATCTTTCCATCCTGGATCACAGGTGATCCAGACATCCCTTGTACGATGCCGCCAGTTATTTTTAACAAATTTGAATCCGTTACTCGTATTACCATTCCTTTATTATCTTTGCTGTTGATATTGATCTCTTCTATCTCGATCTCATATCTTTTTCGATTTCCCTCGACATCACTGATAATCCATGCTTTTGACTTTTTCACATCCTGTTTAAGTCCTACCGGCATAAAATCAAGCTTTTTCCAATCCCTATAGTCCTCAGACAATTGCCCGAAAATACCGAGGTTAGTATTTTTCTTTATCAAACCAATGCAGTTATCCGCCACCATATTAATATAGCCTTCCAGCTCTCCTGGCGTTCCTCGTTTGCCCTGGGTGATGTCCAATATTTCTGTATTAAAAAGCTCGCCACCTCCCAGGTTCATCAGTGTTCCCGTATCGGCATCGGTAATCCCGTGACCCAACGCTCCAAAACCACCATTCTTGGTAACATACGTCATTGTGCCAATCCCCTGGGTATCCTCTCTCACCCAAATTCCCAATTTGCAGCTGCCATCTCTAACCTGAACTGGCTTCAACGCCACATCCGTCTCTCTGCCATTTCTGCGAATCCGAATCCGAATTTTCTCACCTTTATTTCTCTGAACGGTAGCATTAAATTCCTTGATGGTCTTCACTGGTTTGCCATTCATTTTAAGAATATAATCACCTTTTTGGATGATATTAGCTGCAGGCTCATATACAAGGCCATCTTTTCCTTCTACACTTGTGGTGGCGAGCACCAACAACCCGTTTGTCTCCACATAAATACCAATGGGTTCTCCAGATGGTGCAAGATGCATTGGGTCCATCACCTTGACCTCAACTGTCTTCAAATGAAAGAGGCCGAACAATCGAATATCCACGCTGTAATTCCCCTTGGCTTGGGATTTCAACGTAGTTCCCCCACTGTCTCCCGTTAGATTGAGTGCTTCCACAGAATCTTTTTTCTCCGCCTTTGCCGGGAGCCCGGAAAAAAGTTCTTCTTCTTTCCCTATATAAGTCCACATTGTATCTGGAATCTGACTGGACACAGATTGAATTGATAGCCAGCCGATAAGTAGAATATCCAGAGCAAGAACGCTGAAAAGCAGCCTCCGATATTTTCTTTTCATGGTAATCCCTCCATATCATCCAAACAATCTTCTGTCATACAATGAAAGTATTACCATAAATAAGTATTTTATCAATTTTTTGTCCACACCTTTTGCACAATCAGACAACAGCATAGTCCTTTTGACGTTTGGCAAGCTGCTTCATCTCTTTGGCATTGGTGCGCACAGCATCTGTAATCTCAACTCCGCCGAGAATACGCGCCAATTCTTCTTCTGATTCGGTTTCTGTAAGAGGACGGATGTTCGTCCGTGTCATATCCCCTGATACAAGCTTCTCAATAACAAAATGAGTATCCGCCATGGCGGCAATCTGAGCGAGATGTGTAATACATATGATCTGATGTTCTTTTCCAAGGATCGACATTTTCTCGGAAACCTTCTGGGCAGTTCTCCCACTGATCCCCACATCAATCTCATCGAAAATCAAAGTCTCAATACGATCCACATCAGCAAAAACAGACTTAACTGCTAGCATTACGCGGGACAGCTCACCACCGGATGCCACTTTTCCCAATGGATACAATTCTGCCCCTGGATTGGTGGATATCAAAAATTCCACATCATCTCTTCCCTCGGCGGTATAACCCTCCAGAGGAGTAATATTTACAGAAAACTTTGGCTTCTCAAAATTCAATTCCTCCAGTGCACTGGTAATCTTCTTTTCCAGTTTTTTCCCAGCAGTCTTACGAAGTTTTGTTAGTTTACTGCCCAGTGTAGACATTTTACCTTCCAACGCTTCTTTTTTGTGCAAGCACTCTTTCTGATAATCCTCGTAGTCACAGAGACGTCTGATCTTCTCCGTGATCTCCTGGAGATAGGACATAATGTCCTCATAGCTTTTACCGTATTTTGCCTGACAATTGCGGATCTGATCCAATCTGGCTTCCATTTGGTGCAGTTCTGCCTCATTAAAAACAAATCCGTCCATATATTCTGAGATTTCCCGATTAAAATCAGAAAGGAGATTTTCAATATCCATCAGTTCCGATTCCATGGAAGTCAACTTCTCATCCATGGAGGAAACACCGCCTAACTGTCTCAGCGCCTGACTGATGCCGTCTGCACTACCGCCAAGACCATCCCCGGTACAGGCATAGACTTTTCCCAATGCCTCCACGATAGAAGAGGCATTGGAAAGTTTTCTGACCTGTTCCTCCAGCTTGTCCTCTTCGCCGGGAATAAGCTTAGTCTCTTCAATTTCCTTTTTTTCAAACTCCAGGAATGATAATTCCCGGGTTCGCTCCTCGGCAGAGATACTCTCATTCTCCAATTCATGAAGCAATTCCCGGTACTCTTTATAATATCCTGCCAGCTTTGTTTTCAGGTTCTCTACCTCACTGCCGGCAAAACGGTCCACCACCGATAAATGATATTCCTTATGGAGAAGAGACTGGTGTTCATGCTGACCATGAATGTCCATGCAAAGCGCAGCCACTTTTCGTATCATACTGACAGACACACTCTCTCCATTGATCCGATTAATGCTCCTGCTGCCAGTAATCTTTCTGGACACCACCAGTTGTCCTTCTTCGGTCTCGATATCCAGAGCACGCAGTGCCTGGAGAGTATCTTCATCATCAATTTGAAAGATAAGCTCCACCACTGCGTAGTCTCCATGGTTCCCGATGATCTCAGAAGAAACTCTGGCTCCCAGGGCAATTCCGATGGATCCTACCACGATGGATTTCCCTGCCCCGGTCTCGCCAGTCAGAATGTTCAGATGTCTCCCAAAATCAACATCAATTTCATCAATAATCGCAAAATTTTTCACATGCAAATTTGCTAACAATACTTTTCCCCCTAGTTAATTCCCAGCACCGTAACTTTACAAGACAGTCTGAGTCCGCGTACCTTTGCATATATTCTCGTGACACCTCTGCGTCTTCCGGTCACTTTACCAGAATCATCTACGGAAGCAATCAGTGGATTCTTAGAATACCAGGTTACTCCCTTATTGATCTCATCTACCCGGAGCGTCTCTGTATCATATTGACGGAAAGCAAGCTTTTTACGGTTCATAGTGACAACAAGTACATCGGCATATCCGACCTGGCCATTGGAGGTCTCACCATATACGGTTGCCTGGCCGACACGATCGGCATAGATCTTGCCCCGCTTATTGATTCTCGCTACTTTCTTGTTATCCGAATAATACTTGATCTTATCCGTAGAGTTCAAAGGAGCTTTCCGAATACCGGACTGAATCTGCCTTCCCTTAGCCACAATAATATCATTGTTCTCCACGTCCACTCCCGTGGCTGGAATCGGCTCTGACACAGTCACAAGACATACAGCGGATTTACCAGAACCATCCTTTGCCTTCGCCCGGATTTTTACAAGTCCTGGAGCAATTCCGTGAATCCGTCCAGAAGAATCTACCGTTGCTACACTATTATCACTGGAACTCCACGCCACTCCCTTGATCGAAGCATTCTTCGGCGTTATCTTAGCTTTCAGTTTTAACGTATTTCCTACCAGCAGTTTCGCCGTGTACTTATTCAATGTGATCTTGGACACCTTACGTATTACCTGTACTTTACAGGTAGCAGAAGCCCCGGAACCATCTTTTGCTGTAGCGGTAATATAAGCAGTACCAAATTTCTTTCCCTTTACCTGTCCTTTCGAGTTAACAGTAGCTACCTTTTTCTTTGAAGTGGTCCATTTCACTGACTTATCGGTAGCTGTCTCAGAAGTGACAGTAGCTTTAATCGTAAATGATTTGCCTTTTTGTAAAAACTTCGATGTAGGTGAAACCTTAACTGAAGTTGATTTTTCTGTCACTGTGATGAGGCAGCTCACCACATAACCGCCATCCTTGGCAACACCTTTTACAAGAGCCATTCCACCCTTCAAACCAGTTACCTTGACAGCAGATTCCCCAACCTTTTCAATTTTGGCAATGGACGGATCGGATATGCTCCAATCCATGGTCTTATCGTATGCTACAACCGGCTGGAAATCTGGATTCAACGTAATGCTCTCTCCAACCTCGATCTCGGCATTCTCTGGTTTTAATGTCACCGCTGTGAGGCCTTCTTTTACAGAAATCTGAATCACTGCCACCCGCCCAGATGTAGAAGTTGCCTGAATAAAGGTAACACCTGTTTTTTTGGCTGTGATAACTCCATTTTCATCCACATCTGCCACTTCCGCATTGTAAGTGCTCCAGGTGATGATATCTGTGGTGTCCTCCGGAGTCTTTTTCAGCGTAGGCGTATAAGTCTCCCCTGCGATCATCTCATAATTATTTGGCGAAAATTCCAGATTACTACACGGCTGCAATACCGTCACAGTAATCTCTTTTCTGGTGGCATCATCCGCCTTGACATTAATCGTAGTCTTTCCAGCCTTTTTACCAGTAATATCAATAATACGGTTATCCGGCTTATATTCATAATCTAAAATCTCTTCGTTACTTACTTCAAACTTCAATTCCGGATCGCATCCCAGTGGTTCTAATGCAATATTGACATATTTCGTATCTCCTACATTCAGGACGATCTCCTCTGGTGTCAAAGTGATTTCTTCACATTTTGCCACTACTGTCACCATACACTGTGCATAGATCTTGTTCGGATTATACTTTGGCGATACCATTACCATGGTCGTGCCTGGATTCTTCGCTGTAATATAACCATACTCATCTACCGTCAAAACATTAGTATCCAGAGAAGTCCACTCAAGTTCCTTGTCTGTCACATTTTTCGGAGAATACGTATACTTCAGCTGATAAGTAGCATCCTTTTTCAATTTCAAAGAGCTATCGGAAAGTTTAATTTCCTCATATGGCGCCACCACAGTGAACTTACATCTCACACCCTGGCTCTCTATATTGGGATTTTTAAAGACCAGCTCGGTAGTAGAACCATCTCCCGGCACTTCTTTCGCTGTCACCGTAGCCGTCTGTCCGTCGGACTCAATCTCCACGTTCAGATATCTCTCATCCCAGTCCCACCAGGTTTTAGGCACCTCAGAAACCGCAGGATTTCCATTCACCTTCACGACGATACTCTCTCCCACATTCAGCTTTGCTTCCGCCGGATCAATATCGAAGTTTCCTGGCGTCTCCACAACACTGACGCGGCAGTTTGCCGTAAAACTGCTGGAGCCGCTCGTATATTTCGCAGTGATAATAACATCATCCTGGGTGATCCGCTTGGACGTGATATTTCCATTGTGATCTACTTCCACATAACTATCGTCGCTGGAACTCCAGTCCACATCCAGAACTTTCTTGTCGTTAAAAAATGCGCCAAGGTTCAGTGTACTGTTATTATACATGGTCACATAGTTCTGGCTTAACCGGAAAACATCTGCGATCGTAATCTTGATGTTAAACTTTCCCTTATCCAGAACGGTACTTCCTCCTGGAAGCAGTGAACGGATATAATTCTCGTGGGCAGCTTTTACCTTTACCTCCGCATTTACAGTGGTTGTGGTATTTTCTCTTTTAGAAACAGCGGTTATGATACCTGTTGTTCTGTCATAGGTCGCATATGGATCAAAATCCAACGGTGTCACATCAAAATACTGAATAAATTCTTCCGCAGAGAAGTTAAATGCATCTGCAATATCAAAAGTACCCCCGATCGGAATCGTATCCGAATAATCGTTCGGGGAGGCATAGAGAAACAGCGTCAATACCGTAGGAGCATAGATATCCTTATCGATATATCGGCTCTCACTCTCGTAAGCACCCTTTGGATAGAAATACACATAATATTTACCGGCTCTTCCTTCCGCCTTCAGCTGGTTAGAACGGCTGGAAACGGCACTGATCTTAATCAGATCTGAGGTAACTCCAAGAGAGTTAGCGATGGTTCGCTCTCCACCACTGCCATCGTCCTGTTTGATAACCCAGTCCATCTTCTGCTGGATCGCCTCAATATTGCTGGTAAACTTCGCATCGGTGTAGATGATACCACCGCTGTTCATCTTCATCTCTTTTATCTTGTCATATCCAGAATCGGTCTGACTGATCCCCGGATAGACATATACATCAATCGTTGCAGAATATGTAATATTAGGACTATCCTTCGGAGTATAAGTAGCCGTAATCTTCGTCCTGCCGGCTCCCGTCGGTGTTACAGTACCCTTATCATCTCCAGAATTCGATACCTTTGCCACTTCTTCGTTAGCTGAGGTCCACTGAACGTTGTCAGATTTCGCCTCACCATAGTTCAGAGTCAACGCCACTGGCTTATCCGTCGTCCGTAAGAAAATCGCCTTGTCCTCAGAATCTGGATATGGTTTCTTAAACACATTGTCGTTTTTAGAAGTATCCACAGCAAATACAACCTGGATTTTACAGGACACACTACCGATCACAGCGCCTTGTCCGCCACCAGCTTTATTGACAACTGTAGCAAGTACCGTCACCTCACCTGGCGATTTCGCTTTTACAATTCCATAGATCGGGCTGGTTGGGCTTTTCTGAATCTCTGCAATGTCATTTCCCGTCTCAATACTCCATGTTATCTCATACAGGTTAGAATCCGCATAAATTGGATTCCTTTCATCACCGAGTACCAGCGTGATCTCCCGGCTCTTCATCTGATACGCGTTCTGGGCACTCATCTCGAAGCCGTCGCAGGTCAGATACAGCCCCTCCACCGCTTCGGAACGATACCCCAGGGAACCGCATATGCCCACCACCATGAGCACAACAAGCAGCGCCAAATACCTAAATTTAATTCTTTTCTTTGAAAATCTTGCTTTTTTCATGTGAAATGCCCCTTTTTCTAATAAACTTGAATGCCTTCAGACATGCCCTCCGGCTAAAAAATCTTTACTTCTTCTAACTATATATATCGACTTGTTATGAAGGTTAGATTACCAGAATATTGTGTCAAAAAAACACCAGAATCTTCCTGCTCTCCCTTCTTTCTGACTGAATACATACAGATAGATAAACTAATTATAAAGAAGATAAAAACGATTGTCAAGGATACGATTGAAATCCTGCCTCCTTGTTGCCAATCCCTTTTTTGCGTGGTATAATGATTAAAAAGATCATACGATTCTATTTAAGGAGGTATCTTTTATGAAATATCGAAAAAAAATTCTGGCTGCGGTCCTGTGCATTGGCCTTTTGACCCCTTTTAGCGTTTCATCCGCACATGGACATCAGGGAGGACACCACAACAACACAAATTCAGGTAAATACCACTATAACTGTGGAGGACACCGTTATCCTGCCCATCTTCATGAAGATGGTGCATGCCCCTATGCTTCATCAAAAAAATGTCCTGCATGCTATCGGACCTCTACTATTAAAAAAGTTCAAAAGAAACTCAACAAACTAGGATACAGGTGCAGTAAAACTGGAAAATACGACACCAAAACTAAATCGGCGATCTGTAAATACCAGAAGAAAAAATGCATCGCTGTGAATGGAAAAATAAACGAGACCTTATTAAAGAAAATGAATATCGCACATAAATAAGCTGTACCTCTGGGGCATCAATTGGAAATCTTTCCGATTGATGCCTATTTTTTTCCCAGGGACACCGCCTCATACCTGTATGATCCCCAGCCTTTTAAATTCCATCTTAATCCTTCGGTTTATTCTTTCTTTCCGTTTCCTGTACAGAAAGAAGTCTGTATAAAACGGAAAATAAAGATTGTGATTGCCATCGTACACATTACATATAGCTTCCCCTGTATCTCTCGTAACAACAATCTCACAAATAACACAAGGATATTTTTTATATGTCACCAGCGAAAATGAATAAATATAATTGGACGTATTCTGATCTGTAACGGCGCTATGCCATCGAAAACCACATTTCCGCAAATGTCCTTTGCAGGTATCCATCATTCTATATGTATTCAACCATAGATTTTCTGCCATTCCTTTCCCCCTTTTTTATAAACTTTTGCAGATCGTCAGCCATACACCTGAAATTACTCTTTTGATCCTTCCTGTAAACAGTATGAGTCTTAAAATACTCCACAAACCACTCGTCTAAATCGATATCCTGCTCACAGGCGTAACCTACCAGCGCGGTTAAAGAAGCTCTGTTTTCTATGTCCAGCAGCTTTGTATCGTTATTCACCTCCAATATCAGATCATCCAGCATATCCTGATAGAGCGCAAGATCTTCCTGCTCCGCCTCTTTCTTTACATTCTCCTTTATGAAGTCCATCAGACCCACTTTTTCCCCTTTTCCCTCTTCTGACACAAACTCCTGCATAAATTCCTCCAGCAGCTGCAGCTTTTCTATGATGCAGCTCTTTTTCTTAGTACTTACCCTATTCATGTCATCAAAGGTCATTCCATGCCATTCTTTGCTGTGGAGGTTCATTTTAAATGCCTCCATGAAGTCCATAAACCGTTCTGATGGCATACCTGTCTCACAAAACTTATGATATGTCACAAACCACAGAAAAGAATTTTTTGAGGTAAACATTTCTGCCACTGTCTCTCTCATAACCTCTGAGATGGAATCCAATTCTTTATTAAATGCAGCAATCATCTCTTCTTGAAGATTGTCATTTAAGAAAAAACAGATATCCTTTAGCGGACTTTTCCAGCGATCCATAAAATATGTAGCCATAAAACTTTCCAAGACCACTCTGTTCAGGGTATCATTGTTCCTTTCCGCTGGCTTAAAATTTCCAAAATCTTTAAAAAAGGTATGAGTTGAAGTAATATTCTTTACCCGCATCGCAATATTTTTATCCAGATAGGTAATGCCATTCTGACTCGCCCCCATTTTCTTAGCATGGTTATAGCGCCTGAGATGATAACCAATCTGATCATCAGTACAATTCAGATGCTTTACTTCCATCAACTGAAATTCATCAAAAAGCTCCTGCAGTTCCTCTGGCAGATCCTTATATCCTTTCCCGCGGATATCACATACAATTGTATCATGCATCAGATTTCCACTCTCATCCCGCATCGGTTTTCCCTTCTCGTCCAATCGGTTCACCTGATATTCAATAAGAGGGTTCTCTAATTTATTTCCCAGCTTAAAGGCCCCTACTCTATAATTAAATATCGTTGTCACCCGCTGAATGCCATCGATGAGATAATTATCCACTCCTCTCTCTGTCACCTGTTCACAAATAACAATATAAGGGATGTCCTCATTTTTAAGAACTGTCCCGATCAAACCGTCGCGGTATTCTGGGGGCCACTGTCCCGATTCCCGCTGTTGTGGATGATCAGTTCTCACCGTCTCTTTTTTCACTGCATTCACATAGTATTTTGTAGAGTGAAATTCTCTCTTGTTCTTTTCTAATCCTATCTGTCTCATTTGTAATACCTCCATCCTGTCGATCCCATGATGCTAAATATATAAAAGTCTAATATGTTCATATTGTACCGCCTGTCTCATATATAACTGATACTGTTTATCTGTAAGATTTAGCTGTTTTTTAATACTGTTTGTTTCAATGTCCTGTATCTTCATTTCGATGATCCTTCTCTGTATCTTAGAAAGGCTCCCCAGATAATCCTGGATCTTTTGATCCACAAAACCCATGTTCTTTTCTAAAACTTCCTTTTCAATATCTATATCAGAAGGGATCATATCCGCCAAAGTAAAATGTTCATCATCACCAACGGGCTGATCGATGGGGACAGATAGTCGATCTGCTCTTCTCTTATATCTGTTTCTTTTTGTAATCTCTGTCTTTATCTTATTAGTTAGACAAGAATATAAAAAGCCATCAAAAGACTGATCTCCATCATATCTTCTTAAAGCATCTGCAAACACTTCATTGGCAAGAGAATAAAAATCATCCACATCCTTCTCTGATAAACCTCCAAATCGGAGAAGTATTTTATTCACGATTCCACGAAGTTTCTTCGCATTATTCTCATAATACAACAGCAAAATTTCTTCCATCTTAACACCTCCTAAATAAAACGTTTATTGCAAAAATCATTATAGAACAAACGTTCCTTTTTGTCAATACATTTCTCGAACGTTTGTTTTGATTTTAAAAAATACAGAATGGTCTATAGAAAAATATTTGGAGAAAAAAACTAGTGCAGCAGTACAAAGCGAAAGGAGACGATGAATATGATCACAAACCATTCTATCTTTGGAGGAAACATAGAAATAGAAGATTTTAATACTTCCTATCCAAACAGAAGGAGAATACAGAATCAGATGGAGGCAGTCTATCTACAGCACACACTGAAAAAAAGAAAACTCAGAACAGAAAAGGAGAAAAAGTACAAAAGTATGAATCTGAAAGAATTAAAAGAATTAGGGGTGATATCTAATACAGACAGCCGCCCATCAGAACATCTCACTGATGAAACATGGCAGAAAGAATTTGATATCCGCAAATTATTTATCACACCTTACAGCAGCAAAATAAAAAAACTTGGAGGCAGATTTTCAAGGGAATCAACAAGTGGATCAGATGACTCCCCGCGCACCTATGACGGATGTACAAACTGGCAATCCTACTGTAGCTTTATCAACGATATCCTGCGGAATATCCGTGCTGGACAGGTGGATTACTGCTACTACATTTATCAGATCATGGATCTGGCAAAGTTCCATTTTCATGATCTGAAAACCAGGTATT